>JBFKGZ010000077.1:0-11994 GCA_041633075.1 Candidatus Deferrimicrobiaceae bacterium | reverse complement strand
GTGTGCCCGAGCCCGAACGGGTTTCCGATGGCCACTACCCATTGCCCGATCTCCAGCCGCTCCGAGTCCCCCAGCGGGACGCCCGGGAGCTTCCTCCCCGCCTTGATCTTGATGAGGGCAATGTCGGTCTTGGGGTCGGTGCCGACGATCTCCGCCCGGAACTCCTCCTTGTCCAGCAGGATCACGGTGATCTCGTCCGCTTTCTCGACAACATGGTTGTTGGTGAGAATGTACCCGTCATCGGAAACGATGAACCCGGACCCCAGGCTCCGCCGCTTCTGCTCCTGGGGGATGTTGCCGAAGAAGTTGTTGAAGAATTCCTCGAACGGATCCTGCTGGCCGAAGGGGGAGCGCATGCGCGGTCTGCGGAACCGGACCACCTGCGTCGTGCTGATGTTCACGACCGCCGGCGATACCGCTTTCGCGAGGGCGGGAATGCTCTCTATCGGGAGGGAATCGACGACAGCCGCGGGCGCCGCCTCGCCCGCCTTTTCTTTTGCGCCGCTTCCCGCGACGGTGTGGGGAGACAGGTTCAACGCCGCCGACAGAACCACCCCTGCGGCCACCGCCGCGAGCAGAAGAACGACAACCTTGCCTCTTCCGATCATGTTTTCTTCCCTCCCGGTTCCTGCCCCGTTTTGGGGGCGGAAACCCCCGCCTTGAGCGCCGCCACGTACGCCATCCGGAGGTGGTAGAGCCCCTCCGAGAGAACGCTCGTTTCCTCCTCTGTCAGGTTCCCCTTCGTTTTCTCCTTGAGGATGTCGAGGAGGTCGATGGAATCCTTGGCGGCCGGGAGGTTCACCGGGGATTGTCGGCCGTCGCCGGCCTTGACCATTCCCAGGTTGACCATCGTTCCCATCTGGAGCGACATCACGAGATCGAGAAACGAAGGCCCTCCCACGGGCGATGTTTCTTCCCCAGGGCTTTTCTTCCCATGGACACTCCCCGGGTCCTCGAGGTTCCCGGCATCGCCGGGCGGTCTCGGCGGGGGGGGCGCTTTCTCCTTCTCCCGTTCCTCATCCGGCATGCCGCGCTTGTCGACAATCTTGAATCCCTTCTTTTCCTCTTCGGACATTAAATCGGCACCCCCTCCGCGATTACGACAACCTCCCCGCCTTCCTCCTCGACGAAGAAGCGATCGGACTCCTTCCACTTGAGCGTGATCGGCATCTTCACCTTCTCGTCGATGTGCCTCTTGAGGAACCGGGCCCCGTATTTCACGCTGAAGCCCGTCGAGGACAGAGCGTTCAGGGAGGCGTCGGAGAAGAGAAGCGTCTTCCCCGAGGCGGCCATCATCTTCCGCACCGACTCGAGGTAGATCGCCGCGATCCGCTTCACTTCGTCGACCGTGAGGGGGGCGAAGACGATGACGTCGTCAAGACGGTTGATGAACTCCGGATTGAACCGGTTCTCCACCGCCTTGAGGACGCTTTTCTTCACCGGCTCGAAATCCTCGGTGCCGGTCGAAAATCCCAGGGGGCGGGTCAGCTTCGAAAGTTCCTCCGCGCCCAGATTGCTCGTCATGATGATGATGGCATCCGAGAAGTAAACCTTCTTTCCGCGGCCGTCGGTAAGCCAGCCTTCGTCAAAGACCTGCAGGAAGAGGTTGTGGACGTAGGAATCCGCCTTCTCGATCTCGTCGAGAAGAACGACGGTGTAGGGATTATCCCTCACCTGGTTGGTCAGGATCCCTCCCCTCTCGGAGCCGACGATGCCGCGCGGCATTCCGATGAGCTTGTCCACGGCGAGGGCCCCGTCCCGGTACTCGGACATGTCCACCCGGACCATGAGACGATCGCTCCCGAACAGGTACTCCGCGAGCGCCTTCGCCATCTCCGTTTTCCCGACACCCGTGGGGCCGAGGAACAACAGGACGCCGTCCGGCCGGTAGACATTCTCCTTGAGCGGACCCTTGTTCAGTCGCAATGCCTTCCCCACGGCCCGAATCGCCTCCTGCTGGCCGACCAGGCGCCGGGCGATCCTTTCCTCCAGATCCCCGAAACGGTCGAGGACATCGCGCTGCACGATGTCCGCAGGAGTCTTCGTCTCTTCGGAAATCACACCGAGGACGTCCTCTCTCTGCACGGTCTTCCTTCCGTTCCCGCGGATCTCGACCCGGACGCATGCCGTGTCGATCCAATTGATGATCTTGTCGGGAAGCCGCAGCGATCTCGCATACCGGTCGGACATGGAGAGGGCGAATTCGATCGCGTCGTCTGCGATCTCCACGGTGTAATTGTTCTCCAGTCTGGGCTTCAGGCCGAACAGGATCTCCCGCGTCTCCTCGACCGTGGGCTCCTCGATCCTGACGACCCGGAACCGGCGCGCGAGCGCCTCGTCCTCCTGGATGATCTCCTTGAACTCGGTCATGGTGGTGGCCCCGATGATCTGGACCTCCCCCCGGGCAAGCGTGGACTTGAAGATGTTCGCCGCATCGGAGGGGACGCCCATCGCGGAGCCGGCGCCGATCAGGGTGTGCGCCTCGTCGATGAACAGGATCAGGTTCCGGCGGTCCCTGACCTCCCCGATGACCTTCTCGATGCGGTCCTCGAACATTCCGCGGAAGACCGTTCCCGCCACTACCGTGTTCATCTGGAGGTTGACGATCTGGTGGGCCCGGAGGCGCTCCGGTACCCTGTGCGGTTCGTACTCCAGCCGCATCGCGAGCCCCTCGACCAGGGCGGTCTTCCCGACGCCGGGGTCCCCGACGATCATCACCGAGTTGCTGCGGTCCTTGTGGCAGAGGTACTCGATCACCCGGTCGATCTCCCGGTCGCGTCCCACGATCGGCGGGATCTTGCCCTCCCGCGCGAGAAGGTTCAGGTTCACCCCGAATGTCCGCAGGTTGGCGGGCAGCTCGTACCTCTTGCGGAACTCCTCGACCTTCTCCTCCCGGCTGCGCAACTGGGTCGAAAACCGGGAAAGGGCGACGGCGGGATCCACCCCGTAATTCTTGAGGATCCGGGCGGGTATCGAATGAACCTCGTGGAAGATCCCCAGGAAAAGATCCGCGGCGTCGATCTGGGGCCGGCGGTTCCTCTGCGCCGTCTCCCAGGCCACCCGGAAGACCTGCTTTGTGGCCGGGGGGACCTTGAGACCCACGCCGAGGTACTGGCGGGAGATGTTGAGGTGCTCGTTCACCGAGTAGAGCACCGCCTCGACGGAAAGCCCCACGGACGACATGAGCTCCCGGAAAATGGTCTTCTCCTGCTCGGCGAAAGCGATGAACAGGTGCTCGAGGCCAAGATAGTAGTGGTGCCGGCGCTGCGACTCCTCGATGGAGGAGTTCAGCATCCGGTGCCCGGATTCGGACAGCTTCTCCCGGTAGAACGATATCTCCATCATGGGGTTTGCGATTCTCCTCTCCCGCCTTCCGGCGCCCTGGCCATCAGGCGCCCACTCGCATCGCGCGCAGTCTCTCCACCCTCTTCTCCATGGGCGGATGCGTGCTGAACAGCGACATCATTCCCCTGCCGGACAGCGGGCTCATGATGAACATATGGGCGGTCGCCGGCGTTGCCTCGAGGGGAATCCGCTTCGACGTGCCGGCGATCTTCTCCAGCGCACGGGCAAGCGAATCAGGCCGCCCGCAGAACCGGGCGCCGCTCGCGTCGGCCTGGTACTCCCGCGACCGGGATACCGCCATCTGGACGAGCATGGCACCTATCGGGGCGAGAATCGCCATCGCAATAAGCCCCAGACCTCCGCCTCCTCCTTCCCGGTCCCTTCCGCCGCCGAATATCGCGGAGAACTGGGCGAAGCGGGCCAGCATCATGATGGCACCCGCAAGCGTCGCGGCGATCGTCCCGATCAGGATATCCCGGTTCTTCACGTGGGCCATCTCGTGGGCGAGCACCCCTTCCAGCTCGTCCGGAGCGAGAATCCTCATGATCCCCCGCGTCACGGCGACCGCGGCGTGCTGCGGGTTCCTCCCCGTGGCGAACGCGTTGGGGGAGTCACTGGGAAGGATATAGACCTTGGGCATCGGAACGGATGCCGCCGTCGCCAGCCGGTGGACCATGGCATGCAGCTCCGGCGCCTCCGCCTCGGAAACTTCCTGGGCACGGTACATCTTGAGCACGATCTTGTCGGAGAACCAGTAGGCCCCGGCGTTCATGAGTACGGCGAAGCCGAACGCCATGAGCATCCCTCCCCGGCCTCCCACATAGCTACCGATCGCAACGAACAGAACGGTCATAAGAGCGAGCAGTACACCGGTCTTCAACGCATTGCCCATATCTCTCAATTCTCTCCTCTCTTGCGTATTGATTCCATTATATCCAAATCAGTTCCATCTGCTCCGCAAATTCGGGTCCTCGAATGCCGCCAGCCGCTCGATCAGCGTCAATAACTCCTCGGATTGTTCTTTCGGGACGGCCACTTGTAAAACCACGTACTGGTCTCCCCGGGACGAGGTCCCGGGTTTCGGGACACCCCGCCCACGCAGCCGGAGTTTTTTCCCGCTCGACGACCCTGCCGGAACCGAAACCGCCACCGGGCCGTCGATCGTAGGCACCGATATCTTCGCTCCCTTCACGGCCTCGGAATAGGTGACCGGGACGTCAAGGTAGATATCGCTCCCTTCCCGGCGGAAATACGGGTGGGGAATCATCCGGAAACGGATAATGAGGTCCCCGCTCCTCGCCTGACCGACCCCCTCCGCCCCCTTGCGCGCCACGCGGATCGTGGACCCGTCCTGCGCTCCGGCGGGGATCCGGACCTTGATTCGCTCGGTCGTCTCCGTCATCCCCGCTCCCCCGCACTTGATACACGGGCGGCGCCCCGAAAGGCCGGATCCTCGGCACGCCTTACATGCCCCCGGCCGCCGGTATTCCAGGGTCCGTACCGACCCCTTCGCCATGTCGAGGAAATCGACCGCGAGTTCCATCGTAAGGTCGGCCGCGCGGGCGGCAGGTTGCGCGTACCCGCTGCCGCGAAACAGGTCCCCGAAGATTTCCCCGAGATCGAAGGAATCCCCGGAGGAATAACTCCCTCGGCCGAAATCGAATCCTCCCGTCCCCCGGTACGGTCCTCCCCCTGTGAAGACCCCTTTTCGCAGCGCATCGTATTCCTTCCGTTTCTTTTCATCTCCCAGAACCTCATGCGCCTCGTTGATATCCTTGAACCGGCTTTCCGACGCCTTGTCCCCGGGGTTTACGTCGGGATGGTGCTTCCTCGCCAGCCGCCGAAACGTTTTCCGGATTTCGTCCGGGGAGGCGTTTTCCGAAACGCCCAGCACCTCGTAATAGTTCTTCCTGGGATCCATCCCCTGTCCAGTCATCCCCTCCCCGGGAGAAACCCGCGGGGAACCGTTCCGCTCCCCGGCGCCCGGAAACCACCATTATTTTACATCCACCTCGATCTGCTTCGGCTTTTCCTGATCCTTCTTGGGCAGCTTCACCTCAAGAACGCCATCCTGGAACCGGGCGGTCACCTTCTCCTGGTCGACGGATACCGGCAGGGAGAACGAACGCTGGAAACTCCCGTACGACCGCTCGATCCGGTGATAGCTTTCCTCCTTGAGCTCCTTATCGAACCCGCGCTCCCCGCGCAGCGTGAGGATCCCTTCCTTGACCTCCACCGAGATCCGATCCTTCTCCACGCCGGGAAGTTCCGCCTTGACCACGACGAATTCGTTGTTTTCGTAGATGTCCACGGCGGGAGTCCACATGCCCGTCCGGAGCCCTTCTTCCCGCCCCCGGGAGCGGGCAAGGGCATCCTCGAAAATCTGGTTCATCCTGTCCTGGATTGCCGACAGGTCCCGGAACGGATCCAGCCAACGTACGATCGCCATTTTTTCTCCTCCTCATTACGCATTCCCCGCGGCCCCATGGAAGGGGCCGGGGAGAATGCACGATAGGTTTTTGCAGATTACGCGGATATCTTGATCTGCTTCGGCTTCGCCTGCTCCTTCTTCGGCAAGTCCACCTGCAGGACACCGTCCTTCATCCGGGCGGTGACCTTCTCCCCGTCGACCGAGGAGGGCAACGTGAAGGAGCGAACGAAGGTCCCGTACGACCGTTCGATCCGGTGGTAGTTTTCCTCCTTTACCTCCTTCTCGAACTTTCGCTCGCCACGCAGGATGAGAACGCCATCCTTGACCTCGACGCCGATGGCATCCTTATCCACGCCGGGAAGTTCCGCCCGGACGCAGATCGCGTCCTTCGTTTCATAGATGTCCACGGCCGGCATCCAAACGCCGGTTCCCAGTCCTTCCTCGCGGCCATGGCCGCGCTCCAGGAAGTTTCCGAATAACTGGTTCACCCGGTCCTGAAGGGTAGTGATGTCCCGGAACGGATCCGTCCAACGAATGAGTGTCATGATGTGTCCTCCTTTCCTCCGGCCCTGACACGAAGCCGGAATTTGTGCTATTTTTTCGCGGGGTCTTCATACTCCGCGTCGATCACTTCCCCTTCCTGCTCCTTGCTCTCCGCTTCGCCTTCCGGCGGAGGGGGGGAAGCGGAAGAGGACGCTTCCTTGTACATCTGCTCGGCGAGGCGATGCGAATACTGCATGAGTTTCTCCGCAGCCTGCTTGAGCACCGTTTCGTCCTCGGATTTCATCGACTCCTTCGCCTCGGCGACAGCGGCCTCCACCTCGGTCGCAAGATCCCCGGGAACCTTCTCCCGGTTCTCCCGCAGCGTCTTCTCGGTGCCGTACACAAGGGAGTCGAGGTGGTTGCGTGCCTCGATGACGGTCTTCCGCTGTTTGTCTTCGGAGGCGTGCGACTCGGCTTCCTTGACCATCCGGTCGATCTCGTCCTTGGAGAGGCCGGTCGACGCGGTGATCGTGATCTTCTGCTCCTTGGCGGTCGCCGTGTCCTTTGCGTTGACATGGAGGATGCCGTTGGCGTCGATGTCGAAGGTCACCTCGATCTTGGGGACGCCGCGCGGTGCGGACGGAATCCCCTCGAGGTGGAACCTCCCCAGGGTGCGGTTGGCGCCTGCCATCTCCCGTTCTCCTTGCAGGACATGGACCTCCACGCTCGTCTGCCCGTCGGCGGCCGTCGTGAATATTTCGCTCTTCCGAACGGGAATCGTCGTATTCCGCTCGATAAGCCTCGTCATTACGCCCCCGAGCGTCTCGATTCCGAGAGAGAGCGGGGTAACGTCCAGGAGCAGCATGTCCTTCACCTCGCCCCCGAGTACCCCCGCCTGCACGGCGGCGCCGGCGGCCACCACCTCGTCGGGGTTCACGCCCTGGTGCGGGTCCCGCCGGAAGAAACCCTTCACCATCTCTATGACCTTCGGGATCCGGGTGGACCCGCCGACGAGGACGACCTCGTCGATCTGGTCCACGGTGATCTCCGCATCCCGGATCGCCAGTTCGCAAGGCTTCAGCGTCCGGTCCAGGATATCCTGGATCATCTGCTCCATCCTGCTGCGCGTGAGCTTCAGCTGAAGATGTTTCGGCCCCGACGCGTCCGCCGTGATGAACGGGAGACTGATCTCGGTCTCCAGCACGGAGGAGAGCTCGATCTTGGCCTTCTCCGCGCCTTCCTTTAGCCTCTGTAGCGCCGTCCGGTCCTTGGCCAGGTCGATCCCCTGGTCCCGCTTGAATTCCGTCACGATCCACTCGATGATCCGCTGGTCGATATTGTCACCGCCCAGATGCGTGTCCCCGTTGGTCGACTTCACCTCGACGACGTTGTCCCCCACCTCGAGGATCGAGATATCGAATGTGCCCCCCCCGAAGTCGAATACCGCGATCCGCTCGTTTTTCTTCTTGTCGAGGCCGTACGCGAGCGCAGCCGCCGTCGGCTCGTTGATGATCCGCATCACCTCCAGCCCCGCGATCGCACCGGCATCCTTGGTCGCCTGGCGCTGGGAATCGTTGAAGTACGCGGGAACCGTGATGACCGCCTTCTTCACTTCCTCGCCCAGGTACGCCTCCGCGGCTTTCTTGAGCTTGCCCAGCACCATGGCGGAGATCTGCTCCGGGGTGTACTCCTTCCCGGCGGCCGCCACAACGGCCTTCTGGTTGGGATCCTTCAACACCCTGTAGGGAACCAGCTTCATCTCCTCGCCGACCTCGTCGTACCGCCGCCCCATGAACCGCTTGATCGAGAAAACGGTGTTTTCCGGGTTCAGCACCGCCTGGCGCTTGGCCACCTGGCCGACGAGGATTTCGCCCCCCTTGCCGAAGCCGACCACCGAAGGCGTCAGCCGGTTGCCCTCCTCGTTTATGATGATCTTGGGCTCCCCGCCCTCCATCACGGAAACCACGGAGTTTGTGGTGCCGAGGTCAATCCCGATGATCTTCGCCATATTGCCGCACTCCTCTCTTTCGGATTATGTTCTAGTACTCTCTCAACACCTTTGCGATGAAACGCGCGAGCGCATGCCCGTCCACCGGCTTGGTTACGAATCCCAGCACACCCGCCTCAACGGCCCACATCCGCCGCGCCTTGCTGTCCTCGGCAGACAGGAGCAGGACCGGGACCCGCGAAGCGATCCGCCCGATCTTGACCAGCGAATCCAGGCCGCCGAACGAAGGGGTGTCCATGTCGATGACGAGGAGATCCGTCCCCCCCCGAATGACGCTCAACAGTCCCGCGGAACAGTCGGAGAACAACTCCGTCATCGCCCCCGCATCGGAGAGGGCCCCGAGAAGTGGGGTCATCAGTCCCCAGTCGTCGCCTTGTGCATCGGCTATCAGAACCACTCTCCGGGCCACTTTCTTCCTCCTGCTATGCCCCCCTATAAAACAACATCCATGCCAAAGGAGGCATTCTTCCGCCCACCATAAAACCACTTGTTTTCATTTGGTTATTCCGGAATAAATGCAGCAGGGGGATGTCAGGGAGAAGGGCGTGCGCCAAAATGACACACGATACCCCCATCCCGGCAACGCCAATGTGGCATTACGAATCCATCCAGGAGGGGGGGAGTTTTCCAGCGGGCGACGCCGGTCAGGAAATCCCGTACTCCTTCACCTTCCTGTGGAGGGTTCGCAGCCCGATCCCGAGCATCTTCGCCGCCTGTGTCTTGTTCCCGTCCGTTTTCAGCAAGGCGGCCACGATGGCCTCGCGTTCGGTCTCCTCGAGCGTCCGGGGCGGGGGGAGCGGGATCGGCCCGGAGGGGGAGGGAGGAAGGATGTTGTCGAGGATTTCCGGGGGAAGGTCCCCCCACTCGATCGATTCTCCCTTGGCTACCAGCGAGGCGGTTTCCATGGCATTGCGCAACTCCCGGACGTTTCCGGGCCACTGATACGCAAGAAGGGCGATGCGCGCGCCGGGCGACAATTTCCTGGGCGTGACGTTGTTCTCCCTGGCGATCTCGCCCAGGAGATGGGCGGCGAGCTTCGGAATGTCCTCGCGCCGTTCCCGCAAAGGAGGCACGGTGATGCCGAACACGTTCAGACGGTAGAAGAGGTCCTCCCGGAAGGTCCTTGACGCCACTTTCGCCTTGAGATCCTGGTTGGTTGCCGCGATGATCCGGAGGTCCACCCGGATCACCTCCGACCCGCCGACCCGGATCACCTCCTTCTGTTCGATCGCCCGTAACAGCTTGACCTGCAATGCAAGGGACATCTCGCCGACCTCGTCGAGAAACAGGGTCCCCTCATCCGCGATCTCCATCATTCCCTGGCGGGCGGCGACGGCTCCCGTGAACGCGCCCTTCTCGTGCCCGAAGAGCTCCGATTCGAGGAGGCTTTCGGGAATCGCCGCGCAGTTTATGGGAAGGAAGGCCTTGTCCCACCTCGGGCTTTCGTCGTGGATCGCCCGTGCCACCAGTTCCTTCCCCGTACCGCTCTCTCCCAGGATCAGGACGTTCATCCGGGTCTGGGCGACGGTGTGGATCTTCTGGATCATTTCCTCCATTTTCCGGGAATCACCGATGATCCGTCCCAGGCCGTGCTTCCGGGTCTTCTCCTCCCGCAGGCGTCGGATCTCCCTGTCCTTTTTTTCCAGTTCCACGTTCTTGCTTCGCTCCTTGGCCGCCTTGAAAACGGCCGCCCGCAGCTGCGGGATCCCCACCGGCTTGAGGAGGAAGTCCGATGCCCCCGCCCGGATCGCCTCCACCGCGCTCTCGACGGTGCCGAAAGCGGTCACGACAACGACCGGGACGGTCGGATTTTCCTGCACCACGCGGCGGACCACCTCCAGCCCCGTAATCCCCGGCATCTTGAGATCGGTCAGCACCACGTCGCCCCCCTCGGAGGCGAGATGCGAAAGCCCCTCCTTCGGATCGGCGAAGGGATGTACCACGAACCCGTCTCGCCTAAGCGCCGTCGCGAAGCTCGTCAAGCTGTCCGCATCGTCATCGAATATGAGAACCTTCGCCTTTTCTTTCACCGGTTCACCGGATCTTTTCCGGAAGGGACCTGCCCGCCGTCTGTGACTCGATCCTCGACTTGGACTGCCCCTCCGAGGGGAGGGATATGGTCACCGTCGTCCCGCGCCCCTCCCGGCTTCGGATGCCGATCTTCCCGCCGTGCTCGCGCACGATCTTCCGGACGATGGGAAGACCCAGTCCCGTACCGTTTTTCCGCGTGGAAAAGAAGAGCTGGAAGATCTGTTTCCGGTCCGCCCGGGGGATTCCCCGGCCGTTGTCGGCGATACGCACGAACGGACGTCCCCGCTCCGAACCCGTCGTCACCCGGATGACCTTTCGCTCCTTGTCCATCGCCTCTTCGGCATTCAGGAGAATGTTAAGAAGTACCTGGCGCAACTGTTTCTCGTCGGCGAAGAGAGGAAGGGGTTCCGGGTGGAAGGAAGAGTCGAGCTCGATCCCCCGGCGCGCGAAATCGACCTCGAGAAAGCGGAGGGTGTCGGCGACGACCCGGTTCAGGTCCGCCACCACGAACTCCATCGCCGTCGGCCGCGCAAACCGGAGGAACTCGGAGAGGATGTCGTTCAGGCGCCGGGTGACCTTCATGTTGGCGCGGGCAAGCGAGAGGAGCTCCTCCCTCCGCTCCGTTGCCTCCGGCAGCGCGGCGAGCATCTCGGCCAGAATCTGACTGTTGATGTACAGGGAATTGAGCGGATTGCGGATCTCGTGGGCCAGGCCCGACGCGACCGCACCGAGATCGGCTAACCGTTTCCTCGTTCCCGTGGCAGACACGAGAAGATTCTACAACAATTTCCGTCGATTCCGCGACCGGGATTGCTGCGGCGCAGGCACCGTTTCCCGGGGCCCCTGGCTCGCGGGGGAAGGTCCCCTCGGCTACGCTCGCGACCTTCGCCCGCTCGCTGCCGGTTCCGCTCGCTGGTTTCGGTGCCTCACTCCACAGGCCGCCTCGTGGACTCCCCCGCGCATCGCCCGGGATCCTCGATGGTCCGCGCAGCAGACGCAGGAAGAGCCGGCCGGTCAGGCTCAGTCGAACCTGACGGTCAGGAGGGGGGCCGTCAAGATGACCGCGGGCCTGTCCTCGATCCCCACCAGGCCGTTTGCCCCCGGCACGAAGTCGAGCAGGAACCGGACCTGAAAGTCCGCCAGCCCGAGACGCTGCGCCTCCACCATGAGCGGCGTGACGTCGATCGCGACGTAATTCCCCAGATCCGAAGCGAAGAAATTCAGCGACCGAAACAACAGCGGAGGAGAATCGAAATCCTGGTCCCGCAGTCCGCCGATGGGGTATTGGACAAGGTCGATCAGGGTCGGAACCGTCGTCGCGAAACTCACCTCGTTGATGAATACCTCGATCGTGGCCGACCGGATCCGCGCCCCCGCCGGGACCACGTCTTCACCGGTGGATCCGTCCAGGGGAAAGTCCAGAAAAGCCCGGAATTCGGGCAGGTTCACGTTCCCCTCGTCGATCCCGAAAAAAACGGTATCCGGGCCGTTTGTGATCGTGTAGACACCTGCGACCGGGTCAAAGGCGATGTCCCCGTCCGCCGGTTGGTCGCTCAGGATCTGGGCAATGAAAATGGTCCGGGAGTCACCCCCCCCGCACCCGGAAATGGCGAGCGCCAGGATCGCCGTTACTCCGAGACATAACAGTCTTCTCATGGGGCCCTCCCCTGCGGTTTTCGGTTGGACGCACCCCCCG
>JBFKGZ010000076.1:0-12037 GCA_041633075.1 Candidatus Deferrimicrobiaceae bacterium | reverse complement strand
TTACGTTGCTTGCGACCCTCGTCCTCCCCGTGTTCCTGCTGCTGGACCTGGTCACCCTCCCGGAGATCGCGCTCTCGGCGGAAGTGTTCGTCTCTTCAGCGGTCGTCCTTCTCCTGTCGCTTGCGGTGTGCCTGACCCTTTTCCTGTCCGACGGGAAGGGGGGAGGCGGGCCGGGCGCGCGGGTGGTTTTCCTGTTCGTCCTGATCTTTCTCGCGATGCTTCTGCATGACGACGCGGCGGTCGGAAACGCCTACCAGGACCGGATCGCCTTCCTGGCGATGCAGGAAGCGGCGGTTACGGCCGAACCGGGAAAGGAGGCGCGCCCGGAAGAGCCCGCGGCCGCCGCGCAGACGGGGGCGGATGCGGGGAAGGTCGTATTCGAGAAGGTCTGCGCGGGCTGTCACCGGTTCGACATCCGGGTCGTCGGCCCGCCGCTTGACGAAGTAATGCCGAAGTACGGCGGCGACGCGGAGAAGCTGAAAGCGTTCCTCCGCGAACCGGTCAAGGTGAACCCGGATTACCCGTCCATGCCCAGGCTCGGGCTCCCGGAGGAAGAGATCGACGCCGTGGCCCGGTACCTGATCGAAACGGTCAAGTCCGGCGGGTCGCCATGACCCGATCCGTTCGCAAACCGGCGATCCTTCTCGCCGTGACGGCCTATTTCGGGGTCCTCCTCCTGATCGCCGCGGGGCTCTGGGTTTCCTGGCAGCGCGCGGGGATCGCGCCGGACCAGCCGATCGCCTTCCCCCACACGATCCACGTGTCGCAACTCAACCTTCCCTGCAATTTCTGTCACATCTTCGTCGACCGGTCGCGGCATGCGGGCGCTCCGTCCCTTTCAACGTGCATGTCCTGCCACCGGGCGATCGCGACGGACAGGGAAGAGATCAAGAAGCTCACAAGGCATTACGAGGAGAAGCGGCCCGTCGAATGGAACCGGGTCTATTATCTCCCGGACCACGTCTACTTTTCCCACAAGAGGCACGTGAAGGCGGGGGTGGACTGTTCGGAGTGTCACGGGAAGGTAGGTGCCATGAAAAAGATCCGCCGGGTGGGTACGCTTACGATGGGGTGGTGCGTTTCCTGCCACAGGGCAAGAGGGGCGCCCCTGGACTGCACCACCTGCCACAAGTAGAGGGAGCGTAAAGGATGAAGCGAAGGGATTTTCTGCGGGTTCTGGGGATACTGTCGGGGTCGACCCTGTTGTCGTCCTGCGGGTCCCGGAAGACGAAAGACTTCGTCTCCTCCGTTCTGCCCCCGGAAGAGGGGGTCATCCCCGGAGAGGCGTATTATTCCCCCTCCACCTGCACGGAATGTCCGGCAGGCTGCGGCCTGTCGGTAAAGCGCAGGGAGGGATGGCCGATCAAGCTCGAAGGTGCGCCGGAACATCCGATAAACGACGGGGGCCTGTGCATCCGCGGGCAGTCCTCCCTCACCCGCCTCTATCATCCGAAACGGGTGAACGCCCCCCTGCGGCGAAACGGCGACGGGAAGTTCAACGCCGTTTCCTGGGAGAAGGCGCTTTCCCTGGTATCGGAATCCCTCGCCGGATCCCGTGACGCCGGGCGGAAAAACCTCTTCCTGTCCGGAAGGACCACCGGCTCCCTCTCCCTGCTGATCGATGCGTTCTGCGGCAAGCTCGGGGTCGAGAGGCTCCCCGAGTTCGAGGTCTATTCCCACTCCGCCGTAGCGGAGGCCAACGGGTTGCTATTCGGGGAGCGCGACGTCCCCCATTACCGGATCGAGAATGCCGATTTCCTCCTGACGGTCGGGGCGGATATCCTCGCGACGCACGTAAGCCCGGTCTCCTACACCCGGAAACTCTCCCGGGCACGGAGCGGGGGGGATTTCCGGTGGTTCCACGCGGAGCCGCACCTGTCGCTCACCGGGGCGAACGCGGACAGGCGGTTCGTGGTCCTCCCGGGAAGGGAGGCGGTTCTCCTTGCGTATCTCCTCCGGCAGGTCCTGGAAAAGGGCCCCCGGAGGCACGGGCTCCCACGGGAGGTCGTCAACGCGCTCCCCCGGTACTCCGTGGAGAACGCGTCGGATCAAACGGGGATCCCCGCGGAGAAACTGGCGGACCTTGCGGACCGGATGACGAAGGCAAGGTTTCCCCTGGTGATCGCCGGCGGAGTTTCCACGTCCCACCGGAGAGGTCTCGAGGTGGCGGCCCTGGCGGGGATGATCCAGTGGGTCACGGGGGAGATCCCCGGGCTGGTCGATTTCGCGAGGAACGAGCAGTACGGCGGAACGGGCACCTACCATGACATGGAAGCCCTGTCCGCACGGCTTTCCAAGGGCGAGGCGGGGGTGCTCTTTCTCTCCCGGACGAATCCCGTGTTCTCCCTGCCGGGCGGGTTCGCCTTCCGGGAAAACGTAAGGAAAGCGAAGCTGTCGGTGGCGTTCGGTGATCTCCTGGACGAGACGGTGCAGGAGGCCGACCTGATCCTTCCCCTCTCCCATTCCCTCGAGTCGTGGGGGGACGTCGAGCCGAGGCGGGGTGTAGTCTCCCTCGTGAGGCCCGTTCTTGGGTCCCTTCACGACACGCTGTCCGAAGGCGATATTCTGCTGCGGCTCATGGGAGCGGTTTCGGGGGAGGGGCCCGCGACGGGATACCGGGAGTATCTTTTCGCGGAGTGGACGAAGCGGTTCGGGGAAAAAGGAAAGGATGCGCTTATCCGGGACGGCTTCGTCGAGGAATCCCTCCCGGAAAAACGCGTGACCCTTAACGGGGGAAAGGCGGCCGCTTTCCTGAAAGGAGCGGCGGCCGAAGGGGGGGAACCGAAAGCGCCCGTCCTGGTGCTGGCCCCGTCCCTGCGCACCTTCGACGGGCGCAGCCGGGGATTGCCGCTTCTGTCCGAGGTCCCCGACCCCCTGACCACCATCTCCTACGGTCGCTGGCTCTCGGTCTCGCCGGGGACGGCGAAGGCCTTGGGGGTAAAGGACACGGAGGAGGCCACCGTCTCCTCCGGCGACTGGTCGCAGGTGCTTCCGATGAAAATCCAGCCCGGCCTGGCGGAGGGGGTCTTCGTCGCCGGCCGGGACTTCGTGGATTCCCCCCCTCTGCGGACGGAGGAACGCACGGGGGAGGCGACCTGGTACCTCGAGGGGATCCGGATCGAAAAATCCGGAAAGGTAGCGGCCATTCCCGTTCTCTCCGGTTCCCCGTCCCAGCAGGGCAGGGGGCTGATTCCCGATCCCTCCCACAAGGACGAGAAGCACCACCACGGAACGGAGAGCCTCTACCCGGAGCACGAGCACAAGGAGTACCGGTGGGCCATGGCCATCGACCTGGCGCTTTGCAACGGCTGTTCCGCGTGCGTTGCCGCCTGCTACATCGAGAACAACGTGCCCGTCGTCGGGAAGAAGGACCACCTCAAAGGCCGGGAGATGTCGTGGCTTCGCATCGAGCCCTTCTACGGGGAGGCGGGAAACGTCGATTTCCTCCCCATGCTCTGCCAGCAGTGCCATTCCGCCCCCTGCGAGACGGTGTGCCCGGTGTACGCCGCCTATCACAACCCCGAAGGGCTGAACGTCCAGGTGTACAACCGGTGCGTGGGGACACGGTACTGCTCGAACAACTGCCCCTACAAGGTGAGGCGGTTCAACTGGTTCTGGCACCTGTGGAAAAAGCCGCTTGACCGGATGCTGAATCCCGACCTCGAAGTCCGGGCGGCGGGGGTCATGGAGAAGTGCACCTTCTGCGTCCAGCGGATCCGTGCCGCCAAGGACAAGGCGAAGGACGATTCCCGGAAGGTCCGGGACGGGGAGGTGACCACCGCCTGCGCCCAGAGCTGTCCCACCGGCGCCATCACGTTCGGCAACCTCCTCGATACGAAGTCGAAGGTGTACCGGCTGGCGCACCTTGCGAGGGCCTACCGGGTATTCGAGGGGCTGGGTACGAATCCTTCCGTATACTATCTGGGGGGAGCGAAAGGCGGCCCCGAAAGGGAAGGCCATGGATAAGCCCGACAAACTGGCCCAGGTGGAGCAGGACGTCCTGTCCGCGATGAAGAAGCCGGGGCTCGGGTATCTTGCGGCGCTTGGATGCTCCGCTACCCTCTTTCTCACCCTCCTCGGATTATGGGGCTACCAGATGGCGACCGGCATGGGGGTCGCGGGGATCACCCATCCCGTGGGCTGGGGGGTCTACATCACGAACTTCGTCTTCTGGGTCGGCATCGCCCACTCCGGGACGCTCATCTCGGCGGTCCTGTACCTGTTCCGCGCCCGGTTCCGGACCAGTTTCAACCGTCCCGCCGAGGCGATGACGGTCTTCGCGCTGCTCGCCGCGGGGCTGTTCCCCCTGATCCATCTCGGCCGGTCCTGGAAGTTCTACTACCTTTTCCCCTACCCGACGCAACGGATGCTCTGGGTGAACTTCCGGTCTCCCCTCATCTGGGACGTCTTCGCCGTGAGCACCTATCTTACCGTGAGCGTGGTCTTCTTCTACGTGGGGCTGATCCCCGATTTCGCCATCGCGCGGAGATACAAGGAGGGGCTGGCGAAACGGATCTACGGCTTTTTCTCCCTCGGATGGACGGGGACGAGAAGGCAGTGGAAGAACTACAACCAGCTCTACCTGTTCCTGGCCGCCTTCGCCACCCCGCTGGTGGCGTCCGTCCACTCCGTCGTCTCGTGGGACTTCGCCATGAGCATCATCCCCGGGTGGCACACCACCATCTTCGCCCCCTATTTCGTGGCGGGCGCGATCTTCTCCGGCACGGCGATGGTGATCACCCTCGTCGTCCCCATGCGGAAGATCCTGGCCCTCGACCGGTACATCACCGACGACCATTTCGAGAGCATCGCGAAGATTCTCCTGTTCACCTCCCTCATCGTGACCTACTCCTACGTAGTCGAGTTCGGCCTCGCCTGGTACAGCGGGAACCCCTACGAGATGGAGACGTTCCGGTACCGCGCCCTGGGCGACTACACCGTGATGTTCTGGATCATGATCTTCTGCAATTCCCTCATTCCCTTGACGCTCTTCGCGCGGCGCCTGCGGCGCAACGTCAAATACCTGTTCGTCCTCTCCCTCTTCGTGAACGTGGGCATGTGGGTGGAGCGGTTCGTGATCATCGTCACGTCCCTCGCCCGGGATTACGACCCGTACGTATGGGGGACCTACACCCCCAGCATCGTCGAGGTGGGGATCACCCTGGGCAGCTTCGGGCTGTTCTTCACGGCCTATCTGCTTTTCCTGAAGACCTTGCCCGTGCTCTCGATCACGGAAATCAAGGAGCACCTCTAAATGGAGAATCGGATGATGTTCCAGGACAAGGAGGAATTCCTCTCGGCCCTTCGCAACCTGGCCCGGGAGGGAGTCCCGCAGGAAAGGATCCGGGTAGAAACCCCTTTCTACGTCCATGAGGTGGACGAGATCCTGCCGCCAACGCCGGCGAAGGTGAAAAACTTCGCTCTCCTGGGCGCCGCGAGCGGCACCGTTACCGGGTTCGCCTTCACGATCCTGACCTCCTTGAGCTGGCCGCTCATCACCGGGGGGAAGCCGATCGTCTCCATTCCGCCGTTCGTCATCATCGCCTTCGCCCTGACGATCCTGTTCGGGGCCCTGTCCACGTTTTTCGGGTTTCTTATCCTTGCCCGTCTGCCGAGCGTGTTCGGCGTCGTTCCGGAGGAGGAGTTCGGCAACGCGTTCGTGATCACCGTGGAGCCGGGGGAAGCGGAATGAAGGGGTCTTCAGGAAAAGGGAGCGGCTGGATCGTCCCGTTCGTCCTCGCGGGCGTCATCGTGGCGATTACCCAGTTCGGCCCGCTTGCCGCGAACGGCGGCTCGCTCCTGATGGCGCTTCTGTTCTGGGCTTCGGTCATCCAGGGGTGCGTCGCCACCGTGGCGGTGTGCACGCTGATCAAGGCCAAGTGGGTGGCCTCCGTGAAGAGGGAGCTGCTCTCTGTCCATCCCCTCCTGCTGTTCGTCTCGGTCCTCTTCCTGTTCCTTGTGCCCTTCGTGGATTCCTATCCCTGGATCGGCCGGGAGGGGATCTGGTTCGACAAGGGGTTTTTCGTCGGGAGGAATTTCGTCCTGCTGCTGCTTTCCTACCTTGCGGCGAGAAGATTCGCCATCGCTTCCCACAGGGACGAGGAGGAGAGGGTCCGGTTCGCCGCCCTGTACATCCTCGTTTTCGTGATTTCCCAGTCCCTCATGGCGTTCGACTGGGTCATGTCGCTGGCATATCCGTGGATCAACACGCTGTTCGGGGGCTATTTCTTCATCGAATCCCTGTTCGCGGGGTTCGCCCTGTCGGGCATCCTCTACGCGTTTCTCCACGGAAGGCCCGCCCCGACCCACGAGCCGGGAGGCCGCTCCGACCTGAAAGACATCGCGATCCTTCTTTTCGGGTTCAGCATTCTGTGGGTGGGGCTGTTTTTCGCCCAGTTCCTCGTGATCTGGTACGGGAATATCCCGGAGGAGGTCAGTTATCTCCTGGCGAGAGTATCCTCGTCGCCCCTGCGGGAACTTTCCCTGTCGATCCTCGCCTTCTACTTCATCATCCCCTTCCTTGTCCTGCTGCCCGGCAGATCAAAGACGAACCCGTTCGTCGTGTTCGCCGTGTCCGTTTCCATCCTGCTGGGGATCCTGGTCGAACGGTTCGTCTATCTTGCCCCCGTCGTTTCCTTGCACCCGCTGGCGACGGCGATCAATCTCCTTGCGCTCCTGGTTCTCTTCGTCCATGTCGTGATGAAGAAAGGGGCGGGGGGAACCATCCGTAATGCGTAGCGGGGTCACTTGCCCAGGCAGGGGTTCGCGGACGGGATCACGCACAGGAAAATGAAGGGCGTATCGCCGGCGTTGGCGAAGTTGTGCTCCTCGTCCGGAGGAACGTAGACGAAGGAGCCCGGTCCCACCTCCCGGTCGCCGTCCTTTTGCCGGACCTTCCCTTTGCCGGAGAGGATGTAGACCTCGTGTTCCCACGCGTGGGCGTGAAAGGGGGTGCGCCCGCCGGGGGCGATCTCGAAGTGGCGCATCGTGAAGGTGGGCGCCCCGACGTTGTCCCCCATCAGGACCCGGATGGTGACCCCTTCCGCGCCGGCATCGGTGACCGCCTTCCCCTCGATGTCCTTCCACTGCGCTGCGTACATGGCGTGACCTCCCAGTTGCTGATTTCTCCGGAAAGAATACCACAGTCGTCCCGCCCCGGGGGCGTGAGGACCGGCTCCGCTGCCTCGGAGGGGGGCTCCGTTCGTGGCTCGCCGTGCGATGCACCCGCACGGCTGCGCTTTACCTCACTGCGCCCCCACTCCTTCGGCGTGGCGAAGCCATGACCGACCACTTGACGGGTCTGCCGAAAGGGCAGGTGCCGGTGCCCGAGGACCCGGGGCGCAGCTGCGTCATCCTCCGGAGGGAAGGTATTTGCGGCACGCCTCGATGTTGACCACGTGTGCCTTGTGCATGTCGTCGAAGAACGACTTCTCGTCCGGGGTCATCTCCGCGGTCGGGATCTCGTCGATCTTCCGGACGACCCACGACTGCCCCTTGATAAGAAGCGCCAGCCGCTCGGCCTCCCCCGTAAGGGCCAAGACCTTGTCAGCGAAGGTACCGGTCCGGTCGGTGGGAGTTCCCTCACGCTCCCGGATGAGCCGGTGCAGCCCGGCGCAGAACCGTCCCTCGTCGTTCCGGAGGAAAACCAGGAATTCCTTCTTCTCCCCCTCCGGGGTCTGATCCGCCATCGCCGCGAGGCATTTCACCCCCGCGCGCTCCGCCTCGAGCAGTTCCTGCATCCGGTCGATCATCGCGCCCTCCATTCGGGGAGTGTTTAGAAGCCGGCCGCCCGGTTCAAATCGGTCAGGATCTGCTTCTCGTTGACGTTGTGCATCATCGCGCTCTGCTTGACGCTCTCGGTCGCCTGGCCGGGGCAGGAGAAGCACCCGTCTCCGTAATACTTCCGGAACACCTTCTCGGTCTCCGGGTAGGCCGAGAGGATGTCGCCCAGGATGTTCTCCGAACGGATCGGTTCCCCGCGGGAGAGTTTCGTCCTGCGCCCCGCCGCTCCGGCAGCGCCGGCCCGACTCCCCGCGGCGGCCGCGGGCTGCGGGGGCGTTCCCCCGGCGGCGGCAATCAGCAGGGAGACCATCGGTTCGAGATCGACGTTGTGCCGCTGGCACGCCATCCGGAGCGTGATGGGGATCTGCTTCACCTGCTCCCGGTGCTCGGGGTTCCCCAGGGAGGCGAACCCGTTCGATACGAAGACCTCCACCGTCTGGGGCCACCGGGTCAGGATCTCCCCCACCCGCATGTCGGGGTGGATATCCACCTGCGGTGACGAAGGGGGGGGCGGGGCAGGCGCCGCCTGCGGACGCACGGGAATCTCCTCCTCCTCTTCCTCCTCCACCGACGGCGCGATGAGCATCGTCGCGCCGAGGTTGACAACGAACATCGCCGCCGACACGACCGACAGCCCGGCGAACAGGGCGAACCCCGTCGAGGGGCGCTCCGGCGCCGTGGCCACCATTCCGATCAGGCCGACGTTGGCCGCGAAAAAGTGCAGGGGCACCCACGAAGGCCAGTGCAGGGTGCGGCCGTTGAACCGGGGCAGGATGAAGTACCCTACCCCGTAGATCATCATCGACATGAAGCCCAGCAGGTTGAAATGGACGTGGGCGAACCGAACCCAGCCCGCAGGCGTGGCGGACCCCATCCAGGCGCCCAGCACGGCCGCCAGGAAAAAGTAAACGAGCGCAGCGACAACGAATGCCTTGGTGTACCGATCCATCGTATCTCCTTATCGGGGACACTCCTTTTTTTCTCGACGCGTAAACCAGGAGTGTCCCCGGTGAGCGTGTCCCCGCTTATCCCTCTCTGGTTAGATTTTTCGGCCTAAGGGAAGGATTCGCCCCGCCCCCCGGCCGTTCCCTTACGCCTCCTGTTTGGCCGGTTTTAAGGTCAGGAGGTCCGTGACAGTGGTGAGCAGCCCGCCCAGGAAGAAGACGCCCGCGACGATGGTCACCAGCATCCACAGCCGCATGTGCGACTGCGCCGTCATGTACCCCATCCCGAGCACACGCTCGATGTAGCTCTGCAGGACACCGGCCACGCCGAAGGTAAGAGCCATGGTCATCATCGCGGAGCACATCGTCCAGAACCCGATCTTTCCCTTCCGGTCGTCGAACACCTCGATCCCCTTGATCCTCGGCATCGCGAAGTAGAAGGTCGTCAGGTTGAGCAACGCGTAGGCGCCGAAGAACGCCAGGTGGCCGTGGGACACGGTGACCTGGGAGCCGTGCGTGTAGTAGTTGATCTGCGGGAGCGTGTGCGCGAACCCCCACACCCCGGCGCCGATGAAATGCAGGACGGCGCAGCCGATGGCGTACGTCCAGACGAGCGGATTTACGATCTGCAGTTTTCGCTGCTTGACGTGCATCATCGTGTCGATGACCATCAGCAGGATCGGCAGCGGCTCGAGCGCCGAGAAGATCCCGCCGATCCAGAGCCAGTACCGCGGGGCGCCGATCCAGTAGTAGTGGTGCCCGGTCCCGGCGATTCCCGTGAACATGAAGAGGCCGATCTCTAGATAGAGCCACTTCTCCACGACCTGCCGGTCCACCCCGGTGAGCTTCATCAATATGAACGCCAGAATCGCTCCCGTGACGAGTTCCCACGCCCCCTCGACCCAGAGGTGGATGACCCACCACCAGTAGTACCAGTCGATCACCTCGTTTCTGTAGAAGGGGATGCCGAACAGGTACAGGAGGGCGAGGAAGACCAGGCCGCCCAGCAGCGTCCCCTGGATGGCGGTCCACCGGTTTGCCTTGAGCATGGTCATCCCGATGTTGAACAGGAAGATCAGCGCCCCCACGACGACCACGAAGTCGAGCGGCCGGGGGATCTCCAGGAGGGGACGTCCCTGCGTCCACCCGAAGAAAAAGCCGATCAGGGCAACGACACCGGTCACCAGCAGGGCGACGAGCTGGAAGTAGGCCAGCGCCGGGGAGTAGATCTCCGATTGCGTCTCCTCGGGCACGATATAGTAGGCGCCGCCCATGAAGCCCAGCAGCATCCAGAGAACGAGGAGGTTGGTGTGCATCGCCCGCGCCGTGGCGAAGGAGAAGACGTCCACGACCTCCTGCGGGATGGTGAAGGCGTAGCTGGAGCCGAGGTAGAGCCCCAGGAGAACCTGCAGCACGAACAGCGGAAGCGCCGCAATGAAGTACCAGTAGGCGATTTTCTGGGAACGGTATTCCATCAGGTCCTCCTTATTTCAGAGTGGAAAGGAATTTTGCCACTTCCTCGAGCTCCCGGTCGGAAAGGCCCGTCTGCGCCGGCATTTTCGAATTCGGGTCGACGCTTTTCGGGTTGCGGACGTAAGTCCGGATCTCCTCCGCGGTAAGGTCCTGCCCGATCGTGTCGAGCGCGGGCCCGAAGGATCCCCCGGTCCCCTTCAGCGCGTGGCAGTTCATGCATCCCTTGGTCTGGAAGACGGCCGCGCCCGGGGTCACTCCCACGGACGCCACCATGGCCTGCTCCCCCCGGCTCATGCGCTTCTTGCTGTCCTGGGGAGGCCAGTCGTTGTTGTTGATCTCCCCGACCCAGGTGAAGAAGGCGACCAGGTCCTCGATCTCGGCGTCGGAGACGTTCAGTTGGGGCATCTTCCGCCAGGAGTTGGCGAAGGCGAGTTCGGGGCTTTTCACCGCGTACCGGACGCCGTCCGCCCCGATGCGCTGCACCACCCGGGTCATGTCGGGGGCGTAGTAGCCGCCGAAGCCCAGGATCGTGTGGCAGTCGTTGCAGTTGTACTTCTCGAACGCCCGCTTGCCCGCCACGACCTGATCGGACAGCTTGTCCACGTTCGACAGGATCGCCACCTGCCGGTGGGTGTCCCATGTCGCCGCCAGGAACAGCACCGCCGAGGAGATCGTGCCCAGCAGGAAGATCCAGAAGGCGGTCTTTTTGGTCATCCGGCAACCTCCTTTCCTCTCGGGTTTTCACAGCCAGAACGCGTAAAGAATAGACGACCCGTCGGCCGCGCGCATTGATGTACGTCAATCGTTCTCGCCGTATAATAGTAAATTTGGGGAATGGGTTATACCGGATAAAATGCACGCCAAACGAATGCGAGGTCCGCCGTGCCGTGAGGTCCTCGCGGAGTCGCCTGTCCTCGCCGGGCGGAGGGGGAACCATGGAGAAGCTGATTTCGGGGATCCACCGGTTTCGGGCGCAGTACTGGAGCGACAACGAGGAACTTTTCCAAAGACTGGCCGAGAAAGGCCAGTCGCCGGAGGCGCTGTTCATCACCTGCTGCGACTCCCGGGTGATCCCCACGGTGATCACCCACTCGCAGCCGGGAGACCTCTTTGTCCTCAGGAACATCGGGAACTTTGTGCCGCCGTACTCGAAAAACCCCCTCGACGGGACGGGTGTCGCCGCCGCCATCGAGTACGCCGTCGAGCACCTCAAGGTCCGGGACATCATCGTCTGCGGCCACTCCGACTGCGGGGCGATGAAGGCGCTCTACAAGGACCGGACCTTGTTCGCCGAGACCCCTCACATCGCGGAATGGCTGAGTCACGGGGACAGGACGCTTGCGGTCGTGGCGGCCAATTACCCCGGGAAGTCGAAGGAGGAGCGGCTGGCGATCACCGCCGAGGAGAACGTCCTGCTCCAGATGGAGAATCTGCGCACCTACCCCGTCGTCCAGAAGGCGGCCCGGGAGGGCCGGCTCCACGTCCACGCCTGGTTCTTCGAGATCGGCACGGCGGAGGTGCACGCGTATAACCCGGAGAAGGGGCAGTACGAACCGATCCGGCACGAAGTGTAGCCCAGAGTGCGTCCCCGCATGGACGTACAGACAGAGGTGTCGGTGGAAGGACACTGGCTCGCGCGCGGGGCTTTCCCTCCGCTACGCTCGCGACCTCCGCCCGCTCGCTGCCGGTTCCGCTCGCCGCAAGTTGTGTCTCGCTCCACAGGCCGCTGCGGGGAACCCCCCCGCATCGCCCCGGGTCCCCGGTTGCCGGCGGAGCAGTCGCAGGAGGGGGGCGCAGTGAGGTAAAGCGCAGCCGTGCGGGTGCTTCGCACGGCGAGC
>JBFKGZ010000075.1:0-12042 GCA_041633075.1 Candidatus Deferrimicrobiaceae bacterium | reverse complement strand
GTCGACCTTCGGCGTTCTCACCGAGTTCGCGGAAGGAGAGGACGGCCACTGATGGGAACGATTCCGCCCCTTCGAGGCACGCGCGCCCTCCTTTTGTGCCTGCACAACCATCAGCCGGTAGGAAACTTCGATGTCGTTATCGCGGAGGCGAGCGACCGGTCGTACGTTCCGTTCCTCGAAACCGTCGCCCGGTATCCCACGATCAAGGTCACGCTCCACTATTCGGGTTTTCTCCTTCGATGGATCGCGGAAAACCGACCGGAGGTCTTTTCCCTGCTCAAGGACCTCGTATCGCGGGGGCAGGTGGAGATCCTCGGCGGAGGGATGTACGAGCCGGTGATGCCTCTTATCCCGGAGAGGGATCGGAGGGGCCAGATTCGCGATCTCGCAGACACCGTGGGCAGGTACTTCGGAAAGAGACCTCGGGGAATGTGGCTTGCGGAGCGGGTATGGGAACCGGAACTTTCCGCGTCGCTGGCCGCGGCCGGTGTGGAATACCTGCCGCTTGACGACTTCCATTTCCTTCGGGCGGGGATTTCCGGGGAGGAACTCGACGGGGTCTACCTGACGGAGGCGAACGGGGCGACGGTCCGCCTCTTCCCGGGGAGCGAACGGCTTCGGTACCTTATCCCCTTCGGGGACGTGGAGGAAACGTTGGGGACGGTGGAGGCGATGACGTCCCGGGACGTGCCGTACCCGGCGGCCATCTTGGCCGATGACGGAGAGAAGTTCGGCGTATGGCCCGGGACCTACGACACCGTATACACGCAAGGGTGGCTTCGAAGATTCTTCGAGGGGATCGTTGCCCGGCAAGAGTGGCTCCGGACGATGACCTTCGGGGAGTATGTCTTCGCCGCACCCCTCCGGGGGAGGGTCTACCCGCCTTCCTGCTCCTATATCGAGATGGGGGAGTGGGCGCTTCCTCCCGCCGAGGCCGTGCGGTTCGGCGGACTGCTTCACGACTTCCGTTACGGAAAGTGCCCGGAAATGAAACCCTTCGCCCAGGGGGGGAATTTCCGGGGCTTCCTGCGTAAATACGAGGAGGCGAGCCAGCTTCACAAGAGGATGCTGTGGGTGAGCGGGCGGGTGCAGGCGGCGTCGAAGCAAGGGGACGGGCCGGAGGCACGCGATTTTCTCTACCGCGCCCAGTGCAACGATGTGTACTGGCACGGGCTCTTCGGGGGCCTTTACCTCAACCATCTCCGGGAGGCGGTGTACGCAAACCTGCTCCGCGCCGAGGGGCTTTCCGACCGGGTCCTGCACGGAGGCAAGGACAGGTGGACGGAAGCGGCGAGCGGCGATCTCGACGCCGACGGGGGAGAGGAGGCGATTCTCAAGACGCCGGAATTCACCCTTCTCGTCCACGGCCACGACGGGGGGGCGATCACCGAGATCTCCCTACCCCGGCGCGGGTTCGCCCTCGGACATGTCCTGACCCGGCGGGAGGAGGCGTACCACAGAAAGTTCAAGGATACGGGCGGAGAGTTCGACGGGCGTACGGGCATTTCCGACCTGCTGATTCTCAAGGATCCGGCTGTTTCGGACGCGCTGGTCGTGGACCCGTGGCAGCGTGCGTCTTTCCGGGAGACCTTTTACCGGGAGGAGGACGCCGTCGAGGCAATTCTTAACGAACGGATCGCGCCGGCCTGCGCGACGGCAGGAAAGGAAGCCAGGGGGAAGATCACCCGAAGCAGCGAGCGGATCCGCCTCGCCATGGAGGTTCCGCTCCGGGGTGACGGCGCCGACCTGGTTCTGGGCAAGGCCCTTACCCTCGGGGCCTCCGAGGAACGGATCGAGGCGCGGTACCGGCTCCGCAACGGGGGTGAGCGGGCGGCCTGGGGGAGGTTCGCCTCGGAGTGGAACCTGAACTTCCTCTCGGGGAGCGGCCCGGACCGGTGGTACGAGGGGATCGGGGAGAGAAAAGAGGAGTTGTCCTCCCGCGGCGTCACCGAAGCGCTCAAAGGATTCCGGATCGTGGACAACGCGAGGGGGATTGCCGTAGAGGTGGGAGCGGACCGGGATTTCACTCTTCTGCGGTACCCGGTCGAGACGGCGTCCCTGTCGGAGTCCGGGGTGGAAAAGATCCACCAGGGGGTCTGCCTGCGTCTCCTCTTCCCCGTGCGCTTGGCGCCGGGCGAATCCGTGGAGTATTCGTTATATTTGTCCGTATTTTCCGTTGCGTCCCCGTGAACAAGACGGTATGTTGGAGCGGATTCAATACAGCTGGGCAAAAAATCCGCCCACAAGGAGGGGAAGCGATGAGAATCGGGAAGGTGCTGGCTGTTCTTGTCGTGCTGTTGTTCACCGCGACGTCGGCGGTAGCCGGGGGGTTCCGTCTTCCCGAGGCCGGCGCGAAAGCGATGGGCATGGGGTTCGCCTTCACCGCCCAGGCGAACGATCCGTCCGCGATCTACTTCAACCCGGCGGGGATTATCCAGCTGGAAGGAACCAACGTGAAGGTCGGTGTAACCTACGTCAAGCAGAACGGGGGGACGTTCACGGGAATCACTCCGCTGACGGGCGGTGCCTCGGTGTCGGAGACGCAGAAGGACCTCGACTTCTTCATCCCGAATACGTTCATCACCAGAAAGGCGTCGCCGAATTTCGCCTACGGCGTGGGAATCTTCTCTCCGTTCGGCCTGGGGCAGGAGTACGAGAACCGGGACACGAGCATCTTCCGGAGCCAGGTCACCAAGATCGACCTGTTGACGCTCGTCGTCAATCCTACCGTGGCGTGGAAGGTGAACGATGTCCTGTCAATCGCCGCGGGGGTCGACTTCATGTACGGGAAGGCCGAGCTGGGGAGGACCCCGGTTGGGATCAACAGCGCCACAGGGTTTCCGTCTAACATCTTCAACCTGGATTTGGAGGGCGACGGGACGGCGTGGGGGTACAACGTCGGTGCGCTCCACACACCGACCAAGAATTTGAAGGTCGGTGTCGCCTACCGCAGCAAGTTCGACCTCGAGATCGAGGACGGGGACGTCGACCTGGCCAACGTTTTTCCCGGCAATATCGATACGCCCCTGGGTCCGCTTCCGCCGCAAGGACCGGCCCCCATCGGGTTCGGCGGGCCCTCCTTCCGCACCACGGGGACTACGACGGTCCACATACCTGCGACATTGGATCTGGGCGTCGCGTACATCCTCGACCGTCTGACCCTCGAAGTGGACGCATCCTGGACCTTCTGGCACAGTTGGAAGAGTCTGGATATCGATTTGAAGGACAATCGGGCGTTCCTGCCGGATTCGGTAAGCCCGAAGAACTGGGACGACGTTGTGGCGATTTACGTCGGCGGCGAGTACCGCGTGACCGATCCGCTGGCTCTCCGCCTCGGGTTCCGGTGGGATCCCACCCCGGTTCCAGCCGAAACGATGGGCCCCGAGCTTCCCGATTCCGACAAACTTTACTACTGCGCCGGTGCCGGCTACAAGATTCGCAACTGGACGTTCGATCTTGCCTATATGTACGTGGACAAGAAGGACCGGACGGTGAGCAACCTGAGGCTGGAGAATGGAATCCCTGTCGGTTTCAACGGGGAGTGGACGGGCGACGCACACCTCGTGGCGTTCGACGTCGGGTACAAGTTCTAGGAAACCGGCCGCCTCCAGCGGCGTCATCTTCCCGGGGGGGCCGTGACGATCGGCCCCCCGTTCGTTTTGTGTTACAATTTTCGTTCCGCGAAATTCCCACACCAGGCCAAGGAGGCAGCCCTAGATGAAGAGCCCGAAAGCGTCGAAACAGTTGATGGAGATGTTGAACCAGGCGATTGCCCGCGAAATGCAGGTTTCCGTGCAATACATCTGGCAGCACGTGCAATGCACCGGCGTGAAAGGGTTTGCCGTAAGAGACGTGTTCAAGAAGTTCGCCATCGCGGAGATGAAGCACGCGGAGGAGATTGCCGAACGCCTCGTGTACCTCGGGGGAACCCCGACCACCAAACCCGGGCCGATACGCGTCGGAAACACCCTCAAGGAGATGATCCAGATCGACAAGAAGGACGAAGAGGGGGCCATCGCGATGTACCGCAAGATCATCGAGGTGGCCAGGAAGGAAGGCGACGAGGTCACGGAGAAGATGTTCCGGGAGATCCTCGCCGACGAAGAGGAGCACCACGACGTATTCTCGGGGCTCCTGGAAGACCTGTAGCATCCCCATCGGCCGCAAGGCAATGTGTGACGTTTCTGGATAGCTCCGTGGAAGGGACTTCCCGGAATCTCCCGGACGGGAGACGTCTGCGCGCGATCTCCCGCCGGCTTCTTGCCTGGTTCGCCCGGTCGGCGAGGAAGATGGACTGGCGGGAGACCGGAGACCCGTACCGCATCTGGGTATCGGAGATCATGCTCCAGCAGACCCGGGCGGGCGCGGTCACCCCCTATTACCGCCGCTTCCTCGCGGCATTTCCCACGGTGCGCGCGCTTGCGGAGGCGCCCCGGGACCAGGTGATGACGCTCTGGGAGGGGCTGGGATACTATTCCCGGGCCAGGAATCTCCACCGGGCCGCGGCGATCATCGCCCGGGAACGCGGCGGACGCCTGCCCCGCGATCCCCGGGAGTTAGTGGCGCTGCCCGGGATCGGCCGGTCTACCGCGGGGGCCATCGCGGCGATCGCCTTCCGCGCGGATACCCCCATTCTCGACGCCAACGCGAAACGGGTCATCGCCCGTCTCTTCGCCGTTACGGCACCGCTCTCCCTGCCGTCCGTGGAGCGCCGCCTGTGGACGATATCGCGGGGGCTGATCCCTCCCGGGAAGGGAAGGGAAACCGCCCTTGCGCTGATGGACCTCGGGGCGACGGTATGCGTCCCCCGACGCCCGCATTGCCCCGCCTGTCCCCTGAAAGACCACTGTGAGGGTCATCGCGACGGCATCCCGGAAACGATTCCCGCAAAGGCGGCGAAAAAGATTCTCCCCCACCACGACGTGGTCGTTGCGTGGATCGCCGACGGTAAGGGGAGGATTCTCACAGGCCGCCGGCCCGATCGGGGGCTTCTGGGCGGCCTCTGGGAATTCCCCGGCGGACGAAGGCGGCCGGAGGAAACCAGGGGAGAAGCCCTACGGAGGGAACTTCGGGAAGGGTGGGGAATGCGCGTTACGATCGGGGGCCGGATCGCCTCGCTCCCCCAGGGATTCAGCCATTTCCGGACCACGGTGCACGCCTACCGGTGCCGCCGTGAGGGCGGACGGCCGGGGCCGGAAAGGGAATGGCGTTGGGTGCGGCCGGAGGATCTGGCAGGTCTTGCGTTTCCCCGGACCTACCGCAAACTGATCGAGACGGTCTTCCCGAAAGAAGGAAGGGGATAATCTCCCTCCCGCTTGCGTTTTCGATGCACGGGGATTACAGGGAGGCCAAAGCCTTTTCGATCTTTTTCACGTGTACCTTCTCGAAGGATACGAGGTGGTCGAAGATCTTCTTGATCTCGGGGTCTTTCGCCTTCGAGGAGGCGTTCCGGTACAGGTCTGCCGCCTCTTTTTCCAGCGCCAGCGCGATTTCGAGAACGTCCTTCCTGCTTTTCAGGTTGGGAATCTTTCCGAGCAGCTCCTTGTGCGTCTCCTGCATCTGTTCGTCGATGTCGGGCAACCCGTCCCGGGTCATGATGTCCTTGTAGGGGGCCCACATCTCGGAACGGACGTTCTTGTCGTAGGCCTCTTCCAGCTGGAGGAAGTGCTGCTTTTCGTCCTTGGCGAGATCGTCGAGCACTTTGCGCACGTTCTCGTCGCCGATTGTTTTCGACGACCGGCGGTAGAACACATACGCGGCGAGCTCGGACTCGATCCCCAGATTCAGGAACTTGAGCGCTTCTTCTGCAACTTTCATGGATGCTTCCTCCGCTTAGAAATAGTGTGTCGGATACCTATATAACTATACCATAAACCAGCCGATTCGGCTCATCTCCGCCCCGGGCGCGCCCGGGCATCCGCGTCAGGATCCGCGGCACACGGCCGCGGTCGTCACACCGCTCAGGTTCCTCCGTAGCCGATCGTCACCTTTTCTGCCTCGAGGATGACGGGGACGTCGCGTCGCCCCTTGGAAAAGGTCAACATCTCGGCCATTGCGGACTTGTCTTTCTGGACGTTCTTGTACACCACCCGGGCGCCGTTTTTCTCGTAATCCATACGAGCGTTGGTCGTGTACCCTCAGGTGTCCTTCCCGAAAATCGTCACGATGCGCGACATGGTTACCTCCTTGGCGGGGGGAAGATTCATGCGGTGGCTGCCCCGATCCCTGCCATCGCTTTCAATCGTTGGATGCGAAGAGCGGTCGAGGGATGCGTGGAAAGAAGAGCCGATGCGTTATCGGCAAATTGAAGGAGCGGGTTGACGATGAACAGGTGCTGGGTTCCCCGGTTCTCCCCAGGGACGTGGGCGCCGGACTGCGAGATCTTCTCGAGCGCGGAGGCCAGCCCCAGGGGGTTTCGCGTGAACTGCGCGCCTAAGGCGTCCGCGTGGTACTCCCGCTGGCGGGAGATGCTCATCTGCAGAATCTTCGCGGCGATGGGGGCCAGGAGCGCGAGGAGGACCCCGAGCGCGAAGAATGCGACGTTTCCCCGCCCGCTCCCCGTGCCTCCGGACCGGCCTCTCCCGCGAAAGGGAACCCCCCGGAGGAACATGTCGGACAGCAAGGCGATGGCGCCCACCAGGACCGCGGCGCAGATGTTGTAGAGCGTGTCGCGGCTCTTGATGTGGGCCATCTCATGGCCGATAACCCCCTGCAGTTCCTCCCGGTTCAGCCGTTCGAGAAGGCCGGTCGTAACCGCGACGAGGGACTCCGCCGGCCGCCTTCCCGCGGCGAACGCGTTCATCCCCGGGCTTTCCATCACGTAGACGCGTGGCATCGGAAGCCCCGATGCAATGCTCATCTCTTCCACGACGTTTCGCAGTTTCCGGTGGGCATGCGGATCAGCCTCCCGGGCACCGTGAATCGAGAGGACGATGGAGGATCCGCGGAAATACGCGGTGGAGGCGAGAATCGCGTAGAGGATGAGCGCAAGCGCGATGCCGTAACCGACGCTTCCGTACGCGCCGCCGACCCCGCCCCCGACGGCCAGGAACGAGGCGAAGAGCGCGAGAAAGAGGAGCAGGGACAGGCGGACGTTCCGGGAGGCGGCCTCGTAGAAGGAGAGCATGGGGGCCGCGCGCGGGGCGGGGGCGGCCGGCCTCGCGCTGCCGCCTGCCGTCTCGTCTGCCATCCGGGAAATGAGGGGGGAAGCGAAGGGCTCCTTGCACAGGTTGCAGTATGCGGCGCCCGGGTGGTTGGCGGTTCCGCAGCCCGGGCACGTCTTCTCTCGATGCGAAAGGGGGGACATTTCTTGTGGGCGGGGACACTCCTGCGTTTCTCTACGATTAATCAAGGAGTGTCCCCGGTGGGAGTGTCCCCCCCCATGGTTCTACCGGAGGTCCGCCTTTGGCACGGCCCGGCTTTCCTCCCCGGCCTCGAAATATTCCGCCTGGGAGAAGTCGAACACCGAGGCGATGACGTTGGACGGTATGGACTGGATCTTGTTGTTGTACGTCATTACCGAATCGTTGTAGAACTGGCGCGCGAAGGAAATTTTGTTCTCCGTTCCGGTCAGTTCCTCCTGGAGCGCGGCCACGTTCTGATTCGCCTTGAGTTCCGGGTATTTTTCGACGACGGCGAAGAGGCTTTTCACCGATTCCGTCAGGATGTTCTCGGCCTTCCCCTGCGCCGTCGGGCCTTTTGCGGAGAGGGCGGCGCCGCGGGCCTCGATGACCCGGGTGAGCGTCTCCTGTTCGTAGGCCATGTAGTCCTTGACGACCTCCACGAGGTTGGGGATGAGGTCGTACCGGCGCTTGAGCTGCACGTCGATCTGGTGCCAGGCGTTCCGGAACTGGTTGCGGAGCCTGACGAGGATGTTGTATGTCAGAACGAACCAGCCGACGAGTCCGACCGCGAGAATCGCCGGAATCCAGGCCATTATTCTCCCCCGGAACGGGGTTTTCCCCGTTTTTCTCCCGAACGCTATTTCCCGGTAAGTCTATCGGATGTAAGATGAATGTCAAACGAAAAGGGGGCGATCTTTCCTGCCGTACAAGGGTTTGCGGCCGGACCGCCTGCAGGGAGCGTTCTTCCCCGCGAGGGCGACCCCCCGGGAACCAGGGACTTTTTTGAAGACCGATTCCGCCCACAGAAGGGGGGGGACGCGGCGCGGGGAACATCTTCCGCCCGGCCCCTCCGCGGCTGCCCGAATGCCGTTTCCGGAACTGCTGGCCCCGGCGGGTTCGGTGGAGGCGTATTTCGCAGCCGTTTCCGCCGGGGCGGACGCGGTCTACCTCGGGCTCCAGAGGTTCAACGCGCGGGCGCGTGCCGAGAATTTCACGCTGGAAGATCTCTGCCGGATTCTGCCCCACGCGCGGGAATGCGGGGTCCGGGTCTACCTCGCTATGAACACCGTCCTGACCGAGGCGGACCTCCCCGAGGCGATATCGATGCTGCATCAGGTGGCCCCTCTCTCCCCTGACGCCCTCATCGTCCAGGATCTGGGGCTCATGCGTATCTTGCGGGACTTCTTTCCCACGATGAAGTTCCACGTCAGCACGCAGGCGGGCTGCGGCTCCACTGCCGCCGCCGAGGCCTTCGCGGCGTTGGGCGCCGACCGGATAATCCTCGAGCGTCACCTGGAATTTTCCGAGGTGCGAAGAATCGTGTCGACCGCACGCGTCGGCGTCGAGATCTTCGTTCACGGGGCGATGTGCTACTCCTACTCGGGAAAGTGCTTCTTCTCCTCCTTTCTCGGGGGAAAGAGCGCAAACCGCGGGGCGTGCGTCCAGCCGTGCCGACGTCTCTACGGGCACCCCGGGGGGGAGGAGGCGGTCTTTTCCACGCGCGATCTTTCCCTGATCGACCTGTTGCCGGAGCTGGTTCCGCTGGGGTTCGCCGCGTTCAAGATCGAGGGGCGGATGCGGAGCGCGGAATACGTGAGCGGGGTCGTGTCCGCTTACCGGCGGGCCCTCGACCGGATCCGCGAGGGCAAAAAGACGGAGGCTGTCGAAGAGGGAAGGGGACTTCTGGAGAACGTGATCGGCCGCGGGGAGACGCCCGGCCTCACGGGCGGAGCACCCCCCGGGGATGTCGTTGCCGGCGGAATGACGGGGAACGTGGGAGAGCTGTTGGGTGCGGTCCGGGAGGTCCGGGAGGGGTGGGCACACATCGCAGCGGAGGCGGCCGTCGCGCAGGGGGACCGGCTTCGCGTGCAGTTTCAGAGCGATGGCTCCGGAAGGGGGTTTTCCGCGCGGTCGATGCGTGCGAACGGGGAAGGGCTCTACGTCCGGGTTCCGTTCGACGTCTCGCCGGGCGACCTGCTGTTCCGCGTCGGCGGGGGCGGGCGGGCAAAGATCACCCGTATCGCCCGGCGGGAACGGGAGGCATTGCCTCCCGGAGGGGTCCGTTTCCGGATCGCCGTGGGAGATGGCGTTTTGGCCGTCATGGCGTCGTACGGCAAGGTGAACGAGGAATTCTCCTATCGCGTTTCCGGCGCAGGCGCGCGTAGGGAGGGAAAGGTTCCTCCGGACGCCGAGGCCCGCCTGCGCGCCGCGTACCGGTCCGACCTCCCGCTGGGGGAGATCCGGGTCGAGGGGAAAGGCGCAACCGTCCCGTGGCAAGACGTGACGGCCCTGTTCCTCAAGGCAGCGAGGAAGTTCGACAGGGATTTCTACCTGTCGGGGAAGAACCTCCGCCTCTCCATTCTTCCCACCCTTCGTGTCGCGGGGAGCCGCCGGGAGGCGCTGCCGACCGTTTTTTTCGTGGGGTGTCGGGCCGAACAGCTCGGGACTTTGCCGCGGATCCCGGAAATCGTTCCGGTGGTGGAGTTCACCCGGGCTCTCGCGCGGGACCCGGCCCCGGGGAACCGTGGGTTCCGGGAGCGCGCGTACTTCCGCCTTCCCCCCCCGATGTGGGAATCCGACGCTGCGTTTCTCCGGAGGACCGTGAGGGAGGCGATCTTGAAGGGGCACCGGCGCTGGGTGATCTCTGACGTTGGGCATTTCCGGCTTTTCGCCGGGTTCGTCCCGAGGAAGCAGGTGACGCTCGTCAGCGACCACTATCTGTATGCCTTCAACACCGGAGCCCTCTCCACCCTTTCGGGGCTGGGGGCCTCCCGGATGATCCTTCCGGTGGAGGCGAATATCACCACGCTCCGGGCGGTGGGAAAGTACCTGCATGACCTGGGGATCGCCATGGCGTACGGCACCGTTCCCATGATGATCTCGCGCCTGGTCCCGTCGTCGGGCGTCCTGGGCGAAGTGGCAAGTCCCCGGGAGGAGCGTTTCCATATCGATGTCGATGAGCGGGGGTCCTCCGTCCGGGCCGACCCGCCGTTTTCCGCATCGGGGTCTCTCAACGAGATCCGCGCCGCGGGCATCCGCGACTTCTACGCGGATCTGCGGGATGTGCCCGGCGGGGAAATCGAGGGGGTATTGTCGGCGCTGTTTGCCGACCGCCCGATCCCCGGCACCTCCCCCTTCAACCTGTTCCGGGGGACGTTCTAGGATGGCGCACGCGGACAAGATCCGGAACATCGGGATCATCGCGCACATCGACGCGGGGAAGACGACCCTCACCGAGAGGATCCTCTTCTACGCGGGAGTGAGTCACCGGATGGGGGAGGTGCACGACGGAGACTCCCAGATGGACTACCTCCCCCAGGAGCGCGAGCGCGGGATCACGATCACCGCGGCCGTCACCCAGTTCCCGTGGCTGGGCGCGGAGGTCCATCTGATCGACACGCCCGGGCACGTCGATTTCACCATCGAGGTGGAGAGGTCGCTCCGGGTGCTTGACGGGGCGGTCGTCGTCTTCTGCGGAGTCGGCGGGGTGGAACCGCAGTCCGAGGTTGTTTGGCGGCAGGCGGACAGGCACCGGATCCCCCGCCTGGCGTTCATCAACAAGCTCGACCGTCCGGGAGCCGATTACGAACGGGTCATCGCCGAGATGGAGAAGAAGCTTTCCGCCCGGGGCGTTCCCGTCACCGCGCCGCTTACCGCGGACGGGGATTTTCACACCGTGGCGGATCTCGTGGCGATGGAAAAGCTTACATTTTCGGCGACGGACCAGGGGACGGGCGTTTCGCGGTCTTCGCTCTCCGCGGAGGAGTCCGAACAGGTCGCGGCGCATCGCGAGGCGCTTCTCGAAGCAGCCGCCGACGTCGACGACGGCGTCGCGGAGAGCTATCTCTCCGGCGAGGAGATTCCCCCCGAGGCGATCCGGCGGGGGATCCGCAAGGGGACGGTGGCCGCCCGGTTCTTCCCGGTATTCGCCGGAGCGGCGCTTCGCAACAAGGGGGTCCAGCCGGTGATGGACGGGATCGTACACTTCCTTCCTTCCCCCGCCGAGGTTCCCCCTGCCACGGGGGACGACCCGAGGACCGGCGTGCCGGTTACCCGAGCGCCCGTGATCGGCGCACCGTTCGCAGCCCTTGTGTTCAAGGTGATGATCGAGGAGGGCAGGAGGACGGTCTACCTGCGCGTGTATTCGGGGAAGCTCTCCGAGGGGGATGTCCTGGGGAACGCTTCCACCGGGGAGACGGAGAAAGTGGCCCGGCTCTTCCGGATCCACGCGGGGAAGAAGGGGAGGATACGGCAGGCCGTGGCGGGGGATATCGTGGCGATCCGGGGGATCAGGAACGCCCGGACGGGGGACACCCTCTGCGACCCGGCGGCCCCCATCCTCCTCGAATCGATCGAGATCCGGAAGCCGGTAGTGTCGGTCGTGGTGGAGCCGAAGACTCTCCGCGACATGGACCGTCTCCGTGACATGCTCGCGAAGATGGTGGAGGAGGACCCGACGCTTTCGATGAAGGAGGACGCGGATACCGGCCAGATCATCTTGTCCGGAATGGGGGAACTGCACCTCGAGATCCTGGTGGATCGCCTGGGACGGGACTTCGGGCTCTCCGTCCGGACCGGGATGCCGCAGGTCGTCTTCCGGGAGACGATCAGCGGGCCGGGCACGGCGGAGACCGTGTTCGAGCGCGAGATCGCGGAACGCCTCGTGACCGTGAAGATCGCCATGGAGGTCCGCCCCGGC
>JBFKGZ010000074.1:0-12209 GCA_041633075.1 Candidatus Deferrimicrobiaceae bacterium | reverse complement strand
CGCGACCACCGAGCCGGCAAGAAGGGATGCGGTGAGGTAGACCACCGTCTTTACCCTCTCCACCGGAAGTCCGCTTTGAAAGGCCGCGTCATCGCCCAGGAGCAGCAGGTCCATCCCCCGGGAGAGGAGAAACAGCAACACCACGCCTGCCGCCACGTAAGGGGCGAGCAGCCCGACCCTCCCGAGAGTGCCGAGGCTCAAATCCCCCATGAGCCAGTAGACGGCTCCCGGAATCCTCCCCGGGGGAGCGAGCGCGACCATCATCATGATCAGGGCGTTTAAGAATGCGCCTACGATCACCCCCATCAGGATCAGCCGCTCCCGGGAGACACCGCTCCGGCGGCGGGCCAGAACGAACACGACCGATGCCGCAAGCGCAGCCCCCAGGAAAGCACACAGCGGAAGCGACAGAAAGGAGTCGCCCGGCAGCAGGAGCCTGGCGGTCATCGCCCCCACCGCGGCACCCCCCGAGACACCGAGGATGTAGGGGTCGGCCAGCGGATTGCGCAGAAGCGCCTGAAACGCCACCCCGGAGGAGGAAAGGGCCCCTCCCACCAGGGCCCCGAGAAGCGCCCTTGGGAGCCTGAGCGTAAGGACGACCCGCATGGCCGTCTCCCCGGCACCGTCGGCGCTCCCTCCCGAAAGGATGCGGAAGACCTGTCCGAGCGTTACCGGCAGGGGGCCCACGGACAGGGAAAGGACCACCGCCCCCGCGAAGGAGGAAGCCAAAAGAAGGAACACGATCGCCCTGTTTCTCACCGCATCGACCCCCATTCCCCGGCCGCGGAGGCAGTCCGCCGCTCCCGCCACGCGGAGAACACCTTGGCCACGCCTTCCAGGGCAGCCACCATCCGGGGGCCCGGTCGCGTGACCAGATCCCCGTCGAGGGTTACGACATCGCCGTTGCGAAAGGCGGGGACTTCCGCCCAGCGGGACACATCGGGGGAAAACCCTTCCACTCCCGTCATCCCGGCCACAAGAATGATGTCAGGACCCGCCGCGATAAGATCTTCCACGGAGAGGCGGGGATACCGTCCCGCAAACCTGCCGGCCGCGTTCCTTCCCCCCGGAATGCGGACGAGCTCGTCCAGGAAGGTCCCGTTCCCCGCGGCGATGATGGGGGATGTGGATACGACGAAAAGGACGCGGGGAGAAGGAGTGCGCTTCTCTTGGGAGACACGCTCCGCCCGGGCCCGCAGGGCATCCGCTTCCCTGCGCCCTTTCCCGGGAACGCCCAGGAGCTTGCCGATCCTCTCGATGGTGCGAAAGACCGCGGCCAGGTTCTGGGGCCCCACCGCAAAACAGGGGATCCCCATCGCCTCGAGGACCCTTACCCGCTCCTTCGGATTTCCGTCCGTCGTGCAAAGAACCAGGTCCGGGTCCGCCGCGACGATCCTCTCCACGTCGGGATCCACGATCCCGCCTACCCGGGGGAGAGCGGCCGCCCGGGCCGGATAGTTGCAAAATCTCGTCACGCCGACGAGCAGGTCCTCCCGCCCGAGGAGAAAAACGATCTCGGTGAGGTTTGGCGCGAGAGACACGACCCGGCGGGGGGCTGCGTCCAGTCGGACAGTGACCCCGCGCTCGTCCTTCATCACAAGGGGAAAAGAGGCCTGCAACTCTGGCGGACAGGAAAACAGAAAGAGAAGAACGGCGACGGGGAGGACCCAATGTGTCCCCGCCCGGCCCGCCGCACGTCCCGCGCTATCCGGCAGACACCTCAAAGAAGAACCCCCAACGCTTCCGGAGAGGAAAGGTTGGGGGATGGTTGATTCCGGTCCGCCGTCCCGACCCTTCTCCCGCGAAAGGTGATCCGGGAAAACTCCCTGTCGGGCCGGTCTCCTGGCTTCCGGTTACGAACCTACTCTCCGCGCCTTCCCGGAGGAACTCCCCCAGTGGCCTTGGTGCGGATTTCGTCGCCGGTAACAGTTGCGGGGCAGCGATGGACTTTCACCATCTTCCCGATACCCATGATCGGGCGCCCGACGGGAACCTTCGATTTTTACACCGTTATCTTCCCTTCCTTTTCGCGGTGTGTCAACTGCCGCAGGCGACATCGGGCAAGCCACGTCGATGCGGACCCTGTCTCTTCAGTGCGTACGGGAAACGATATAGTCGGAAAGTGCCAACAGGCCGTCCCGGGCGGGAGAGGGCGGCAGGGAGCCGAGGTGTCTTTTCCCCCGGTTCACGAAATATCTCGCCCGGCGATAGGTGTATTCCAGGCCACCGTTCCTCGCGACCATTTTCGCCAGGAAGGAGACCTCCCGGTCGGTGAACTTTCTGCGGTCCAGGATTTCCCAGGCTTTCCGGCGGTCGCCGTTTCGCGCCTCCCGCAGCGCATGGATGAACGGGAGGGTGATCTTTCCCTCGCGCAGATCCTGGAGGGGCCGCTTTCCCAGCTCCTTCTCGGTGCCCACGTAATCGAGGATGTCATCCATGAGCTGGAACGCGATCCCGACCGATTTGCCGTACTCGAACATCCGCTTGCGCAGCGGCTTGCTGGCGCCCGCCAGGACGGCCCCTGTCTCGCTCGCGGCTGCGATGAGCGATGCCGTCTTGTGGAAGACGACCCGCAGGTAATCGTTCTCCGATATCCTCCGGTCGGCGGATTTCATGAGCTGGAGCACCTCCCCTTCGGAGAGGAAAACCAGCGTTCGCGCGTAGATGCCCAGGACATCCAGATCGCCGTCCTCGGTCATCAGCTGCGATGCGCGCGCGAAGAGGAAATCCCCCACGAGGATGCTCACCGAATTCCCGTAGACGATGTTCGCCGCCGGCTTGCCGCGGCGCACCATCCCGCCGTCCACCACGTCGTCGTGCAAAAGGGTTGCGTTGTGCATGTACTCCGTCACGACGGACATGACGATCCTGCGCGGGCCGGTGTAGCCGCACGCTTCCGCAACGAGCAGGAGAACCGCGGGGCGGAACCGTTTCCCTCCCGAAAGGGTGATGTGTCTGCCGACGACGGGTATCAGGGGAACGGGGGACTTGAGCTGGGTGACGAGCGCCTTCTCTACCTTCCGCAGATCGCCTTTCAGGTACCGGAAGACGCCGTCAATGTCCGTACCTCTTCGTTTCATGGGCAAAAAGACTCTATCGTGGCGGGGTTCCCACTGTCAACCGCGGCGCCGATCGGATAGCATGAAGGGGTGTACAAGAGGAAGGACGCCTTCCACGAGAAGGCAAAAAAAGAGGGGTACCGCTCGCGGGCGGCATACAAACTTCTGGAATTCGCCGCGGCGGAGAAGGTCGTTGCGGCGGGAGACCGCGTGGTCGATGCCGGGGCCGCCCCGGGCGGTTGGAGCCAGGTCCTGCTGCGGCTCGTGGGGAAAAAGGGCAAGGTGGCCGCCGTCGACATCCTTCCGATGGACCCGCTCCCCGGAGAAAACTTCCGCTTCTTTCCCCGTGATATCACGGATCCTTCGCTTCCCGCGGAGGTCGTCGCCTTCCTGGGGAGAAAAGCGGATGCTATCATCTCGGACGCGGCGCCGAACACGACGGGGATATCGTTCGCCGACCAGGCACGTTCGGCCGACCTGGTTCGCTCCGTCCTCTCCTTCGCAAGGGAAACGCTCCGCGAGGGAGGGACGTTTCTGGCCAAGATCTTCGAGGGTGCCGAGTCCGATGACGTGGTGAGGGAATTGCGGATGTCGTTCGGCCAGGTCCGCAGGATCCGGCCCGCCGCAACCCGAAAGGAATCGTTCGAGCTCTATCTGGTGGCGCGCAATTTCCGGGGGACCTAGTGCATTATCCCCGCAGGCAGCCGCACCAGCCCCTTCCTCCCGGGAAAGGAACGGGCGCAGGACCCCCGTGATCATTGCTTCCCCAGCAGGCCGAGAGCCTCCCGCACGTGGTGGACCGGCACCAGCGTCAGCGGGAACTTGGCGGAGAGTCGCTCGGCGTTCGACGCCGGCAGGAGCACCCGCGTGAACCCCATCTTCGCCGCCTCGTTCAGCCGGTTTTCCGCCATGGGAACCGCCCGTACTTCTCCCCCCAGCCCCACCTCGCCGAAGGCCGCCGTGCCGGACGGAATCACCTGGTCCCGGTAGCTGCCGGCCACCGCGCACAAGAGCGGAAGGTCCGCCGCGGTCTCCTCCAGCCGGATCCCCCCCGCCACGTTCACGAAGATGTCCTGGTTGTACAGGGACAGCCCTGCCTTCTTCTCGAGGATCGCGCACAGCAGGACGACGCGGTTGGTGTCCACCCCCAGCGTGGTCCTCCGCGGCATCGCGAGAAACGACTGGCTGGCAAGCGCCTGGACCTCCACGAGGAGCGGCCGTGTCCCCTCCACCGCCGGGAAGACGATCGTCCCCGACGTCTCCCCGGATCGCTCCGACAGGAACAGCCCCGAAGGGTCGGCCACCTCGGACAGCCCCGAGGAACGCATCTCGAACACGCCGATCTCGTTCGTGGAACCGAACCGGTTCTTTACGGCCTTCAGGATCCGGTACGGGTGTCCTTTTTCCCCCTCGAAGTAAAGGACGGTGTCCACCAGGTGCTCCAGCACCCGTGGTCCGGCGATCGTCCCTTCCTTGGTGACGTGTCCCACCAAGAAGATTGACACGCCCGCCTTCTTTCCGAAGAAGACGAGCCTTCCCGCGCATTCGCGCACCTGCCCGACGGCACCCGGCGCGCCGGGAAGGTCGGAGGTGAACATCGTCTGGATGGAGTCCACGATCAGCGCGAAGGGGGAGATCTCGGACGTTGCCGCGATCACCCGCTCGACCGATGTCTCGGACATCAGGTAGATTCCCGCCGGTGCCACGCCGAGCCGGGAGGCGCGCAGCTTCACCTGCGCCTCCGATTCCTCCCCGGAGACGTAAAGGACCGTCCTGCCCTCTCGGGCAAGGCCGCTTGCCACCTGCAGGAGAACGGTCGATTTGCCGATCCCCGGGTCCCCGCCGATAAGCGTCGCCGAGGAGGGGACCACGCCGCCCCCCATCACGCGGTCGAATTCCCCGATCCCGCACCGGGTGCGCTCCGAGGCGCTCTCCGACACGTCGGCCAGGGGAACCGGCTTCGACGCGGGAAACTTCTCCGAAGCGACGCGGTACTTCGCTTCCGGAACCGCTACCTCCTCGACGATGGAACCCCACTGGCCGCAGTCGGGACACTTGCCCAGCCACTTTGGAGACGTGAAACCGCAGGCGGTGCAGGCGTACTCGACCTTTACCTTCGCCACTTCCTGGCCACCTCCCAGGCCACCTGCTCGAACGACCCTTTCCCGGCCCGCACGATCCGCCGCACGTCGTCGTACTCGGGGACGGGTCGCTTCGAGCCGTCCGGCAGCTCCGCCTCTTTCACCCGGACATTTCCGAAACGCGTCTTTACAGTCCCCGATCTCCTCGCGAGCTTCAGCCGGTCGCAGACATGGTACCGGAGGCCGATGGCGGTCGACAGGGAAAAGACGGCCGAGGAGACGATCTCGAGCCTATCCTCCGGGCACAGGATGCGCAGCACCCATCCGGGCCGGTTCTTCTTCATCGTTGCCGGAAGCACGGCCACGTCGAGCGCTCCGGCGGCGAACGCCCTCTCCATCAGCAATTCGAACCGCTGCGGGTTCATGTCGTCGATATTCGCCTCCATTTCGAGCACGCGATCCTGCCCGAGCCCCTCGGGGACCGTCTCGCCCTCCACAACCCTGAGGATGTTGGCCCGACCGGAGATCTCCCTGTGCCCCACGCCGATCCCGACTCCCCGGACGATCATCCCGGGAGGCCGGTCGAAGGAGGCTTCGAACCCTTTAAGAAGCGCCGCCCCTGTCGGAGTCACCAGCTCCCCGTCCCCCTCGCCGAACCGCCAGGAGGCTCCGATCAATAGCGCAAGCGTCGCCGGACCGGGGACCGGGATCTTTCCGTGCGAAGACCACGCATCGCCGGATCCGCCAGGAAGGGCCGAGCAGTAGACATCGGGAGCCCCCAGAAGCTCGAAGAGGAAGCAGGCGGAGACGATGTCCACGATGGCGTCTGTCGCCCCCACCTCGTGGAAGTGGACGTTCTCCTTCGACGTCCCGTGCACCTGCGATTCCGCCTCGGCCAGCCGTTCGAAGCAGGACAGGGCCCGCTCCCGGACCGCCGCCGGCAGTTTCGACCGCCGCAGGAGGGAGAGGATTTCGGGAAGGTGCCTCGCTGGCGCCTTCCGCGCGGAGACCTTGACGCTCACCCGCGTCCCCGCGATCCCCGAGGAAGAGGCGCGCTCGACGGAAAGAGAGTACCCGCGGACGGCAAGCCCACGCAGCGCCTTGCGCAACTCCTTCTCCGCACCGGTGATCCCCAGGAGCGCCGCGCAGGTCATATCCCCCGCGATCCCCGAGAAGCAGTCGAAATAGAGGATCCTCTTCATGTCCCCTCCGGCGGTCACGTCCGGGCCGCCCCCACGGAACGATATCACTTCCCGCCCGGATTGTCCCCAGGCCGGCCGGCACGGCGATTGCTCTGCTCCCGCATGAACGAATTTTGTATCAGGATAAACGAAGGGGAATCGACGATGGACATTACTTCGCGTTCTGCACCGTCGGGGAAACCGAAGCTACTCGACCGGTTCCGGCGCGAACTTCGAACCCGCCGCTACAGCCAGAGGACCGAGGAGACCTACATCTCCTGGGTCCGCCGGTTTCTCCGCTATCACGGAATGCGCCACCCCAGGAATATGGGAAAGAAGGAGATCGAGGTCTTTCTTTCCCATCTGGCCACCGCGTCGAACGTTTCCGCGGCCACCCAGAACCAGGCGCTGGCCGCGATCCTCTTCCTGTATCGAGACGTTCTTGGAACGGGGCTGGATTGGCTGGACGATGTCGTACGGGCGAAGAAACCGAAACGCCTTCCGGTTGTGCTGACACGGGAGGAGGTGCGCCGGATCCTGTACCATTTGCAATCCGAGAAATGGATCGCAGGAATGCTGATATACGGATCCGGGCTTCGACTCCTCGAAACCTTGCGGCTCCGGGTCAAGGACCTGGACTTCGGCTACCGCCGGATCACGGTCCGGGCGGGGAAGGGAAACCGGGACCGGATCACCGTCCTGCCGCAGGCCGTCGTGCCGCCATTGACAAGACACCTGGAGGAAACCCGGAACCTCCACGAGCAGGATTTGAAAAACGGGGGCGGCATCTTTAGACTCCCCGGTAGACTGGCGATGAAATATCCTGGCGCCAACCGGGAGTGGGGGTGGCAATGGGTCTTCCCCGCACGGCGGCAGTACCGGGATCCGGCCACGGGTCGGCTCTTCAGGCATCACCTCTACGAAACGGTGCTCCAACGGGCCGTCAAATACGCAGTGGCCTGTGCGGACATCCGAAAACCGGCCTCCTGCCACACCTTCCGGCATTCTTTCGCGACTCACCTCCTCGAAGACGGGAACGATATCCGGACGATCCAGGAATTGATGGGGCACAAGGACGTCAACACCACGATGATCTACACCCATGTCCTGAACCGGGGAGGAAGAGGTGTCCGTAGCCCGGCAGACATCCCTTAAGGATAGGCGCAGCCCAATCCGCTTTGGATTACACTGCCCCCCAAGCAGCCTATCCCCCACGCCCCCATCCCGCGGATCCGCCCCTACTCATTTGGTTTTCGTGAAATTTCCCGCAGAAATCACAACCAGCACTGACAATAATCCATGGCTCTTTCAGCTGCATTTTAAGGATATCTCAGGTTCTTACACGCTTCAGTCTAATTCGCGTTAGGCCTATAAGATTGGAGGTACAAGAACTATGATTACTTTTAAAGACTTATATTCTGCGTTAATACAGATAACAGAAGGTGTCGAAAATATTTCGTGGTCACGTTTCTACAATTTTTTAATGAGTAATTCTATATTAATATTGGCTTGGGCTACAATATATGTTTCTACAGCAAATCCACCCTTAAAAAAAACTATATTATGCTCTATAGCATTGCTGGGTGGACTGAGTGGGATAGTTTTTGGTGACCTCGGTAGGCGTACTAGACTATATATGGATGAACATGCCAAACAGTTAAAGTCTATAGAAGATATTCAAAGCATTTGGGAGCCAGGAATTACCAATGATATGAAACCCAACTCAATAGTACAAGATGTTATAAAATCGGGCCATATATGGAGTTCAAATCCTTTTATTCTAAGATACGTCCCACTTTCTTATAGTGTTTTGTGCTTATTTATGCTTATTGCATCATTAATATACTAAGGCCTAACCACAGGCTGAAGCTGACGGCTGCATGGCGAACTTCCTGAGGCCCCGCAACTTAGCCTGAGCGTTAGACCGCATAGGATGAAAAGACATGATCAAAGCACTCGCCATACGAGAACGTACGCAGTCCAATGGGGAGGAAATTGCGAACAGCGTCAGCCATGGTGTTGGCTTACTGGCGGCGGTAGCTGCCACCCCTGTTCTTGTTCTTTCTGCAGTCCAGCATGACGGTGCAGCGCGAATTGTAAGCACGAGCGTCTTCGCGGCTACAATGGTGCTTCTGTACCTCACATCCACGCTCTACCACGCGTTGCCAAGGAATCGTGCCAAGCGAGTATTTCAGGTTCTTGACCGCGCAGCGATCTTCCTCATGATCGCAGGCACATATACGCCGTTTACCCTCGGTGTGCTACGCGGTACGTGGGGCTGGACGCTGTTCGGGCTCGTATGGGGTTTGGCCCTTGCCGGTGTCATACTTACGGCGGCAGGAGGGGTACGGTATCCAAAAATATCGACGGGCCTGTATCTAGCCATGGGCTGGCTCATCCTCATCGCGGTAAAACCGTTATGGCTCCGTATGCCATCGTGGGGTCTGTTCTGGCTATCGGCAGGTGGTATCGCATATACGGTGGGTGTGGTGTTCTATGCGGCCAAGCAGGTCCGTTACAGCCACTTTGTCTGGCACTTGTTTGTTATTACGGGCACCGCGTGTCATTTCATCGCAGTGCTGCGGTTTGCGGCCTAACAACAGGCTGAAGCTGACGGCTGCCCTGCGGAAATACCTGAGGCCCCGCAGCTTAGCCTGAGCGTTAGACCGACTTTTCATAGGTTGAAAACCATGGGAGATAATTCCGGATGGCACTGACCTTCGAATGGGACCAGAAGAAGGCCATATCTAATCGAAATAAGCATGGTATCTCCTTCGAGGAAGCTGCGACTGCCTTCGGGGATCCTCTCTCCTTGACAATCCCCGACCCGGACCACTCGCTTGAAGAAGACAGATTCATCCTGATCGGAGAATCTCAGAAGGAACGTCTGTTGGTGGTTGCACATACTGAGCGATCGGATACAATCCGAATTATCAGCGCCCGCCTGGCAACGCGGGGCGAGAGGAAGAACTATGAAGAATCCTAGGAAGAAGACGAGCGTTCCCGAGATGCGGGATGAGTATGACTTCAGCAAAGGGGTACGGGGGAAGTACGCCAAGCGTTTTGCTACGGGGAGCAATATTGTTGTCCTTGACCCGGATGTGGCTCGCCTCTACCCCGACTCGAAGACGGTGAATGATACACTCCGGGCCTTGGCTCGGATCGCGCCACAGCGAAAAACGAAGGCCGGTTAATCCGGCCTTTTTTGTTGGAGCGGTCTAACGCTCAGGCTAAATCACAAAATCTCACTATCGAAGAACACAAAATGATTTCATTCATCACAATCTATCTTGCGGTTGTATCGGTTTTTTCCGTAGTGGGAGTGTCTCTTTTCCTGCGCTGGGGAATGAGTTGGGGTTCGACTCCCGAGGAGTGTGCCCTCGAAATGCCGGGTGATTCCTATTTCGAAGGTGGCCCGCCTATCCGTGTCACAATGACGCGCGCTATATCAATCCACGCAATGCCGGAAACTGTCTGGCCGTGGCTCACCCAACTTGGACGGGGCGCGGGGTGGTATAGCATCGATAAGTTGGACAACGGCGGCAAGGTTTCCGCGAGACATATCGTATCCTGGATTCCGGCACCGCAGCTGGGCGACGCAACGCCAATCGGATACCTGCGCCATATCGAGTATAATCGGGCGCTGGTCTGGTGGTTGAAGGGGCTGAATATCATCGGTGCAAAGACTCGTTTGGTAGTAGATATACAACTCACACCCGATGACAAGGGCGCGCGTCTTGTAATCCGGATGTCGGCCGACGCAGCGGGACCCACGGCGCGCATTTCCTTGTTGGTGTTTAAGTTTGTCGATTCCATCATGGCCCGCAGGCAGTTACTGGGAATACGGGAGCGCGTCGAGCACTACGGGGCGCGCACTGCTGCCCCAGAGGACCCGGAGACGGGCGACCGAGATCAGTACCAGCTCTATGAGGTAATATATGCTTCCGGCGAAACAGGAGGCGTGCAGGGAAAAGAGCGGGCAGCAGACTGGCGCAAGACAGCGATTGAAGATGGCTTGATCCAAGAACGAGAATGAGTTTCCGGCTAACCTGGGCCAAGACTTTGCGGTCTAACTACCGGCTGAAGCTGACGGCTGCCTAATGAAAAACCTGAGGCCCCGCAGCTTAGCCTGAGCGTTAGAAAACACTATGAATAAGTAGTTTTTTGGTACAAACAACCTATGGCGAGCCCTCAGATAAAGATTCTGCTCTCACTAGCCGGAGTTTCAATCGTCTATGCTTTTGTATACGAGATCCGGATGTCTCGAAAAGCTAGCCAGCTCGCGATCTGGCTCCAGAAAGAGCGTCCTGACCTCTGGTCGGAATTGAATTTCGTTGCAAGAAACTGGAATGGTGGCCAGCCCGGGTTAAAGAGACTCTATCGTAGGAATGTTGTCGGCCTTACAAGGTTTGAGCAGGAATATGAGGAAATACGTACCATGGAGCGCAAGCTTCTTTGGGGCATCGGCATAGGCTCTGTGTGCATTGGCTTAGTCCTTATAGGTTTCAGATTTTGGGGCTGGCATTGGTAGAATGGACGCATATCTCTTTCAACTTGTTGGTGTTTTCTAACCACAGGCTGAAGCTGACGGTTGCCCTGCCGAAGTACCCGAGGCCCCGCAGCTTAGCCAGAGCGTTAGGCGGACATGAAAGGAGGAGATGTGGCAAGGCGCTCAGCGATTCCATGCCGGACTGTTTTCCGCAGTGTCCGGATCGGACGCAGGAGAAGTAGAGTCCTCAGTTTTAATGAAGGGGAAGACACTCGACCAGATGGCAGCGCAGGCACAACAACGTGAGGAGGCGAAGATGAAGTCCGACACCCGATGGCTACGAATTTCCTACTGGGCAGGTGCGATCATCGACGGACTCGCAGCAGTTTCAATGCTTGCCACAGCGATATTCGGCGTTGCCGGTAGGTTATCTGGTTTCTCCCCGGGTGCCGAGTATCGATATGCTATGGGTCTTGGCAGCTCCCTGATGGTCGGATGGACCGCCCTGTTAATCTGGGCAGATAGAAAACCATTGGAGAGGAAGGGCGTCCTTCTCCTAACGGTGTTCCCTGTAATAACGGGCATTGTGATAACAGGAATCACGGTTGTTCTGGCCGGTCTCGTTCCTCTCTTCAAGATGCTGCCAGGGATAATCGTACCGGCAGTTGTGGGTGTTCTCATGACCTTCACCTACCTAGGCGCCAGGCAGACTCAAGAGTGAGTAGCCCAAAGAAAGTCACCACGAGCTATGCAGGCCCTGAGACTTTCAGTGCAATGGGTGGAACCGGCATAGTGGCATCGGAGAGCCGCCTAACAACAGGCTGAAGCTGACGGCTGCCTAATGAAAAACCTGAGGCCCCGCAGCTTAGCCTGAGCGTTAGACACACTAAAAGAAAATGAAAGATGTGAAAAGAAATTCTGAATTAATATGGTTCTTGCTGGATTATGAAAAGCCAGCATGGGAATTGTCATGTCCTCAGGATTCTCGTTTTTTCTACAAGGAGCTATATCGTATAGCAGAAGACGGATCTATATTATATTTGGAGGACGGTAGTTGGGACAACGAAATACGAAAGTTTTTCGAGAAAAACCAAACGGACACTTCCATTATTCCTGGCGGCACACTATGGCCAAAACCGAAAGCATCCCACCTACCGATAACAAAAGATATTCTAAGTCAGTTAGCAGATATTCAAGAGCGTCATGCAGAACCTGAAATAGCAACACATATACATATATACAAGGGACGAAACATTATTCTTCAATGGTACGATGCATTTAGTGACCCAATTTATATAGATGGCAGTGTGCCAGAATGGAAAATTGAGAAATTCTGCAAAGCACTAAAAATAATATACAAAAAGAAAAAAGGTGTCTAACAACAGGCTGAAGCTGACGG
>JBFKGZ010000073.1:0-12244 GCA_041633075.1 Candidatus Deferrimicrobiaceae bacterium | reverse complement strand
CATCGGCTGGATCGGCCGGCAAACGACCGGCGACCTGACACAGAACAATACCTGGTATGCGGATGCCAGTGTCGAGCTGCGACAGCAGGTAGAATTCGCATTGTTTTATAGCAACGGATACTATCGTCCCGTGGGCGATCAATTAGGTGAATGGTCCGACAACATGAACCATGATCGCTATTGGTCTTCCAGCTTATCCTTCAATACACGAAGCAGCTTCTTTCGCTACGGCGCCTCGTATTCCTGGGGAACTCTCGGGGGGGGCGTATACGAATATCTTGCCCCTTACCTTTGGATAAGGCCGATCAAGGAATCTTTTATAAGTGTCACTTACGAGCGGCTTAACAGCTTCGGTACGTTTGACCAGACAGTCGTTTCCGGCGGGTGGGATATCACCCCCAAAGATGGAATCGTTTTTCGCTACATATTGGCAAATCAGGACGACTTCTTCCGAGTCGGCTACAGTCGGCAGGTTCGAAAGGGAATCAACATGTTTATCGTATACGACAAAGAGCCATCCCAACGCGCTCAATTCTCGGTTAAGCTCGTGTTGGCGATTCCGTTTTCCTTTCGCGGTCTGTCTGACACTCCCCCCGAAGGCTCCAACGGACTACGGGGATATAGAAGCCCCATCCCGGTGGGAGTACCTGCTATGCAATAAAAAAAACAGGGGGCTGCGATTTTCTCGCAACCCCCTTGGAAATGTTGGTAGCGGGGACTGGATTTGAACCAGTGACCTTCGGGTTATGAGCCCGACGAGCTACCTGACTGCTCCACCCCGCGCCATAAAAAAAGTATTAGACACCCTAAGCGTCGTGGCGTCAAGTTTTAAAACGGGAAAACCGATTATCCTGCCTATTTTTTCCTGTCCCGGGACGGGGACCGTCTTCGTTTCCCGGGCCTGGGCCCGCCCGGAGATCCCGGTCCTTTCGGAACTCCCTTCGGGGGGCGCTTCCACTCCGGTTTCGGTTGCCGCGGGCCCTTGCGCTCTCTGGGGGGGGCGGCGGTTATGGTCTTTTTCGTTCTCGGCGCATGCGCCGCCTCCCGCTCCTTCTGCTCGACGTAGGCGAACAGGGTACGCACTTCCTTCCCCGTCAGGTAGCGCCAATCCCCCGGCTCCACGTTTAACAGCTCCTGCGGGCCGATCGCCACCCTGCGAAGCTTCATCACCCGGTGACCGATCGCTTCGAACATCTTGCGGACCTGGTGGTGTCGCCCCTCGGCGATACGGATGGAAATCCACGCCTTCCCTTCCCGCGCCTCCAGAAAGTTGACCTTCGCAGGGTTGGTCATCACGCCGTCGATCGGAAGACCCCGTCGCAGGACGCCCAGCCTGCCCTGCGTAGGGATATCCTTTACCTTGGCGATGTAGGTCTTCTCGATGCCGAACTTGGGGTGGGTAAGCCGGTAGGCGAAATCGCCGTCGTTGGTGAACAGGAGGAGGCCCGTAGTGTGGTAGTCGAGACGCCCCACGGGAAAAACGCGCGAGGAGAGTTCGCCGACAAGCGATGCGGCGGTCTTCCTTCCCTCCTTGTCCTTCATCGTGGTTACGACGCTGTCGGGCTTGTGCGCCATCAGGTAGATCTTTTCCTCCGAGACGTCGAGGAGGAGAGTACCGTCGATGCGGACTTCGCCGCGGGAGGGGTCAAGAAGAGTCCCCGGGTCGAGCACCGGCTTATTCCCGACGGTCACTCTCCCCACGCGGATCATCTCGTCGGCGGTACGACGGGAAACCCCGGCGGCGCGGGAAAGATAGCGGTTCAACCTGTCCGTGGACATGCCGATCCCTCTACCGGTTACTCTTCCGGCTGGTCATCCCCTTCGTCGGTTCCCACCTTCGGCAGGTCGGAAGGAGAGGTCACCAGCGGCTCGGCAGGGTCGGAGGAAAGATACTCCGCCAAGAAAGCAAACTTGGAAAACCCCTTGCCGGTGGGCGTCAGGGGCTTGATCTCGGTGTCGTCCGCCTCCGTCCTCGACGCGGCATCGATTAATACATCGTCGGAGACGCCTTCCGGCAGGACACTTGTGGTTGCCACGAAGAGGTCCCCGTGCTCACTCTCTTCGAGTTCGGCTGCAAGCTCTTCCCCGGCCCCGGCCTGGCCGCCGAATCCCGCGAACAGCTGCGGCGCATCGGGGGCCTGGGGCACCGGCGTGCCCGTCTTGGCCGCGAGAAAGTCCTCGATATCGTGCATGGAGGGGAGCTCGGAGAGGCTGGACAGCGAGAAGACCTCGAGGAACTCGCGAGTCGTGCCGAACAGGAACGGCCGGCCCGGCACGTCCTTTTTCCCCATCACCTTGACCAGTCGGCGCTCCATGAGGGTTCTAAGCGAGGCGGCACAGTCCACGCCACGTACCTGCTCGATCTCCTGGCGGGTCACCGGCTGGCGGTAGGCAACCACCGCCAGCGTCTCCAGGGAAGGCCGGGAAAACCGTTGCGGCTTCGTATCGAAGAGTTTGCGGACGAACTCCTGGTTGGCGGGGTTCGTGCGCAGTTGGAGGCCCTTTGCCACCTCCTCGACGAGGATTCCCGACCCCGCCGCCGAATACTTCGATTGCACTGCCTGGACCACTTCGCGCACCTCCTGCTTCGAGAGACCGCCCAAGAGCTGGCCGATCCTGTCGAACGGAAGCGGCTGCGAGGAAACGAGCAAAAGGGATTCCAAAACGGAGACCGGCCGGGAGATGTCCCGTTGCGCCGGCTGTCCCGGGCTGTCCGGCGCCTCCTCACCCCGCATCGGGGTATTCGGATCCTGTTCCATCTTCCCCCTCCCGGACGGCGGGCACGATCGTGATCAGCCCCATCGGGGTCGCCTGGTAGGCCTTCACCGTCCTCAGCCGGATCAGTTCCAGTATGCCAAGAAAGAACGCGAGAATCTCGTTCCTCGTCGTGAACTCCAGAACAAGCTGGTCGAACCGGATCGCCCCCTCCTCTTTCAGCCGGTCGAGGAGAAAGGCGATGGCGTCTGCCATGGAGAGCCGGTCCACGAAGATATCGACCCCCTCCTCCTTCGGCATCTTCTCCAGGACATCCTTGAAGGCGGAGATCAGGTCGGCAATCGACAGCTCGGTGATCGCCACCTCCCCTTCGGGGATCTCCTCGCCCAGAAAATCCCGGACGAAGACGTCGCGCCCCAGCAGCGGCCGTTCGGCCAGGCGCGCCGCCGCCTCCTTCATCCGCTCGTACTCCACCAGCCGGCGGGAGAGCTCGGCCCGCATCACTTCCGGGTCCTCCTCCGGCTCCATTTCGTCCTCGTGCCGGGGGAGCAGCGACCGCGACTTGATGTACAGAAGCGTCGCCGCCATGACCAGAAACTCCCCCGCGATGTCCAGGTTGAGCGCCTTCATCACGTCGATGTAGGCAAGATACTGCTCCGTGATCTTCGCGATGGGGATGTCGTAGACGTCGAGGCGGTTCTCCCGGACAAGATGCAGAAGGAGATCGAGCGGCCCCTCGAAGACTTCGAGCTGGAGCCGAATCCCCAGGGCCTGGCGGTTCGCCGGGGAGTGTTCTTCCCCCGCCCCGCCTGCGCCGGCGAGCCGCTTTTCGTCGTTTCCGTTATAGTCCGACAGCTGCACGCACCTCGTTCATCTTTCTTGCCGCCACCTCCCGTGCCCGCTCCGTTCCTTCCGCAAGGAGATCCCGTATGGAGACGCCGCTGTCCACGATCTGCACCCTGCGCTCGCGGACGGGCCCCAACACCATCTCCATGTGCTCGGCCATCCATTGCTTGCACTCGATGCAGCCGATCCCGGCGGTGCGGCACCCCACATCGACCTTCCCGATCGTTTCGGGCGGGGAGAAGATCTTGTGGTACGAGAAGACGTTGCATATTTCCGGATTGCCGGGGTCGGTGCGCCTGACGCGCGCCGGATCGGTCACCATCGGCTTTACCTTCGCCCATACTTCCTCGGCGGTGTCGGACAATAGGATCGCGTTGCCGTACGTCTTGCTCATCTTCCGGTTGTCGGTTCCCATCAGCTTGGGGGTTTCGGTGAGGAACGCCTCCGGGATGGCGAACACCTCCTTGTAGAGGAAGTTGAATCTCCGGGCGATCTCGCGCGTCAGTTCCAGGTGCGGGACCTGGTCGATCCCCACGGGCACGAGAGCCGCGTCGTACATGAGGATGTCCGCCGCCTGGAGGACGGGGTACCCCAGGAATCCGTAGGTTTGCAGATCGCGCGACGACTGCTCGCGCAGCTGCTCCTTGTACGTGGGGTTGCGCTCCAGCCACGGCAACGGGGTGATCATGGAGAGGAGCAGGTGCAACTCGGCGTGCTCCGGTACGTGGCTCTGGATGAAGATCGTCGACCGTTTCGGGTCGATCCCCGACGCCAGCCAGTCGATGATCATGTCGTCGATGCTCTCCCCGATGATCTCCGTGTGCTCGTACTCGGTCGTGAGCGCGTGCCAGTCGGCCACGAAGTAGAAGCAGTCGTTCTCCTGCTGGAGATTCTTCCAGTTCACGAGTACGCCAAGATAGTGCCCCAGGTGCAGCTTGCCGCTCGGCCGCATGCCGCTTAGCACCCGCTTGCGCACAAACATTCCCCCTTTACGGTAATCCACCAAGAAAGATGGAGAAAAGCAGATTCATCACCGGGTAGATGATTCCCCGGATTATACCAAACGGATCGAACATGAACAGGGCGATGACGATCAAAATCCCGTACCGCTCCACCGAGGCAAGTGCCTGGGAGGGACCGTACGGAAGCAGCCCCACTGCGATCCTCCCCCCGTCCAGGGGAGGGATGGGGATCAGGTTGAATATCGCCAGCAGAACGTTCCACTTGATCGACGCCACGCACATCAGGGACACGGGGATCAAGACCATCTGGAGGGAGCCGTCCGGCTGGGCCGACAAACCCTGGAAAAACGCCTTCTGGATGGCGTAGGGGTCGAAAAACCCGATCAACCGAAAGATCAGCCCCGAGACGGCGGCCAGCGCCAGGTTCGTCACCACACCGGCCGAGGCGACGTAGATCGGGTCGCGTTTCTGGTCCCTGAGGAGCCGGAAGTTCACGGGGACCGGCTTGGCCCAACCGAACAGGAACGGGCTCCGCGTAAGGATGAGGAACGCGGGCAACAGGATCGTCCCGATCGGGTCGATGTGCGCCAGGGGGTTGAGCGTCACCCGACCGAGCATCTGGGCGGTCGGATCTCCCTTTTTCAGCGCCACGTACCCGTGCGCCGCCTCATGGAAGGTGATGGCGAGCACAAGCGGAAGCGCTTCGACGGATATCCTGTGCAGAAACGAAGCAATATCAGGCAACACGAAACCTCTCTCCTCTCAAAGTATGTATCTTAGCAGATCGGGGGCGCAAACGGGGTGACCCCGGCAGATTGCGGGGAAGTTACAACTTGGGAAATCGCGTGAGTACGAACGACATCTCGTCGGCCTTCGTTCGCAGTTCCCCCACGAACTTTCGTTCGAGAACCTCGTCCAGGACCTGCCTGTAGAGGGGACCGGCCGGATACCCCAGTTCCTTGAGGTCCTTCCCCGTAAGAAACGGCCGCACGTACTTGAGCTGGGTAAAATAAAGGGAAATATACCTTTTGATATCATTATGTTTCGCCTTTGCCATAAGGTAAAGGATTACCTCATTCGGCAGCGGGTTCAGGCAGTCGTAGATGAACTTCCGCGAGAGGACCCGGGCGGACAGAAGCCTGTGTGTGATGTCGGGTGCCTCGTCTTTGGCAAAGCGAACCCGGTCCCGAAGCCTCCGGCCCGCTCCTAATTCGCCGGCGAATTGTTTCGCCTCCTCGGGAGACAGAGGGTTCAAGAGCGACAGGAACAGGACCGACCACCGTTCCACCTTCTCCTCCAGGAAGAGAAGGGAGAACCACACGAGGATCTCGGAGGTGTCCTCGAGCAGGGCGATCTGGTCCTTGTCGAGGGTGATCTTCGGGTGGAGGGAGGGACCGATGCCGAAGGTGGCAAGCCGCTTCAGGATCCCGACGGGCTCCTCCTCCTTGAGGATCAACTCCAGCTCGCTGAACAGCCGAGGCTTGGGCAGCCGCGCGATCAGGTCGAGCCGGACCGCGTTGCGGATGAGGTTCTGGGTGTGCCGGCCGATCGCGAAGCCGAACCGGCGCTCGAACCTCGTGGCCCGGAGGATCCGGGAGGGGTCCTCGATGAAGGACAGGGAGTGGAGGATGCGCAGCACCCTTTCCTTGATGTCGCGCTGCGCCCCGAAGAAATCGATCAGTTCTCCGAACACGCCGGGGTTCAGCCGCACGGCCAGGGTGTTGATCGTGAAGTCCCGCCGGTACAGGTCCAGCTTCAGACTGCTGTACTCGACGGTGGGAAGCGCAGCCGGCTCCCGGTAATACTCCACCCGCGCCGTGGCGACGTCGAACTTGTAGCCGTCCGGGAAAACGAGGACCGCCGTCCCGAATTTGTGGTGAGGTCGCACCCGGCACGTGTACTCCTGCGAGAAGTCCTCCGCGAAGGCGATCCCGTCCCCCTCGATCACGATATCGACGTCGAGGTTGTGATGGCGCATCACCAGGTCCCGCACGAACCCCCCGACGATGTACGCCTTCATCCCGAGGCGCTCCGCCACCACCCCGGCACCGGCCAGAAGATAGAGCATCCGGTCCGGAAGGAGCTCCTGCATCAGCTTCTGGACCATCTTGCGCCGGGCAAGTGCCCCTTCCGCGGGGATGTCCTCTCCGGGATCCGGGGGCACCACGTCCCGCACGTCATGGAGGAATCGAAGGAACCCGGTCCGGGTGATGATCCCCTTTACCTTGCCCTCGGAGACCACCGGGATCAGCCGCTGGTTCTTCCCGATGATGATCTCCTGGACCCGCTCGATCCCGTCCCCGGGCGCCACGATGTCGAAATCGTCATTCATGTATTCCTCTACACTTTCGCCCCCAAGTCCGTGAAATAGAGCCTTTTCGATCACCTGCCTGGTGATGATGCCGATTACCTCTCCTCCCTTAATGACCGGGACGGCGTTGATATTGTAGCGGGTCAGGAGGTAGTGGATATCGGTCATCGTGTTCTCGACGGTGGCATGCCGCACGGGGGAGGCCATGAGGTCGGCCGCGGTGCGCCGCGCTATGATCTTTTCCGCCAGGGTCGAAAGGATCTTCTCGCGGATCTGGAAGATCGTTGCGTCCTTGACCGTGGCCGACGCCGCGTAATGGTGCCCACCGCCGCCGAACTCGCGCATCAATATCCCGACGTCCACCTCGGGCTTGCGGCTGCGCGCGACCAGGACGACCCGGTCCCCCATCTGGCAGACGGCGAAGAGGACGCTGATCGCCTCCATGTCGCGCAGCTTGTGGACCAGGACGGCCAGGTCCCCCACGTACTCCTCCCGCCGGGCCTCCGCGATGACCACCTCCACCCCATGGATGGTGTACGTCTTCGACGACTGGATGAGGTCGTACAGGAGCGAGATTTGCTCGGCAGTGAAGTCCTTGGCGAGGATGTCCGCCACCGCCCCCAGGTCGGCGCCGCAGGACCGTAGGTGCGCCGCGGCGAAGTAGTCCGGAACCGTCGTCGAGGGGAAGGAAAGCGACCCCGTGTCCTCGTAGATCCCCAGCATCATCACCGTCGCCTCGTCCGCCGTGATCGGGATGCCCCGCTCTTTCAGGATCTCCACGAGGATCGTCGTGGTCGATCCGACTTTCTTGATCACCTCCAGGCTTCCCTCGATGTCGGCCTCTCCCTCCGGATGGTGGTCGTAGATGTGGATGTCCACGCCTGGCTTGCCGATCAGCGCCCGGAACGGGCCGATCCGCGACGATTTCCGGATATCCACGAGGATCAGCCGAGTTACCTTTTCCAGGTCGATCTCGCGGACCTTTTTCATCTCTACCGCGTACAGGGCCGACTGGAGGAGAAACCCCTTGACCGTCTCTTCCTTAGCGCCCGGAAGCACCAGGACGGCCCCGGGATAGAGCTTGCGGGCCGCCAGCATCGAGGCGATGGTATCGAAGTCCGCGTTGATGTGGGTGGTGATGACTTCCACGAGAAACTTACCCTCTCGGGTGGTGCTTCCGGTGGATCTCCCGGAGCCGTTCCGCCGTCACGTGCGTATAGATCTGGGTGGTCGAGATGTCGGCGTGCCCGAGCATAGCCTGCACCGCCCGCAGGTCCGCTCCACCCGCCAGAAGGTGCCCGGCGAAGGAGTGGCGCAACGTGTGCGGGGAGATCGGCCCGCGGATTCCGGCCTCCCTCGCCCACCGGCCGATCCGGTTCCAGAGCGTCTGCCGGGTGATCGGCCGTCCCAGCCGGGAAAGAAACAGGTGGTTGCCCGCGGCCTTCTTCCTGAGGAACCGGGGCCGCCCGTGTTTCACGTACTCCTGGAGCGTCTCGAGTGCGGGCTGCGCAACGGGGACGACACGTTCCTTCCCCCCTTTGCCGACCACGCGGAGGAACCCGGCGTTCCCGTCCACGTTCTCGAGCCGAAGGGACACGACCTCCGTGGCACGCAGGCCGGATGCGTACATGAGTTCGAGCATGGCCCGGTCCCGCATCCCCTCGGGCGTGTCCCGGTCGGGGGCGGACAGAAGACTCTCCACTTCGGAATGGGTCAGGTAGTTGGGAAGGGGGCGCCCGATCTTCGGCCCCCGGGCGTCTGCGATCGGGCTTGCGGGCAGGAGCCCTTCCCGGACAAGGTAGCGGAAGAACGACCGGACCGTGGAGACGTGGCGGGCGACGCTGCGCGCCGAGAGTCCCTTGTCCCGTAGAGCGGAAAGGAACGAGAGGAAGTCGGAACGGGAGAAGGACGGCAGCCCGGCTCCCGCGGAGAGGAGGTGCGAGGCGAACCGCCGCATGTCGAAGCCATACGCCTCGACGGTATTGGGGGAAAGCCGCCGCTCGGTCCGGAGGTGGAGGAGGAAGGCGTCTGCGAGGGCGTCGATGTTCATGCCCCCCTACCGTATCCGGCGATGCCGGGCGACGTCCACCGACAGATCCCGCCCATTCGCGGCACCGGACCGGATTTCGCGGATGCTCGCCTCCATCTTGTCGAGATCGACCAAGCCGCAGGTCGCTTTCCCGCTTACGAACCCGCATGCCTCGCCGGGGTTCAGGATCAGGGCCCGCCCGATGCGCATCGTCAGCGGCCGGTGCGTATGGCCGAAGAGGATCAGGTCGAACCTGCCCCCCTCGCCGATCTCCTCCTGGAGCTCGTCGAAGGAGTGGGCCATGAGGACATGTCGCCCGCCGATCTCGGGCATGTGGGGGCCCTGGTGGAAACCGTTTCCGGAAACGGCTTGCAATCCCTCCTTGTCGGAGTCGTTGTTTCCGTAGACGCCGATCAGCGGGATTCCGCACGCCCGGTACGCGGCAATCGTCTCAGGGCGGCAGACGTCGCCCAGGTGCAGGATCACCTCGACTCCCTCCTCCCGGAAGAGGGCGAGGGCGTCTTCGGCGATGCTCTTCTGGTCGTGGGAGTCGGACAGGATCCCCGCCTTCATCGTCCGCCCCCCTCAGTCGCCGATCGCCTCGAGGAGCGCCTGGCGGATCTCCTCGATCCGTTCCGGGTGGACGATCTTCTTCCCGTCACTGTCCATGAGGTAGAAGACGTCTGCCACCTGGTCCGCCTTCGTGGAGATCTTCGACAGGACGATATCGAGCCCCAGGACAGCGAGCGTGCGGGTGATGTCGTAGAGGAGGCCGATGCGGTCGTAGGTGAAGATGTCGACCACGGTGAATCGGGAGGAAACCGAGTTGTCGAAGACCACGTGCGTAGGGCGGAACTTGGCCACTTTCTCCCGGGAGAACCGGGCGACCTTCCTCTCGGCGATCAGTTCCCCGACATCGATTTCCCCGCGCAGGACGGCAGAGAGGTCGACGGCCACACGCTCCTTCTTCGGATTGTCTTTCAGGCTTTTCCCCATGTACGTCACGAAAAAGGTGTCGAGTGCCACGCCGTCGCCCGACGTCGCGATCGTGGCGTTCAGGATGTTGATCCCGTTTGCCGAAATCGTACCGGCGATCTTGGAGAAGAGGCCGTGCTGGTCGGGGCAGACGACAATCAGTTCCGACGTGCCGAACTGGGGGGAGTCGAACGTCTCTACCCGCGGGGTGGGGCTCTCGTAGGAGGACAGGATGCGCAGGTGGTCGGCGAACCGATCGTCTGGCGTCCCCAGAAAATACCGGTCGTCGAACCGGGAGAGGTATTCCGAGACCACGGCGGGCGGAAACGGCGAAAGCATCTCGGCCACCTGTTCGCGGCGCTGCCTCGCCCGCTCCGTGAACGGCCGCTTGAGCCTTCCGGTCTCGAGGACGTTTTTCGCTTTCTCGTACAGCTCGAGCAGAAGCATCGCCTTCCACTGGGTCCACACCTCCGGACCCACGGCACGCATGTCGGCGTACGTGAGAAGGTAGAGCATGTCGAGCCGCGCCGGCGTATCCACCGTCTCGCAGAAGCGGACGATCAGCTCGATGTCGTGCATGTCCCTTCGCTGGGAAACGTGCGCCATCAGGAGGTGGTGCTCCACGAGGAAGGCGAGGTCATCGATCTCGTCCCGTGCAAGCCCCATCCGTTTCCCGATGCGCGCCATGATCTGCGCGCCGATGCGCGAATGGCCGTGCCCCTTCCCCTTCCCGATGTCGTGGCACAGGATCGCGAGCGCGAGAAGATCCTTCCGCGGGATCGACCGGTAGATGGCGAGAAACGCCTCCTCCTCGCTTGTACGCTGCCGGATCCCCGCGAGGCCGGGGAGGATGCTCGCGGCCAGGATGAGGTGTATGTCCACGGTGTAGACGTGATAGATGTCGCGCTGCACGAGGAAGGAGAGGGAGGCGAACTCGGGAATGAACCTTCCCAAAAACCGGCATTCGTGCATGGCCAGCAGGGTCTCGTGCAGGTAGTGCGGGTCCGACAGGATCGACAGGAACAACTTCGTCGCCCTCGGGTCCCGGGCAAATTCGTGCCCCAGAGACGAAAGGGCCCTCTGGATGCTCTGCTTGGCATGCGCCGTGGGGACGGCCCGGGTCTTCTGCATGGCCCGGAAGAACTCGAGGATCCGCAGGGGTTCCTCCTGGAACGAGACACCTGCCAGGGTGCTGAGCTTTCCCTTGTACAGGACGCCAACCCCTCCGATTTTCTTCTTCTGAAGGGAGTAGAGGGGCTTGCGGAGCCCTTCCATGAGATGGCGGTCGACCTGCTCCAGGAGTTCCTCGGCCAGGGCTACCGTGATGGCGGCGTTCATGTAGTAGGTCCGCATGAACCGCTCCACCGCCAGGTTCCTTCCGCGGTCCCGGTACCGGAAGACTTCGGCCATGGGGTCCTGGACCTCGAAGGAGAGAACGTCGGTCTTCTTGCCCGCCAGAAAGTGCAGCTCGTTCCGTATCCGGAGCAAATAGTCCTGGGCGTGCTCGATCGCCCGGACGGTCTTCTCGCCGACCACCCCCTTGTTGCGCAGTTCGTTCAGGTTCCGGCACTTGTATTTGACGCGCGCCACCCACAGGGCGGAGTGAAGGTCCCGCAAGCCCCCCTTCCCCTCCTTGACGTTGGGCTCCAGCACGTAGACCGTCTCCCCGTATTTCGCGTGTCGTTTCCGCATCTCGTCGAGCTTCTTACCGATGAACCGGTCGGCGTCCGAGAAGAAGAGGAACTTCTCCATCTCGCGCGCCGATTCCCGGAAGAACCCCTCTTGCCCCGCGACGAAACGGAAATCCATGAGCGCCGTCCGGATCGAATCGTCCGCCGCCGCCATCTTGAACGTCTCCTTGAGGTTGCGGACGCTGTACCCCACATCCAGACCCAGGTCCCAGAGAGGGTACAGGATCCGCTCCGTCACCTCCTCCACGTACGGGTCCGATTTGTACGAATGGAGGAAGAGCAGGTCGATATCCGACTTCGGGCACAGCTCCTGCCGCCCGTACCCGCCGACGGCGATGACCGCCATCCGGTAATTCAGGTCGGTCGAGGAGGCCAGGTACTTCTCCCGGGCACGGTCATGGAGGGCGCGCAGCACGTTGTCCATCGCGTCGGCAAGCGTATGGCAGGCGACGTTGCCCCCCGCGGTCCCCAACCGCTGCTCTTCGCGCACCGCGGCGAGCGTCCCGGCCAGGTAGGATTTGAGATAGTCGACGAGGTCGCCGTCGGACAGGCCCGGCAGAACGGTTTCCGAGCGGAAGAGGGGAACGGACACGGGGTCCCTCACGAGCCCGCGCGGGCCAGCGCGCCGTTATCCCCGTAGTACCGGATGGCCTCCACCACGCTGTCGGCAATCGTCTCCAGGTATGCGTGGCGGCGTAACCGGGCCTCTTCCGTG
>JBFKGZ010000072.1:0-12356 GCA_041633075.1 Candidatus Deferrimicrobiaceae bacterium | reverse complement strand
CATACGAACCGGTTCAGGCCGGCCGATCTCGGCACCCGCCGCTCCGGCTTCCCGTTCGGCCCGGTGGACGGCTCGCTCGAGAACTCCCGCACCAGCCGGCCGGCGGCATCGCGGAACCGGAGCGTCACCGGGCTTGCGGGCGTCTCGGGGAGAGAGTAGGTCACGAGCACCCCTGCCGGTGGATTCGTCCCGGCATCGAGAAAGGTCCGGACCGTCTCCTCCGTACGCGCCTCCGTGGATTCCATCCTCTGCCGGAGCGACCGCAGCCTTTCGATCTGGAGCCGGAGAGACTCCAGGGTGTCGGAGCCGGCCCGGAATTCCGGGGGAGGAGGCGACGCCGGGGAAATGGCCTCCTCAAGTTCCCTCCCCGCCCGTGCCAGGGTTTCGACCGCAAGCGCATGCCGTCCGCTTTCCCGCCCCAGCCCCCCGAGGAGGAGGAGGTACTGGATCCGCTCCTTCAGGGGAAGCCCCGATGTCATCTCCGGGGGCAGCCGCTCCAGGGCGGAGACGGGATCGGTCCCGGCAGAGGCGAGGCCGATCCGATCGATCGGATCGTTCTCCTCCCGCATCAGGGCCTCGAACACCGGTACCGCCTCCGCACCGCGCCCGGTCGCGATCAGGATCTGCGACCTCGATCTGGCGGCCCTCCGGGCGAGATTGCCGTTCCCGCCCGGTCCTCCGGCCTCCTGCTCCACCCGGCGGAAAAGCTTCTCTGCAGCGGCGAGATCCCGGCGTCCCGCGGCGATCTGGCCAAGGGAATACAAAGCGAGGAGGTGGTACGGGCTGCCCGGTTCCACCCGTGCGAGAACCCCGGAAGCCTCCCCATGGCGGCTTCGGAGGCTCCGCAATCCCGTGCCGTAGAAATACAGAACCTTCGGGGTCTGGCCGCCGTTGAGGATGGCGGTCTCGCAGACGGCGATGAGACGCTCGGGGGAGTCGAAGCGGGCCTGGGCATCGACGAGAACATCGAACAGCGTAGCCGCCGCCGGGGTCGGAAGTGTCATCGTCCGGACCCTCCGCTCGAGAAGCGACGCCGCTTCGGGAATAAGCCCCAGAGAAAGGTACCCCTGGAAAAGGGCGAGAGTATCGTCGTACGTTGCCGCCCCCGTCGCTTCGATGCGGGCCATATGCGTGAGGGACACCTCGGCCTGCGCCGGCACAGGTGCCAACGCGATCAAAAGGAGGATCACGCCGGCAAGCAGGGAGACGATCAGTCGTCCGCCGGTTATGGGAGAGAGTGTCGCTTCACATCCGAAATTTGATTTCATTCCCGATCTCGGTCCCCGTTCTCTCGATGGTGGCCCGCCGGCAGCTCGAGGACCCCCCCGGGCGTTTTAAAAGACCCTGTGGCCAGCCCCCGTGATTGGTCCACTCGTATCCGAGTGGCACAACCCTCACCGTTGGAAGCTGTTTCCACCGGGTTTGCGGTCCCGTGTCACATTCTGTCCCAATCTGTCACCTCCTGTCCACCTGGCTCAGAACCTAACCGGCTAAGAAGGCTTTAGAAGACGGCGGGATGCGGGAGGGTTCCTCATCAGTTGATGGGCAAGTGCTCTATCCCGCATTCGTTAGGACCGCGTCCGAGAGGAAAGTCATCTCACTGCAAGGGGATTCCAGCGTCAACAACGGATCCGAAGACCCGCTTTCTCACCCCGGAAAGGGCCGTTGTTTGCACGGGGTTTGCAGTCAGTTCGGGTCCCCCAGGAAGAAATCCCCTCTCCCAGTTTGTCTTAAAACGGCGGGGCAGGTCACAGCGGCGTTGCGATAGCGTCGTCCGCTGCAACCTGTTGTTAGGAGCATCCTGTTCTTCTAGGCCGCCTTTATATTCTGGTTCATGCGAAAGAGGTTGTCCGGGTCGTACTGACGCTTCAGCTGGACGAGACGATCGTAGTTCGGGCCGTAGGCGGAGCGCACGCGATCGCCTTCGTCGGCAGTGAGGAAATTGACGTAGACGCCACCGCTGGCAAAGGGCGCCGAATCATTGAAGAAGTCGCGCGCCCAGCCGATGCAGCGCTTATCGTCAGCCGGATCCTCCCAGCGGCCGTGGACGTTCATGACGAACTGGGCGTCGCGGTGGGCGTAAGCCGCGGAGTCCGGGGCCGGCCGTGTGGTGGCACCCCCGATGGCGCCGATAAAGATCTCGCACTGAGGTGACGGCAGCTTCAGGGTGTACGCGATGACGGCGTCGAAGAGCCCGTCCTTGAGCGTCGAAAAATTGTGGGATTTCCAATAATTGCGGGCGCCGGGGGTGAGCAGTGGGTCGAAGGCCTGCTGCCAAGCCACGTACGGCTGGACGCCGACGTGCTCGCCCAGGGAGGTGCCGAACTTGCGCAACGGCTCGATGAGCGGCTCACCCTGCTTCGGATCACCCGCATAGATCAGCGCAAGCGCGATGATCTCCTTGCCGTGCACCTTCTCGGGGAGGAACGGCAGTGGCGGCGCCTGGCGCAGGACGGTCCAGACCGTGAGATCCTCAGGCGCCTTTGCGAGGAAATCACGGTACTGCTGCAGCACCGCCTTCGCCTCGGAGATCGGGTACACGATGAGTCCGCTCAGCACGTCAGGGCCAACTGGGTGGAGCCGGAACTCGAAGCGGGTGACCACGCCAAAGTTGCCTCCGCCGCCCCGGAGAGCCCAGAAGAGGTCGGGGCGCTCGTTGGCGCTGACGCGCGCCACCTCACCGGCCGCGGTCACGACCTCGGCGGACTCAAGGTTGTCAACGGTCATGCCGTACTTACGACTGAGCCAGCCGAAACCCCCGCCAAGCGTCAGCCCGGCGATGCCGGTGGTGGAATTGATGCCGACCACCGTGGCGAGGCCGTGGGCCTGGGTGGCGGCGTCGAGGTCCCCGAGCGTGGCACCACCTTCGATCGTAACCCGGCGCCCGGCGGGGTCAACTCGCGCGGCCTTCATTTTCGAAAGGTCGATCACGAGCCCGTCGTCGCACACGGCATTACCGGCGATGTTGTGCCCTCCGCCGCGGACGGCGAGCAAGAGCCCGTTGTCCCTCGCGAAGTTCACCCCGCGGACGACGTCCGACGTGGTGGCGCAGCGAGCGATAACCGCGGGGCGCTTGTCGATCATCGCGTTCCAGATCTTACGCGCGCTTTCGTAGCCACCGTCGCTCGGAAGAACAACCTCTCCCTTGAAGCCACTTTTTAACTCCTGGATCTTTCTGGCTTGTTTATTCGTCATGTCTTCCTCCTTGCCTGCTGTTGTGGCTAATCGCGCTTAACAGCTGATTCGACCCGAGCAATGCGGTCGGAGCCGGATCGTCATGTGATCTTCATTCAACCGGCCCCGACCTGGTCGACGTCGGGCAAGGTCAGGGCCTGATGTTGAAATTCCCGCGGAAGAGGTTTCCGGAGTCGTACTTGGCCTTGACCGCCCGAAGGCGCCCGTAGTTCCCCCCGTACGTGCTCTTCACGAGGTCCTCCCCCTCTTCGGCGAAACCGGGAAAGTTCAGGTAGGTCCCCCCCTTCGTCAGGCGCTTCATCTCGTCGAAGGACTTCCGTGTCCACGCAAGGTTCGTCTCCGTCGCCCCGGGATCGTCCCAGTTCGACTCGATGGTGTACAGGAACGGCGCATTCCGCCAGGCGACAGCTGTTTCCCCCGGGGCCATCCGGTCGACAGCGCCCCCCAGGGCCCAGATGTCGATCGAGGAGAGCGGCGAGGGACGCCCCGCGGCATGGGCAACCGCCAGGCGGATCACCGCATCGTTCATCTCGGGCGTGTATTGCGACTTCCAGTAATACAACCGCCCGTCGGGATAATCGGGATCGAAAAACCGTTGAACATCCAGAAATCTCATGGGTCCGCTCAGGTCGGCGATCGGGGAGCCGAACTCCCGGAGCGGACGCGTGATCCGCTCCCCATCTTCCACGGAACCGCTGTAGCAGGCCGCCAGGATGAGAACCGGAGCCCCGCGCGCCTGCTCCGGGAAGTGTTGGTCGGTCGGCGCGCTCCAGAGAACGGCGATCGCGCTCAGTTCCTCGGGGGCCTCTTCCATGAAGTCCCGGAAGAACCGAAGGCCCTCCTCGGCTTTCGCGAGAGGATAGAACGGCGCCGCGAACCACACCTGCGGTCCCACCGGATGACAGCGGAATTCGAAGGAGGTCACGACGCCGAAGTTCCCGCCGCCGCCGCGGATCGCCCAGAAAAGATCTTCGTTCTCTCCGGCGCTCGCCTTGCACAGCCGTCCGTCCGCGGTCACAACGTCCGCTGCGAGGATATTGTCGACTGCCAGGCCGAACTTCCGCAGGAGCCACCCGTATCCCCCGTGCAGGGCGAACCCCCCGATACCGGTCGCGGAGACAAGGCCAATGGGCACGGCAAGGCCGAATGCCTGGGTCTCGTGATCGATGTCCCCGAGCGTCGCCCCTCCCTCGACGCGGACGCTTCGCCGTTCGGGGTCCACCCGGACGCTCCGCATCCGCGAGAGGTCGATCACCATACCGCCCTCGGAAACGGCGGTCCCTGCCACGTTGTGCCCGCCTCCCCGTACCGAGATCACGAGGTCGTGCTCACGGGCGAAGTTGACCGCGGTTATTACATCTGCTGCACCCGTGCACCGGACGATGAGCCCCGGGCGCTTGTCGATCAGGCCGTTCCATACTTTTCGCGCCTTCTCGTATCGCGGGTCCTCCGAAGTGATCAGATCGCCGCGCAAAGTGTTGTTAAAATGCGCTATCTCTGCCTCATTGACTGCGACTTGATCCCCCCTGTTTGTCACTATATGAGCATGGGCAGGCATGATGAGCCTCCTGACAGGCGTTTTGCCTGTTCCTCCTTCCGCTGACCTTCTTCTTGTTGGGTGATCGGCGAATTATACGGGATTCGTTCTCGAGAAATATTCCCCCCACCCGGCCGAGCCGGGGATCTATTGGCAGGGGGAATCCGTTTGCGCGGGGTTTGCGGTCCGTACTGCTCTCCCCATCACCCCTCCTCCTCTGTTGGCCTGAAAAGCATGAATACACCTCGGACCGATTTTTGGGGGGCCGGCTATTTGCTCCGTCATCACCGCGTACTGCCGAACGTGCGTTCCATTTCCTTGCGGAAGACGACAGCGGGATCGGCGGCATCGTATACGACATCATCCCATCTCAGTTGCCCATGCGCGGCGACCTCGCGTTTGAGTTTGATGCCATGGGCAAGACCAAGCGGCAGTCCGCCCAACCGCACCGACAGCTCGGCCGGCAGCAGCTTGCCGTAGACCGTGTACCCTCCTTCGCCGTCAAGCGTTTCTCCTGCAGCGAGCTTCCGTTTCGCGGTCGCGACGACATCGCCGCGCCAAGCGTCAGCAGCGCCGGTGGCTTCGTTACGCAGGCCGACCGAGGCCACGCTGATGCCGAGTTCGAGGCCGATCGCATGGTAGGGCTTGTACAGTGCAGAGTAGCGGCCCGACGGGTCGGTGCTGAAGCCATATTCCTGGAAACAACGACGGACATACTCTTCCCCCTCCGGGCTCCCCGCGCGGAACGTGACATAGACGCCCCAGCGCAGGTCGCGGAACACCGGCCGGCCGTCCCGTTCCAGGCTCGAGATCACTTCCACCTGGCCGGCGTGATGCAGCTGGCCGCCATCCTCCCGCGGACACAGCAGCTTCGGCAGATCATCAACGCCGCACGGCGGAAAATGCAGACCGTCCGGGTCCGGAGTGAGCCCGGTGGCATTCGCGACCGCGGCCATTTCGATCGCGCTCTTCGTACCGTCGAGAAAGGAATTGAACATCTGCGCGTTGAAGTCGCCGGCGGCAACCGTTTCCGGCGAAAATCCGTAATACGGCCAGACCGTATCCGGCGTCGACGTATGGTATACCGGAAGATATTTCGTGCCCTTGCCCGCGGCAACGACTTCGAAGCCGGCCGCACGGCACCAGTCGACCATTTCGCAGATCAGCGCCGGCTGATCACCGTAGGCAAGCGAGTAGACGACACCGGCCTCTGCCGCTTTTCTCGACATCAGCGGGCCGGCCAGCGCATCGCCCTCGACATTCACCATCACCACATGCTTGCGATGCGAAAAAGCGCCGCGCGCGTGCCGGATGCCGGCAGCCGGGTCGCCGGTGGACTCGATGACGATGTCGATCTCGGGCGCCGCGAGCAGAGCCTGCACATCTTCGGTTAGGAACGTCGTGCCGCTCCGCACGGCTGCCGAGAAGGACGTCGCGGCATACCGATCCGCCGGCCAGCCCGTCCGGGCGAGCGAGCTCCGGGAGCGATCCGGCGACAGATCGGCAATGCCCGTTATATGAATGCCCGGCGTGTGTTTTGCCTGGGCCAGGTACATCGAACCGAACTTGCCTGCGCCGATCATGCCGATGCGCAGCGGCCGGTTTGCCGAAGCACGTTCGAGCAGCATCCGATAGAGATTCATGGAATTCCTCCTGAACAGGGAAGCTCCCGTTCGCCCCGAAAATGGTGTTTGCAGATATCAACTTACCGCAGCATTGCGACGGTGCCAAAGGGAGTGCTTGAACCACCACGGGTTTCCCCACCAAACCCTCGAGATTTCGCGGCTTACTACTGTATGGTTTTTATTTTTTGGACAACCCAATACAAGACGCAACAAGAGGGGGCCACCGCGCATTGCGGTGACCCCCTCAATTTGCCGTTCGTAGGCAAATGCTCTCTCCGGCGTCCGCTAAGGGCGCGCCGGATGGAGCCTCACTTTTTCCCTAGAAAAACCTTAGCCTGCTGCAACGGTATCAACTCGGCGTCGGCCGCAGCGACTTCGACGAGCTTTCCATAATGGAGAGCCGCCGACCCCTTGTCTCCCGCCAGTTCGGCGGACCGCCCCGCACCGTAAATGCTATTTAAGCGATTCGGGCTGCGCTCCAGTGCAGTCTGGTAGTTCGTCTGCGCCTCCTGGTAGCGGCCCATCTCAAAGAGCATATCGGCCAGCAACTCGTGGGCGGGCAGAATTTCTCCCGGGGTAACGGGATGCTTCTCCGTGGCCGCCTCCATCGCCGCCGCCTTGCGCATGGTCTTCAGAGCCTCTACCTTATCGCCCCCCAGATACGCCAGCCAGGCCTCGACGGACACACGCTGAATTTCGATCTGCTTTGCCCAGTATCCGGAGGTTTCCGCGGCCCGCTTTTCAAGCGTCGCCAATTTATCGATCGCGTTGCGGGCCTTCCCCTTGTCGCCACTGCGGGCGGCACCGAGGCCTCTGGCGAAATAGGTTATCGCCTCCATCGCCGGGGTGGTCTCCCAGGGATAGTCGCTCGGTGTCTGCGCTTCGAGGGTGGCGGCCGTTGTCCATTGCTGACGCTCCAGGGCAATTCGGGCGGGTACGGCTGCGAAGGTGTACGCAGATGCCGTGTGTGCCTGATACGGCCCCTTGAGGGCAGTCAGTTCGTCAAGAATAGCCTTCGCCTTGGGATCTTCCCCGCGCTGCAGGTAGGCATAGGCCAGGTAGTCCAGGGCATGCAGGTAGTGCAGAGAGATCTTGCCGTCCGCCGGGTTATTGCGGGCGGCGTCGGCTGAGCGCCGATTCATGGAGATCGATTCCTGCCACAGACCGAGCCGGGTGAAAATATGGGCGGGCATGTGAAGCGCGTGCGGAACCTCCGGGGCGATTTCGCCATAGCGGCGCGCCACCGCCAGGGCATCCGAGGCCAGAGGCGGGTAGTCCATGGCGTGAATGGTGTAATGATGGGCACCGGGATGATCGGGAATGCGCTCCAGCACCTGCTTGACGACCGAAGCGCTGTGCTTCTGCTTGGCGTAGCTCTTGTCCGCCGGACTGGCGGTGGCCATATGAGTGAGGGCAAAAAAACAGGCCGCCTCCGGGTCATCCGGAAACTGCTCGTGTACTTTGCGCCAACCTTCCGCGAAACCGGTCAGGTTTGCCTCTTCGGAGCGGTCGCGGCCCTGCGCGTAGTAGGCCCCTACGGCTGCGACATAGGCTCGCTCCTGCTCGTTCTTCGCCCGGGTTCGGGCTTCGGCCACCAGCGCTTTGCCGCTTTCGAAATCGGCCTCGCCGGGCGGGTCCGACCAAAGCGGATGGATATAGCTCATCGCCTGCCCCCAGTACCCCATGGCGCAGTCCGGATCCGCTTCGTTGACAGCGACAAAAGCGGCGCGAGCACCCTCGTACGTCATGTGATGCAACAGGGCGAGACCGCGTTTTCCCTGTTCATTGGAGGCTTCGCTGCAAGAGAATGGCAGGATAACAGTTCCCAGCTTCTCGCCGGAGACGATTGCCGGATCCGGCGGTGTCACACCTGATCTGTCGTCATGGGCAAACGCCGTCGCCGCAAGGATACCAACAAGGATCAACACCTCATATAGGAACGTTCTTTTCATGGCGGATCTCCTCTCCGTTCCGGAGCTGGATAATTTGAGCCTGACTTCGTTGCCGAGCGCGAACATTTTCCGTCCCTCGTTCGCGGGGACCACAATCGGTTTTCCTTTCGCGTATTCCTGGCTCTCTCTCCTGTAATAAGCATCGGGGGTAACTGCGCATAAGATGCCCGGGAACCAAGGAAGGTAGCGTCTTGCGGGAATTGGAAAAACGAGCGGATCGCAGAGGAGGATGTGGATATGGAGGCGGTGACCCGGGACGTGCCGGGGACGGCACCACTGCGCTCGCCAAACCGGACATCCCGGTCCGGACCAGTGACCTCCGCGGCGTCTCTCGGGAAATACCAGTTACGTCAGGTGGTTATTTCACTTGGCAGGGAATCCCTGTTCGGACAACTCGGCGGATCATTTAAGACGCAGTCCCGTGCTCCATGCGACTCCCGTGAAGGGCGCGTCCAAAAGGAGCGTTATCATATTGCAAGAGGTTTCCGGCGTCCACAGCGGATCCGGCAAACCCCTCTTTCACCCCGAAAAGGGAGGTTGTCTGTACGGGGTTTGCGTTCCGTACGGACTTCGGCAGAATTCCCTTCGCCCGGTTGACGTAAAAGCGGGAGGCAGGTTACTCGAACCTGCAGCATGAGGGTATCTACAGCCCGAAGACCTCCTTCACCTTCGCCTCAAACGCCTCGTCCGAAAGTTGTTTCGCCATCGGGACGAACGTCTCCGCCTCAACGCCCACCGGGGTGCGGATAGGGGAACCGGCATCCTCGATCACGCCGAGGACTGCCTCCGCGACCGCCACGGGGTCCGGCCCCTCGTTGATCTTCTTGGCCACCACGGGGACGAGTTTGTCCGCCAGCGCGGCATACGGCGACTCCGGGGAGACGGTCGCAGGATTCGCCACCAGCCCCTTCGACACGAAGCCGGTTCCGAAGAGGCCCGGCAGCACGGAATGCACCCGGATACCGAAGGGAGCCACTTCGTACCGCAGGGAATCGGTGATTGCCTCGACGGCGTACTTGCTCGCGTTGTAGTACGTCAGCAGGGGGAACCCCATCCTCCCGAGCCAAGCGGAGATATTGACGATCACCCCCGACCGCTGGGCCCGCATCAGGGGAAGCGCGGCCCGGCACATTCGACCCACGCCGAAGACGTTGACATCGAATTGGCGCAGGATCTCCGAGTCCGTCGCCTCCTCCATCGTCCCGAGGAACCCGAACCCGGCGTTGTTGACGAGGTTGTCCAGCCGTCCGGACTCCTTTGCCACGCGCGATACGGCGGTGCGGACGGAACCGTCGTTTGTGACGTCCAACGGTACGGTCTTGAGGGGGATCCCCTGTCCCTTCGCTTCGGCGACCAGCGCCTCCCCATCGGAAAGATTCCGCGCCCCCCCGTACACCTCGTACCCTTTGCTCGCCAAAAAGAGGACCGTAGCCTTCCCAATCCCGGATGTCGCCCCGGTAACCAGCGTGACCTTGCCCATGCAAACACCTCCCCCGATTTTCACCCATCGTCCATCGAAATCCGGGATAAGTCCTTGACCGGTGTCAATTTCGTCCAGCGTGGTATGGGCCATGCGGCCATCGTCGTTCTCGACACCGTGGATCGGAAAATCTGTGCCATGCTGTTCCATGGAGTCGCGCCGCGTGCGCTTTTTAGCGCTCCCTGTTAAGATTGGAGCGAGAGAAAAACCGGGAGGGGGCTCGTGGGTATTCTACAAGGCAAGAAAGGACTGATCCTCGGCGTCGCCAACGAGAAATCCATCGCGTGGGGCGTGGCCAGGACCTGTCACCGGGAGGGAGCCGAACTCGGGTTCAGTTATCTCGGCGAGGCGCTGAAAAAACGCGTCCATCCCCTGGCGGAGTCGATCCATTCGAGCTTCATCGAACCGCTCGACGTCGGCGACGATGCCCAGCTCGACGGTTTCTTCGCCAAGGTCGAGGCCCTGTGGGGGCGGCTCGACTTCCTTGTGCACTCCATCGCCTTTGCCAACAGGGAATCGATGAAAGGCAAGTTCCGGGAGATCACGCGCGCCGATTTCCATCTCGCGCTGGATATTTCCGCCTACTCCTTCATTGCCTGCGCCCGTCGGGCGGCCCGGTTGATGGGACCGGGGGGCTCCATGGTGACGATGAGTTACCTCGGGGCGGTGCGCGCCGTGCCGAACTACGCTGTGATGGGCGTGGCGAAGGCCGCCCTCGAAGCGTCGACCCGTTACCTGGCCCACGATCTCGGGCCGGAAGGGATCCGCGTCAACGCCATCTCGGCCGGGCCGATCCGTACGCTGGCCGCCTCCGGCGTGAGCGATTTCCACAAACTGATGGAGAAGAACACCCGCGGCGCCATGCTCCGACGGAACGTGACGCAGGACGAGGTGGGGAACGCCGCCGCGTACCTCCTTTCGGACTGGGCTTCCGGCGTGACCGGTGAAGTGCACTACGTCGACGCGGGGTTCAACGTCGGCGCCGGCGACCCGGGCGTCGAACCGGCCACACCGGGCTCCTCATCCCCCTCGTCCTGACGCCTTCGGCGGTACAGGAGGCAGATTCCCGTGCGGAAACGCAATAATGGAGAAAAAACCGAAAAAAGAAAAACCCGAACGATGAAATTTACATCCAATTGTACAGAGCACTACACCAACCCTAGGACAAAAAAGCAAAGGAGCAAGCCATGCGCAAGACCGTACTGGTTCCGCTGATGGTATTGGCCGTATCCGTATTTGTCGTAACCGGCATGTCCCTGGCAAAGATGCACGAAAAGATGGAACACCACGGAAAGATGGACGACGTGAAGCTTCAGGTACCCCTTTCGGCCATCCCCGATGTGAAAACCACCGCCAAGGGCGAAGCGACCTTTACGATGGCCAAGGACGGCTCGTCCATTCACTACAAACTGCATATGGACGGAATCGAAAACGTCACGATGGCGCACATCCACGCGGTAGGAGAAGGCGGAAAGCCCGGGCCGGTCATCACGTGGCTCTATCCTTCTGCCGGGGGTGGACCATCCCTCAAGGAAGGCAAGTTTTCGGGATCCCTTGCCGAAGGCGACATCACCCCGGATAAATTTGCCGGGGACTGGAAGGGAAAAACCGTCACGGATCTGTTCGCGGGAATCGGACACGGGGAAGCCGGTGTCGCGGTTCATACAAAGCAGAACCCGGGAACCGAGCTGTGGGGAGTCTACAAACACGAAGGGATGGGACACATGGAGAAGGAGCACGGAGGGAAGAGCAAGTACTAGAGCAAGAGCGCAAGGGCTACCCGTCACATTCCCTCATGACGGGATAAGATTATGAGGCGCCCCGTGCCTGTCGGGGCGCCTCTATTTGTCCTACCGACGATCGTGGTGGCTCAGCAGAACAGCGCCATCGGCGATCCATGTCAATACGTCACCGTCGTCCGCCCCAGGGCGCCGAACCACGGAAGTCCCGATGATTTCATCGCAGGATCCTTTTCCGCGGGATATATCCGATGGATCCCGGTTTAGTCAAGGACATCCCCCGCCCACGCAAGGGCTGCCGCGACCGTGGGGAAACCGATCGTGGACGTGAGAAGAACCAGCGCGTGCCGGATCTCTTCCGGCGAAGCGCCGGCTTCCAGAGCCCTTCGGACGTGGCTGTGAACCGACCCTTCCGAGCGGATGGCCGCGGCGGCTGCGAGCTGGATCAACTGGGCCGTCTTCTCGTCCAGGGGGCCCGCCAGTTTCACCGCCTTTCCCAGCCCCTCGACGGCATCGACAACCTTCCGGTACTGCTCCTTTAGCCTCAGGTAGTGCTTGGGTGGTTTTTCCCCCATGGGTCCTCTGCCCTCCCTCTTTTATCAATGTGGTTCATGGGATCATTCTATTCGAATCTTGCATCGCGGACTGCAAGGGATTTCCGGCGTCAACAGCGGATCCGCAAACTCCTCATTTCACCTCGATAAAAGGATTTGTTTGCAAATAGTTTTCGGCCCGTTCGGACTCCCCTTCTCCTGTCCCCAAACAACCTACCCGGCGACCGAAGTGCGCACGGTGGATCCCCCCGGAATAACCGTGCAATATAATACT
>JBFKGZ010000071.1:0-12391 GCA_041633075.1 Candidatus Deferrimicrobiaceae bacterium | reverse complement strand
GATAACGGCTATGGCCGCGGATTCGCCGACGCGGTCAACTCTGCTGCCGGGGAGGTGCGCATCCGGGTGGGCCGCACTGTTTCCTACCGGCCGGACACGACGGATTTTACGGAGGCGATCCGGCAGGGGTTCGGAAGTGCTGCCCGGTCCTCCCGGAAAAAAAGAAAAGGGGCGTTGCATCTGTCCCAGGATGCGATCGTCATCGCGGACCGGTGGGAAAAAGTGTTTCTCCTCGCTTCCCAGCTTCGGTTCTACAACGTGTACCTTCCCCTGGCCGGGTTTTCGGGTTGGAGCGACGAAAGTCTCCTGGAAAAGGCCGGGGAGACCGTGGAAGGGTCCGTGTTCTCCGTGGATTACGCCGGTGCGATTCCGGGGTTCCTGGGAGAGAAGTTCCGCAAGGAGTACCAGGAAGCGATGGAGCGCGCGCCCTTACGCTTCGAGGCCATGGGATACGACGCCGCCCTTCTGCTGGCGGAATCGTTCCACCTCGATGCCGAACGGGATTCCCAACCGGCGGGGAAACGTACGCGGGAGAAGATCCCCATCCTGGGAACGTTCCGGGGTGTGACCGGGACGTTCCAGTTCGGACCCGACGGGGAGATGCACCGAAAGGTCTCCCTCATGGGCGTCGAACTCGGGAACTTCGTGCCGATCACGGATCCGTAAGCCGATCCCCCATGGAGCGCCGGTGGGCAGAAGAGGTGAGGGAGGTGTTTGCGGTGGGCGGACCACTGGCCCGCGCGCTTGCCGGGTTCGAGCCCAGGCCTGGCCAGTTGCGGCTTGCCTCCGCATGGGCGCAGTCCCTCGCCCGCGGAGAGATCCTGGTGGCGGAGGCGGGGACAGGCAGCGGAAAAACGCTCGCCTATCTGGTCCCCTCGGTACTGTCGGGCCGAAAGGCAATTGTCTCCACGGGGACGAAGACGCTTCAGGAGCAGATCGTCGAAAACGACGTCCCCCTCGTCCGGGAAACGTTGCGAGCCTCCTTTTCCTGCGTCGTGGTGAAAGGGCGGGGAAATTATCTCTGCCGCCGCCGGTGGAAGCGTTTTTCCGCCGAGCCGCTCTTCGAGTTTTCCCGGGAGGCTGGGTATTACGAGCGGATGTGCCGTTTTGCCGAGACGACGCAGACCGGCGACTTCTCCGAATGTCCGGGCATCCCCGACGACTTCCATGCCTGGTCGGAGGTCAACGCCCGGAGCGAGACCTGCGATGCCTCGTCCTGCCAGGAAACCGAGCGGTGCTTCCTGACGGAAATCCGCCGCCGCGCCCATGCGGCGGACCTGGTGGTGGTGAACCATCACCTCTACTTTGCCGACCTGGCGGTCCGAAGGAAAAGCGAGGGGGCTCCCGACCCCGCAGGAAAAGGGGACTGGAGCAGGGGAGGGGAAGTCCTCCCTGCGGCCGACGCCGTGATTTTCGACGAGGCCCACGGCATCGAGGAGACCGCCTCGTCCTTCTTCGGGGTCTCCGTCACGCTCGCGCGTGCACAGGAACTGTTCCGGGATCTCAAACGCGCTGCTGCGAGGGACGAGAAGGCCTGGCGGCTCGTTCCTTCCGCAGCGGAAGAGTTCCGTAGGGCTGCGGATGCGCTGTACCGATCCGTGGGGGGCGGTGACGGAAGATTCTTTCTCCCCCGGCCGGGAACGGACAGGACCTTCGACCGGCTTTCCGCGGAACTTCTCCGGACAGGGGAGGAACTGTCCCATGCCGTATCCGCCACCCCGGTATCCCTGTCCCTGGGCGGAGACGACTCGGGTGAGGCGGAGTCCCTCCTGCGCCGGGTAGGTTCCTTCGTGGAGGACTTCGCATCCCTCCACCGAGCGGAGCCGGCGACCGCCGTCGTGTGGGGCGAACGGAGAGGAAACGCCGTGTCGCTCCAGAGGACCCCCGTCGAGGTCGCGACGCTCCTTGCCGACGGATTGTGGATCGGAGGATTCCCGGTCCTTCTGACGTCCGCGACCCTATCGGTCTCCGGGACCCTTTCCTATTTCCGGGAACGGGTGGGGCTTGCCGAGGTTGATGCAAGGGAACTGATCGTGGATAATGAATTTGACTTCGCTGGGAAAGCGCTGGTTTACGTACCTGCCGGCCTTCCGGAACCCGGCGACAACGCGTTTCCGACATCTGCGGCAGCGGAAATCGCGGAAATCCTGGGGTTATCCGGCGGCGGCGGGCTCATTCTCTGCACGAGTTACCGAACGCTCGGCGCGCTGGTGGAGATATTGAGAGATGTTCTTCCGCACCCGCTGCTTGTCCAGGGGGAGTCTCCGCGGATGCATCTGCTCCGGGCGTTCCGGGAGGATGCCGACGCCGTTCTGATCGGTACCGGTACGTTCTGGGAGGGGATCGACGTTCCCGGGGAATCCCTGCGGTGCGTGGTGATCGACAAGCTTCCCTTCGCTCCGCCGACCGATCCGGTGGTGATGGCCCGCATCCAGGCGATCCGGGACAGGGGCGGAGATCCCTTTGCCGAGTACCAGGTGCCCGAGGCGGTGCTGGCTCTGCGCCAGGGGATCGGGCGTCTGTTGCGAAGAAGCGACGATTTCGGAGTGATCGCCCTGCTCGACCACAGGGTGATCACGAGGGGATACGGGTCGATATTCCGGGAGAACCTGCCCGCAATGCTGTGGACCCGCGACCGGTCCGCGGTGTCGGATTTTTTCTTCCGCTTCGGGAAGGACAGGGGAGAGGGCGGGAAGGAGAGGGCGCAATGATACGAAAGGCGGTGTTTCCGGCGGCGGGTTTCGGGACGCGGTTCCTTCCCGCGACGAAGGCGTCTCCGAAGGAGATGCTTCCGCTTGTGGACAAGCCGCTCATCCAGCATGGCGTGGAGGAGGCGCGCGCCGCCGGCGTGCGGGGCATGATCATCGTGAACGGGCGGGGGAAATACGCGATCGAGGACCACTTCGACGTGGCCTACGAGCTGGAGGCCCTCCTCCAAAAGAAGGGGGACCGCGCCCAGCTTGCGGCGGTGCGTGAGATCACCGAAATGGCCGACTTCTTCTACGTGAGGCAGAACATGCCCCTGGGCTTGGGCCACGCGGTTCTTCGCGCCAAGGATCTCGTCGGGGAAGAGCCTTTCGCCGTCATCCTCTCCGACGACGTGATCGACTCGAAGGTTCCCGTGCTGCGCCAGATGATCGACATCTACGAACGACACAGCGCCGACTCGGTCCTGGCGATCCAGCGTGTTCCCCGGGATCAGGTCTCCCGATATGGCATCATAAAGGGGAACCGGGTTGCAAAGGGAGTATTCGAGGTGCAGGACATGGTCGAGAAGCCGAAACCCGCCAAGGCCCCGTCGGACCTGGCGATTATCGGCCGGTACATCCTTTCCGCCGACATCTTTCCTGCCCTGGAGGCGACCCGGGCCGGCTCGGGGGGAGAGATTCAACTGACCGACGCGATCCGCTCGCTTCTCGCCCGGGAACGGGTGCTCGCATACGAATTCGAGGGGATCCGGTACGATGCGGGGAACAAGCTCGGGTTCCTGATGGCCAATATCGCGTTTGCGTTGAAGGATCCGGAGCTGGGACCCGGGCTTCGCGCTTTTCTGAACAAGGGGAGAAAGCGATGAGCAAAACGTCCAAAAGGAAAAAATGGGAGGAGGGGGAAGATCCCGTTCTCCAGGAAAGGGTGGGAAGAGTGACGTTTCTCGGGCCGTTCGGCGACCCGGCATTCCTCCCTCCCGCGGACGTCAACGAGAACGCCGGTGAGCTGGTCATCCGGGTGGAATTGCCCGGGGTTCGAGGGGATGAGATTGCCGTCTTCGTACAGGGCGAGAATATCGAGGTGGTCGGGGAAAAGAAGCGGGACCCGTGCGGACCCGATATCTCTTTCCTCTGCCTCGAACGGACCTTCGGCAATTTCCGGCGGACCTTCGAGACGACCGGCTGCCTCAACATGGGGCTTGTGAGGGCGGTGTTGAAGGACGGTGTTCTGGTGCTCAGCATCCCCAAGTGCGAAGAACGGCGGGGGAAGAGGCGGCGCATCACGGTGGTAACGGAAGAGGGATAGCAATAGTCTTCTAGAATGCGGGGGAAGAACAGGCATGGCAGACGATCCGATCCGGAAAGATGATCCGCAGGAAGGGGAACGCGGCGAACAGGAGACCGAGGTCCCCGCGGCGAAGGAAGAGGGAGTGATCAAGGAAGTCAAGGAGTCCGCGCCGGAGATCCCGGGCGTTCTCCCCCTTCTCCCGGTGCGGGATATCGTCATCTTCCCGTACATGACGCTGCCCCTGTTCGTCGGGCGGGAGGCTTCGATAGCGGCGGTGGACGAAGCGCTCGGCCGCGACCGGTATATCTTCCTGGCGACGCAGAAGGATCCGTCTCTGGAGGAGCCGAAACCCGAAGACCTGTATCGGACGGGGACCGTGGCGATGATCATGCGGATGCTCAAGCTCCCCGACGGTCGTCTCAAGATTCTGATCCAGGGCGTGGTCAAGGGCCGGATCGAAGAGTTCATCGAGGCAAAACCTACGGTGCGCGTCCGTATCGAGCGGATGGTCGAGGGGGCTGTGGGGGAAGGGTCCCTCGAAGTGGAGGCGCTCATGCGCGCCAGCCGGGAAAAGATCGAGAAGATCCTTTCCCTGAAGAACATGCCGGTCGAGATCCTGATGGTTACCGAGAACATCGATAATCCGGGTATCCTGGCCGATCTCGTCGCGAGCAACCTGCGGTTGAAACTCGAGGAGGCCCAGGGGGTGCTCGAGGAGGGAGACCCCATCGCCCGCCTGAAGCTGGTCAACAACCTCCTCTCCCGCGAGCTTCAGCTCGCGGAGATGCAGGCGAAGATCCAGAACCAGGCCAAGGAGGAGATGTCCAAGAGCCAGCGGGAGTATTTCCTGCGGGAGCAGATGAAGGCCATCAAGACGGAGCTCGGCGACATCGACGGCAAATCGGAAGAGATGGAGGAGCTCCGGCGGAAGATCAAGAAGGCCGGGATGCCCGAGGAGGTGGAAAAGGAGGCGGAGAAACAGCTGCGCCGCCTGGAGGGGATGCACCCGGATTCCGCGGAGTCCTCGGTGGTCAGGACGTATCTTGACTGGATGGTCGAGCTCCCCTGGAAGAAGGAGACGAAGGACAACATCAACATTGCCAAGGCCAAGACGATCCTCGACGAGGACCATCACGACCTCGACAAGGTTAAGGAGCGGATCCTCGAGTACCTCGCGGTACGGAAACTCAAGGACAAGGCGAAGGGGCCGATCCTGTGCTTCGCCGGTCCTCCCGGCGTGGGGAAGACCTCGCTGGGGAAATCGATTGCCCGTGCGATGGGGCGCAAGTTCGTGCGGATATCCCTGGGCGGGATCCGCGATGAGGCCGAGATCCGCGGGCACCGGCGGACGTACGTGGGGGCGCTCCCGGGTCGCATCATCCAGGGAATGAAACAGGCGGGCACGAGGAACCCGATCTTCATGCTGGACGAGATCGACAAGGTCGGGGCCGATTTCCGGGGGGACCCCTCCGCGGCGCTCCTGGAGGTTCTCGACCCCGAGCAGAACTTCTCCTTCAGCGACAACTACCTGAACGTCCCGTTCGACCTGTCGAAGGTGATGTTCATCACGACGGCGAACATCATCGACCCCATTCCGCCCGCACTCAAGGACCGGATGGAGGTGATCCGGATTTCGGGCTACACCGAGATCGACAAGCTTGCGATCGCCAAGAAGTTCCTCTTCCCCCGGCAGCGGGAGGAAAACGGGATCACGGAGAAGCAGATACGGGTTACGGACAAAGGGATTCTGGCGATCATTCACGAGTACACGCGGGAGGCCGGACTGCGGAATCTCGAGCGAGAGATCTCCACCATCTGCCGGAAGGTGGCGCGCAGGATCGCCGAGGGGGAGAAGGGTCCGTTCACGGTGACCAACAGGAACCTCTCGAAGTTTCTCGGGGTGCCGAAGCACCTTTCCGAGACGGAAGGGGAGCGGGACGAGGTGGGCGTTGCCACGGGCCTGGCGTGGACCCCCACCGGCGGCGACATCCTGTTCATCGAAGTGTCCCTTGTCAAGGGCAAGGGAACGGTCACCATCACCGGGTCTCTCGGGGATGTGATGAAGGAAAGCGCGCAGGCAGCCATCACCTATACCCGGTCCCGCGCCGCCCGCCTCGGGCTCCCGAAGGATTTCCATGCCAATTCCGACATCCATATCCACGTTCCGGCGGGGGCGATTCCGAAGGACGGTCCGTCCGCCGGTATCACGATCGCTACTGCGCTCATCTCCTCGCTGACGGGAATTCCCGTCCGCCGCGATGTGGCGATGACGGGGGAGATCACCTTACGGGGCCGGGTGCTGCCGATCGGCGGGTTGAAAGAGAAGGCCCTTGCGGCCCTGCGGGCCGGGATCACCGAAGTCATTATCCCCGGACAGAATCGAAAGGACCTCGAGGAAATCCCGCGCAACGAGGCGAGACGGTTCCGGTTCACCCTGGTGGACAACATGGACGAAGTCGTATCCAAGGCGTTGAAGAAAAATCCGTTCCGCGCCGTGACGCGAGGCAGGCGTGGCGAAGCGGCACGGGGGGTTCGGAAGAAAAAGTGAACGATACCGAACCGAATCCGGCGATTTCGCGCGGCGCCGGGGTATTCGGGGCTATCGATATTGCGGGGTGCCGTTCCGGCCGCGCCGTCCCCCTCCTGCCGGTAGGCGGAAGGAACTGACGCTTACGATGGAATGGTTTCTTCTTCCCCTCCTCTTCCTCGCGTCGGCATTTTTCTCGGCCACGGAGACTGCCCTCTTTGCCCTCCGCCGCGTCGATCTTCTGAAATGGAAGGCGGAAGGGAACCGGATGGCGGGCGTTATCGGCAAGATGCTCGAGTCACCGAGCCGTCTGATCTCGACGCTCTTCATCGGCAACGAATTCGCCAACGTCTCGATCTCCTCGGTTATTGCAGCCCTTCTGATCCCGGTCATCCCGGCACACGGGGAGATCGTCGCGCTCGTCGCCGGCACCCTCGGGATCCTGATCCTGGGGGATATCACTCCAAAGTGCATCGTGTGGCCGAGGGCCAAATCCTTCTCCCTCCTCGCCGCCCGCCCGTTCCTCTTGTTTTCCCGCATCGTCGCGCCGGTGCGCTACCTGATGGAGAAGCTGGCCGACGGGATTCTGCTCGTGCTGGGGGGAGGGAAGGTCGTGAACAGGAAATGGGGGCTTACCGAGCGGGAGTTCCGGTTTCTTGTGGATGTGGGAGGCGAGAACGGGACGCTCGCTCCGGGAGAGAGGGAACTCATCCACAATATTTTCGAGATGACCGACCAGAGGGCGGGCGAGATCATGACCCCGCTTGCCGACGTGTTCATGGTGCCCGTCGATATCCCCCGCGAGCAGCTTCTGGCGCAGTCCCGGAAGTACGGCTGCTCCCGGATTCCCGTCTACCGGGGGGATCGGAAGGAGATCATCGGCATCCTCTACCTCAAGGACCTGCTTCGCCCGGTGCCCGAGGGAGGGGATGCCTCGCTTTCCGGACTCCTCAGGCCCCCCGTTGTCTTTCCGACTTCGAAGAAACTGCCTCTGCTGCTGCGCGAGTTCCAGCGCATGAAGGTGCATCTCGCGCTGGTCGTCGACGAGTTCGGGAATATCGTCGGGATCGTGACATTGGAGGACGTGCTCGAGGAGCTCTTCGGGGAGATCCGGGAGGAGCATGACCGCGAGGAGAAGGAACTGGTTCCCCGGTCGGACGGCTCCTGGCGCGTGCTCGGGAAGATGCCGATTCACCGGTTCAACGACGCCTTTGCGGCAGGGCTCCCCGACCAGGAATGGAATACGGTGGCGGGATTGCTCCTTCACGAGTTCGGCAGGCTCCCGGGGAAGGGCGACTCGATTCTTCTCGGCTCCTTCCGGTTCACGGTGGAGAGGGTGCGCGGGATCCGGATCGTCGAGGTCGGCGTGCGCAATATCCGGGAGGAAACGGAATAGCCGACATGGAGCTTATCCTCGCCATCTCGTTCTGCCTCCTGATGCAGGCGCTGTACAACGCCGCCGAGATTATCCTCGTCTCCGCCGATCGGCACAAGCTGGCGGATCGCTCGCGCAGCGGGGGGCGCGGTGCGAGGACCGCCCTTAAGCTGCTCGAGCACCCGGACCGCGCGCTCGCCACCACGCTGACGGGGACAAACATCTTCGTTGTCCTGGGTACCGTCCTCACCACGTCCCATCTTCTTCCGCGTTACGGGGATAACGCGGCGTGGATCGCCGTCGGGGTGATCACCCCCCTGGTGATTCTCTTCGGGGGGATCGTGCCCAAGAGCTTTGCCCAGCCGCGGGCGGACCGCCTGGCAAGCTCGGCCGCCCGGTTCATCTGGTTCTCGGAAAAAGTCCTCTACCCGATCGTCTCGTTCACTGCCTTCTTCGCGCGCGTCCTGTCCCGTCCGTTCGGCGGGGTTCCCCCGCTTCACGGGATGGTCACGCGGGAGGAGCTCCGCCTCATTTTGCTCATGAGCCGATCCGGGTCGGACGTGGAGGCGCACGAGCGGACGATGGTGCGGCGGGTATTCCATTTCGGGGAAAAACAGGTCGTGGACATCTTTCGCCCCCTTGTCCACGTCGTGGCCCTTCCCGAGGAGGCGACTTGCCGCGATGCCGCCGTTCTCGCCTCCATGAGCGGGTATTCCCGCTACCCCGTCTACCGGGACCGGATCGATCACGTAGTCGGGTTCCTCCACGTAATCGACACCGTGGGCGAGCCGCCGGACGGGCTGATCCGGCCTCTCATGCGGAAGGCCCTCTATGTGCCCGAGCTAATGCCGATCGACGAGCTGATGCGCAAATTCCAGGAGGCGGGGACGTCGTTCGCCATCGTCGTCGACGAGTACGGGGGGGTAACGGGGATCATCACCGCCGAGGACATCGTGGAGGAGGTCGTCGGGGAGATCGAGGATGAATACGATCGGGGGATGGCATATTATAAAAAAACCCCCTCCGGCGATTTCCTCGTTCCCGGAAGGATGGAAGTGGGCAGATTCCAGGAGGAAATGGGCATTTCCCTTCCGGAAGGGGACTATTCGACGCTGGGAGGGATGCTCATTTCCCTTGCGGAGCGGATCCCTGCGGAGGGGGATTCCTTTTCCGTTCCGGGTGCCGAGTTCACCGTGACGGCCGCTTCCGAGCGAGCGGTGAAGGAGGTGCGAGTGCGATTTACGAGCCGGCCGGCAGGCGACAAGTACCCGGAAGAGGATGAGGAGGGTTTCGGGATGGATCCCTGGGAGGGGTCGGATTGACAGCGGAGATGCTGAAGCAATTGCTGCGGCAGGTGGCAGAAGGGAAAGCGTCCGTCGACTCCGCCTTCCGGAAAATACGGGCTTTGCCGTTCGAGTCCCTCGGGATGGCCAGTGTCGACCATCATCGGTCGATCCGTCAGGGAGTGCCGGAAGTGATCCTCGGGGAGGGGAAGACCGCCGCGCAGATCATCCGGATCGCACGTGCCATGCGAAAGGCCGGCTCGGACGTTCTGATCACGAGACTCGACAAAGGGAAGCTGACGGCGATCCGGAAACAGTTTCGACGGGCCGATCTCTTCCCGGAGGCCCGATGTGCGGTCCTCCGGTCCGCCCAGGCAGTGGCGAACGGGAAGGGGAACATCCTCGTCGTCACCGCGGGCACGTCGGACATACCGGTCGCCGAGGAGGCTGCGGTGACGGCGGAGTTCCTCGGAAACCGGGTGGAGAGGCTCTATGATGTCGGGGTGGCGGGGATCCATCGCCTGCTGATGCAGAAAAAGGCGCTGCTCTCTGCGAGAGTGATCGTCGTGGTGGCCGGAATGGAGGGCGCCCTCGCATCCGTGGTCGGAGGGCTCACCGACAAGCCCGTCATCGCCGTCCCGACGAGCATCGGCTACGGAGCGAGCTTCGGGGGGTTGGCCGCCCTGTTGGGGATGCTCAACTCCTGCGCGCCCACGGTGGCGGTGGTCAACATCGACAACGGGTTCGGCGCGGGAGTCATCTCTTCGGTGATCAACCGGCTCTAGAAGCTATTGCAACGCCACTCCGCATTTGCTGCAGTATTTCGGGCTTCTCTGTTTCCCGAGGTACTTGTTGCACGCCGGGCAGCGCCAGTTGTACAGGGAAAATACAATCGCCCCGGCGATCATGGCCAGGAAGCCGGGGAAAACGATCGACGGGGGAATCCCGAGAAACGCTCCCGGATTGCCGCTTCCCAGGAAAACGAATCCCATGATCAGGGCGACAAGGGGAAGGGATATCAGAAGCTGCCTGCGGCGCCTGAGGGCGAAAAGGGTCTGGATTTCGGTTTTCCGTCCTTGCGTATCCTCCATGGCGACCTCCGGGTCCGGAAATGGGAAGAGGCATTCCCCTTCTCTATCGGCCGATCCGGAGTAAATATTTGGCCCCCCTTCCCCGAATGCGGAAAAACCGCATCGGCCCCTCGAACCATTGTCAGTCCTCCCGTTCCTTCCCGCGTGTACCGTCGCCCGTCGCTTCTTGCGCCGCAACGAATTGCATGACTTCACTCCACCACAGGGAATCCACTGCATCGGGCCAATTATTGTGGCCTGCGCCAGGCAATAACCACAGTTTTTTCCTGCCGGCAAGCAGATCGAACAGTCGCCGGCCGCGCCGGGGCGGAATGATTTCATCATTTTCCGCTATCGCCACCGCCACGGGTCCCCGGTATCGGTTCAGGTTCCGGACATTGTCATATTGATCCCTGGTCAGCCATTTTGCCGGAAGGTACCAGTACACGCTTTGCGCCAGGAGGGGCAACGAATCCCAGGGCGTAATCAAAACGACACCGGCGACCGGGACCTCTCCCGACCCCGCCACCGCGGACGCCACACCGCACCCCAGCGATTCGCCAAACAGATACAGCGGTTCGCCGAACTGTTCCACCGCGGCACGGGCCGCCTCCACGGCGGCAGAAACGAATGAAGATTCGCGCAATGCGCCTGCGCGCGCACCGTATCCCGGGTACTCGAAGAGGATCAGCGGGTATCCAAGGTGGGCCAATTCCTTCGCATAGAAGAAGCGGTCCAACGCCGTGCCTGCGTTCCCGTGGCAAAGCAGGATCACTCCCTGCCGTGTGGCCGAACGATCCGCAGGGACTAACCCGTGGTAGTCGGATCCGGTTTCCGGCCAAATGCGGAGGTTGAGCATTCTCGCCCGACTCTTCGCCTCGGCCAACGGATACACATCGGGGAAATAGAGGATCTTTTCCTGATACAGGTAGACGATCAGGACAATCGCGGAATACCCCAGAGCAGCAATGACCAGGAGCGTCCCGAGTCGACCGGGCAGCATGGCGGCACGCATCATTGGTTCCGGGTCGTGACGCTCACGACTTCGCTGGAAGCGGAGGCGTCCGCCGGGTTTCGGGGGTCATCAGCGCAGAAACGCTTTCAGGATTCGAAATATGTCGGCCGGCAGCGCACTGTTGTGTCCCGGCAATCGATAGATCGTAAAGGTGGAAGCGACCAGGAGTGTGACAATCAGGATACCCACGACCGCCACCGCGTACCGCCCGGGAAACAGGCGGAACAGGACGCGCGTGATTCCGGCCGCCAGAAGATAGAGAAGGCCGCCGAGAATCACGACATGCGCCCAAAGGATTCCGAGCATGAAAAACCCTTCCCCCGTGAATTTTGGCAACGCCACAATCAGTCCGAGGACCGCGAGAACCATGATGCAAATGGTGGGGATCAGTCCCCCGACAACCACCATGTAGTAAGGGACGGGCACGGTGAGCAGAAACGTGATTAACAGCGCCCATTTCGGCCATCGGGCGGGATTGCGAGGGTATGGATTCACGCGTTTCGCCTTTCTCCCGGCGTTCTGGATGCCGGCTTCGCCCGGTCGTCAGCTGTCCGGAGAAATGTCATGGGCGCTTCGCCAGGCGGCCATGATGCTTTCACATTCCTGTTCCAGGTTCAAGTCGGCGCACAGGACGATGCCCAGACCGCACACCGCGTTCGAATGCTCCCTGCACGCATCCAGCAGCCTGCGGGTGTCCTCTTGCGCAACCGGCTCCCCGTTGAGAAGCGATCTGACCACGGGGACCGAGGCCAGGACAACGGGAGTCGGCCGTTCCTGCGCAAAAATATCGAGTATGCGCAGATTGGCCTCGGGGCTTGCGTGGGATGCCCCGGTAGCGAGCTGGTAACCCACCATGAGAGCAGCGTTGTCCGAAATCGAGCAACCCACCCGGGCGACCTCTTCGTACTCACGGTCGGTCGCAAAGTAGAAATTATCATCAATGGCTTTGACAAACTCGATCTCGTTCATCTGGGGGTGCATTTCCATTTGTTTCACCTCCGGAAATTCATAAGACCATGTAAATAAGGTAGAGCAAAAACCCGTTCCAGAGACAGAAACCCGCAAGCGTCAGCAGAAAGAGTTGCCCGGACGGATTCCCTTTTGCGAACGCCCAGGCAAAACCTC
>JBFKGZ010000070.1:0-12800 GCA_041633075.1 Candidatus Deferrimicrobiaceae bacterium | reverse complement strand
GGGGATACGGGCAGCGGTTCCCGGACAGCCACATGGAGTGCCGCACCTTCCCCGGCGAAGACCCGCCGGTTCCCCGAAAGACCCGTGACGGCGCAGGTGCCCGGCCCGCCGTCCGAGGCGCGCGCGAGCGCCGCCTGCAGAGAGTCGCCGAGCGCCGACCCCTTGCCCTTTGCGCCGGCAACGAAAAACAGGCGATCCCGGGCCCGGGTCGCGGCGACGTAGAGAAGCCTTCTCTCCTCCGCATCCTGCTTCTCCGCCTCCCACTCCTCGAACGTGACCGACCTCCCGTTGCGCGGAATCCGCCGGAACGAGGAGTACGTCCGGAACCCGGGGAAAATCACCGCCGACAACTCCCGTACCCGGTCCACCCGCAGTCCCTCCGGGGGCTTCCTTCCGCCCCGGGACAGGTTGGCAAGGATCACCACGGGAAACTCCAGCCCCTTGGAGAGATGGATGGTGGAGATGCGCACCGCGTCTTCCCCCTCCTCGAAGATGGGGAACTCGTTTTCCGTCCTCTCCTCCTCGGTCTTGCGCCGGATCTCCTCGGTAAACGCCTTGACCGATCCCGCACCGGCCCACGCGAAGGCGAAGGCGATCCCGGCGGCCTTTTCCAGGTTCTGCAGGATCCTCTGCCCATCGGGAAGCCGGGCAGCCACGAACTCCACGCCCGATTCCCGGTACAGCTCGACGAGCAGCGAAGGCAGGGAGGCCCTCCCCCGGCGGGCGGAAAGGCGGGCGAGCAGGGAAAGCGCGTCCCGGGCCCTCGGGGAGGCGGACCGTCCTCCTTCCCGGTGCAGGGGCAGGATCTCCCCGTCCGAGAGCCCGAAGAAGATCGTTTTCATCGCCGCGTAGCGGGCGGAGTCGTCCGCCGGCGTGTCGATGGCCGCGAGGACCATCCGGAGGTCCTGCACCTCCTGTCTTGCGAAGAACCCTTTCCGGGAGGGAACCAGACAGCGGATCCCCGCTCGTGCGAGCGCCTCGCGATAAGAGGCGAGCACCTCGCCTCCGGTGTCGGAGCGATACAGCACCGCGATGTCGCGGTACCTTGCGGGGCGGGCGGGTTCGCCGTGCCTTTCCCCCACCGTCACCTTTCCCACGATGCCCCGGATCAGCCCGCACAGGAACTCGGCCTCCTCCACCCCCTCCCCGAGGGAGTAGAGCGCTGCGGCCTCTCCGTCCCCGGCGTCCCGCCGGTGGGCGACTACCGGCGAGTACGGCGGCGAAAAGTCTACCCCCCCGGTGAGCACGTGCCCGAACAGGCCGTTCACGGTCGCAGTGAGATCCGGCCGACTCCGGAAGTTCGTTTCGAGGGTGATGGTTTCCCCGCCGCGGGCGACGAGTTCCTTTCGGAACCGGTGATACACCTGGACGTCCGCACGCCGGAACCCGTAGATGGACTGCTTCGGGTCGCCGACGAGGAACAGCCGCACCGGGGGCCCGGCCGCGGACAGCGCATCGAGCATATCCGCCTGAAGGGGATCGGTGTCCTGGAACTCGTCCACCAGGATGTGGAGGAACCTCCCCGATACCCTCTCCGCGACTTCCCGGTTTCCGCACAGCAGCCGGTTCGCCTGCAACAGCAGGTCCATGAAGTCGAGGCCGCTTCCCTTCGCCTCCCCGTAGAATCGCGCGGCCGTGCGGGCCCTGTCGACGAGGAACCGGGCGGCGGCATCGCCCGGAGGGACGTCCGTGAGCTCTCGCCAGAATGTCTTCAGCCGGTCCCGGGCACGCGCGGGCGTGAGTCCGTCCGGTCTCGGGAAGACCTTGGCGCTTTTCAGGCGGTCGGCCCGGAACGCGAACGCAGCGGCTCCTACCGGCGCGAGACCGAAGGCGGCCTCGAGATCTCCTCCCTCGACCGCTTCCCAGCCGCGGGAGAGGACCGCCAGCGCGCCTTCGAGCACCGGCACCATCTCGTGGGTGCGGTCGGCGATCCCCCCGACGAACGTGCGGAACCACGCGACCGTTTCCGCGTACTGGTCGTGCAGATACGCCAGAAAATCCGCCGGCGTCCCGAAATCCTCCGGTTTTTCCCCGAGAAGGTCCCGGTGGAACAGGCAAAGACGCCGGATCATTCGGAACACGGCCTCCCGGTCGGACGACCGGGAAAGCACCCGTTCCCAGCGCGGGTCCATTTCCTCCCGCCCGAACTCGGACCGGAGGAAATTCCGGAATGCCGCATCCCAGGCGTCCGCGGCCTCCCCTTCCGGGAGGACCTCGAAACGGGGGTCGACGCCGGCCTCTGCGGGGTACGAGAGAAGGATCCGCCGGCAGAAGGAGTGAAACGTGGTCACGGAGAGTCTCCCGACGCCGTCGGCCATCTCCCCGGCGCGCGCGCGCAGATCGTCGAGCGAGAGGAATCCGTCGGCCGGCACCTCGATCAGGGAGTTCCATTTCCGCACTCCCGCCACCGCCTCCTCGAGGGTTTCCGCCGACCGCGACGCGGACAGCAGGAGCTCCCACCCCTCCACCACGCGGGATTTCATCTCGGCGGCCGCCTTGTCGGTGAACGTCAGGAGGAGGACATCGTCCGGCCCGAGATCCCGCTTCGCCAGAAAGAGGTTGGTGACCCGGGCGATGAGGGTGGCGGTCTTCCCCGTCCCCGCGGAGGCGTCCACCGCGAGGTCCCGGGAAAAACCGGTAACCGCCGCGCGCCTGTCGCGTTCCATCGTCAACCCTCCCTTTCCGGGCGGAACGTTGCGATCACACGAAGGGCGGGGTCCGAACAAACCCTGCGCACGAGCGCATCCGTCTCCCGCTTCGTACCTTCGAAGGCGGGCGAAACACGGCAGTGGTCCCGGTACGGGCATCCCCGGCAATATCGCGGCGGGAGGTCCGCGGCAAAGCGGAACCGATGGTGGGGAAGCGGCGGAAAATACCCCGCGGACAACAGCGTGAGCCAGGCCGCGAGCGAGGCGGCCCATTCCCCCCGGATCTCGTCCCATTGCTTCCCTTCCACGGTGACGGTCCGGATATCCCCCTTGAGGAAGCAGAGGGTGGCGCGCACAACGGGGGAAAGCGTACGGGCGAAGAGGAGGTACACGGGTATCTGGTGGGAAAGGCCGTTCCGGATCCAGGAAAGGGGAGCCCTCTCGTTCTTCCCGTCCCGGTACTTGTAGTCGATGATCTCGACCTCTCCCGACGGACCGCGGTCCACCCGGTCCACCCTGCCCGCGAAAGGCGGCAGGTCCCCGTCGCCCTGAACATCGAACGATCTCTCCACAGCCTCCACGCGGCAGGCGCCGGGGACCTCCGCCCGGCCGGTCTCCCAGGTGAGATATTGCCCAACGGCCGACTCGACCTCCCGCCGCTGGAGAAGGAACAGGCCGGGAAGCCCCACCGGGTTCTCGCGGGCGAAGCGGTCGAACGCTTCGGCGGCCGCCCTGCGCGGGTCCCCCCATCCTTTCCCCGCCGCGGCGTCTTTCCCGACCGCCCGAAGGATGGCGTGGACGAGCACCCCCACCTCCGCCGGCGAGAGGACCGGGCTCTCTTCGGGCTCCTCGGCAGGCGCAAGCCCGACCAGGCGGTGGAGGAAATACCGGTAGGGGCACTTCGCCAGCTCTTCCAGCGCGGAGGAGCTTTGAACCGCGGGAGGGGGGATGACGGTCCACGGACCCGGAAACAGCGTCCGTCCCTCCGTTCTCGCCGTCCACTCGGAGAGGGTCGCCGCAACGCGGTGCCAGGGGACACCCCCGTCCTCCCGGAAGGGAAGAATGCCGTCGCGCCACGTCCGGAGAGCCGCTTCCCTCGCGCTGACGGGACCCGGGCCGGAAACCGCATCGAAGGGATTCCGCGACAGGGAGAGAAGGCGGGCGCCGGACGCCACGTCCCACTTCTCCGAAAAGACCCCCGGCCCCGCGAACTGCGCCAGGAGAAGGAGGAGATACCGGGACGGCCGTTTCGCGGCCCCTTCCGCATCGGCCCGGAGAACGCCGAACGCGACCTCCTCCCTCGCCGACGCCGCCGGAAGGGAAAAGAGCAGTCTCTCCTCGGCCGCATTGCCCCGCCGCAGCGTCAAGGCATCGGGCATCCTCGCCTGGCGGACGAGCCGGTTGAGCTCCTCCCTGTCGAGGTCGGGGAGAAGCGGGTCCTCCTCGATCTGGGCGGGCACCGCATCCTCGTTGACGGACAGAAACAGGATCCGGTCAGCCGTCGCCCCGCGCAGGGAGAAGAGGTCCCCCGCGACCACCGCCCCCGGGACGCGCATCCCCCCCCTCTCGCCAAGGAAAAGCCGCTGGTCGCCGAGGAGGGCCCGGAACCAGGCGAGGGCCGCCTCGGTTCCCGGCCACGGGATCTTTCTTTCCGGGATGAGAAAGACATCGTCCAGGAGGGAGAAGAGGGCAGACGCGGCCCGGCGGTCCCGCTCCTCTTCCGCCCCGTCGCCCCCCCCGATCCGGAAACCGGCCACCAGGAGGGACCGGAGGGCGACGGCGAGCCCTGCGTAGCTGCGCACCTGGCGAACCGGCGCAAGCGTTTCGCGAAGCGCGCGAACCTCGTCCCGCAGGAGGGCGAGTTGGAGCGTGCGCTCCTCCCGCTCTTCCCGTTTGTCTTCGGTCTCCTCCCCGCCTCCCCGGAGGCGCAGCCCACGGAGACGCGTCTCCCAGTCGGGGCCGGAGACCACCAAAAGTTCCTTCGTCCAGACGTCCCAAAGGTCGGGGCGCGGCAACACCCCCGGGACTTTCTCTTCCCTTCTCCGGTAAGGCGACGAAAGGATGTCGATTACCGTCCGACGTGGGAAATCCTCCTCGGCCGCCTCGATCATCTGGATCAGAAGACGCACGGGGGGAACGGAGGAAAGCGGTACGCTTTCCCTTCCCGCCACCCGGATCCCGTATTCGTCGGCCACCCTCTCCCAGGCGGGAACCAGCCCTTCCGCGAACCGGCGGGAGACCAGGAGAATTTCCGAGCCGGGATACGCGTCGAGCCACTCGCGCACCTTCCTCGCGGCGAGGCGCACCTCCCCGCCTTCGTGGGGAGCGGACAGGAGAGAAAACGGCACCGGGCCGGTGGCGGCCGGCGGGGGAGGGAGGAAGATTTTCTCGCGGATCGCCCTTACCGCGGGAGAGGCCTGATCCCGGAGGACCTCCGCATTCCCCTCGAAGGCCCGCAGCAGCCTCTCCCATGGCACCGCCGCGTAGGAGAAGGCGGGGGAGAGGGAGCCGTCCTCCGAGAAAAGCCCGGGGAAGTACACCTCGTCGAGAAGTCCGCTTGCGAGAAGCGCATCGACGAGCGTCCATTGCAGGCGGGTGAAGTCGTAGAACCCGTAAATCGTCACCCGGAACGGATACCCGGGCTGCTCGAACCCGGCGACCGCCTCCTGGAAAATCCGGCGGCGGGACATTCCGCCCGCGGCCGTGATCGTTTTCCCGACCGCGGAAACAAGCCGGCGCCACTCGGACCACCGGCGGGTCTGCGCCTCCCTCCCCCCGGCACGGGCCCTCGCTTCCGCCTCCCGAAACACCTCCTCCCCCAGCCATCCCTCCTCGATATCCGCCATCGTCCGGGAGAGGGCGGGAACGAAACCCGGCGTTCCGGAGATCACCGCGAAGTCCCCCTCCCCGCTCGCGTACACTTCCCGGACCGCGGCCAGCATGGCGGCGGACGCCTGCGCGGAGGGAAGTTCGCGGAGGAAGACCCCCCGGTGCTTGAGCAGCCGCACGGCGAAATCGTACAGCGTCATGATGGAGGCACCCGCGGCGCTTCCCTCCCACGCAGCCGCCAGGCGTCGCAGGAGGTGCTCCCGGAGATCGTTGGACGGCACGAGGAGCACGTCCTCCCGGCCGGGGGCGCGACCGAATCCCTCACGGAGGCGGGACAGGAGTTTCTCTTCGAGGGCGGGAAAGGAACCGGCAAACAGGCGGGATATTCCGATTTTAGGCTCCTCCATGGTCTCCCCATTGTAATCGTTCCCGACCCGTCGGAAAATGAGATCGGAGGTTGGGGGGAAAGGGAAACATGGAACCGCCGACGAAACGGAAGACGAGAGACCAGTTCGCGGGGGTCGCCGAGCGGTATCGGACGAGCGCCGATCACGTCGACTCCGACGACCGGACGATCCTCCTTTCCCGGCTCTCCCTGAAACCCTCCCATCTCCTCCTCGACGTGGCCACCGGCGGGGGGCACACCGCGGTGGCGTTTTCACCGAAGGTGCGGAAGGTCGTCGCATCCGACCTCACGCCGGAAATGCTTCGCGAGACGAGAACGCTGGCCGCGGAGCGGAAGTGCCGCAACGTGGCGTTCGTCGCGGCCGACGCGGAGAGCCTCCCCTTCGCGTCGGGGTCGTTCGACCGCGTCACCTGCCGCATCGCGCCGCACCACTTCCCCGACCTTCCGGCGGCGGCCGGGGAGATTCTGCGCGTCACACGTCCCGGCGGGCTGGTCGGCATCATCGACAGCGTGGTGCCCGACGACCCGGCGCTGGACGCCTTCCTCAACGGGATCGAGAAGGTGCGCGACCCGACGCACGTTCGCAGCTACCGGGTCGAGGAGTGGAACACGATCCTCCGGCAGGTGGGACTGTTCCTCCTGCACGTGTCCCGCACCTGGAAGGAACACCCGTTCGCCGAATGGGTCGCCCGCACCGGCCAGCCGCCCGTGGTGCAGGGGGAGATCGAATCCCTGTTCCTCACGGCCTTCCCGCGGGCCCGCGAATATTTCCGCGTCCGTGTCGAAAACGGCCGGGTGGTCTCCTACTCCGACGAGAAGGGAATCTTCGTCGGGAGGAAGGAGTAACCGGCCTCCGGAGATCCATTCCATCAGATCCCGGCATTCGAGGGCCGCTGCATCCGCTCCGGCTTCGTTGCCCGCCCTCACCGTACCACTGTGGGTACGCCTCGGCCGGGCGCCTCTCCGAAAGCGGCGCATCGACCCTCTCAGTGCACGGCCTCTTCAGGAACGGAACTCCGGTGGCCGGGGCCCCCGATTGATCTACATCTTCCTCGCTCCACAGGCCGCTCCGGGGGGGCTCCCCTTCCCGGGACCGCGTGTAACGGCGGGCCAAATCTTCCGGTAATATGGATTCTATGGAAACCGACCGGCAGACAACCGTCACGCGGATCTTCGTCCCCGCGATGGATTGTCCGGACGAGGAAAAGGAGATCCGGACAGCACTGGGACGGGTCGCCGGGGTGGGCGAACTGACCTTCCACCTCTTTTCCCGCCAGGTCGAGGTACGCCACCGGTGCGATCTCGGGGAGGTCCTTTCCGCGCTGCGCGCCATCGGGATGGAGGGGCACCCGGTGGATGATTCCCTGCGGAAAGCAGGCATTCCGGAGGCCGACAAGACCCACCTCAACACGTTCTACCTCTCCGCGGCGCTTGTCCTCGCGGGGGCGATCCTCTTTCTGCTTTCCCCCGGATCCCCCTGGGGGAAAGGGCTCTTCCTCGCCGCGGTTCTCGCGGGAGGATCAGGAATCGCCGTCCGGGGAGCGCGGGAGATCCGCAATCGTTCCCTGGGGATGAACGCCCTCATGACGGTCTCCATCGGCGGTGCGACGATCATGGGAGAGTGGGCGGAAGCGGGAGTCGTCGTCACTCTATTCGCTCTGGCCAACTACCTCGAAGCCAGGAGCCTGGACCGCGCGCGGAAGGCGGTCGCCGATCTTTTCGCCTTCTCCCCGGAGGCGGCCATCGTGCGCGTAGGCGGCGTGGGAGGACAGGAGAGGACCGTCGCGGCGGAGGGTGTTCGTCCGGGCGACATCCTCGTCATCCGTCCCGGCGCCCGCGTGCCGGTCGACGCGAACGTCTTCCAGGGCAGCTCCGACCTGAACGAAGCCATGCTGACGGGGGAGTCCCTTCCCGTCGACAAGACGGTGGGAGATCCCCTCTATGCCGGAACCGTGAACGGACGGGGCCTGCTGCTGGCGGAAGCGGCAAGACCGCTATCCGAATCCACCTTCGCCGCGATCCTGCGCCGCGTGGAGGAGGCCCAGTCGCGGAAAGCCCCCATACAGACCTTCATGGAGCGGTTCGCCGCGGTCTACACCCCGGCGGTCCTTCTCGGGGCGCTTATCGTGGGTGCAATCCCCCCGTTCCTGGGATACGGGGACGTGGGAACGTGGGCGTACCGGGCGCTCGTCCTCCTGGTCATCGCTTGTCCCTGTGCGATCATACTGGCCGCGCCGGTGGTTACCGTCACGGCGCTTACCCGCGCAACGCGTGACGGGATCCTGGTCAAGGGAGCGAACCACCTCGAAGCTCTGGGGAAGGTCCGCGCCGTGGCGTTCGACAAGACGGGCACGCTCACCAGCGGAAAGCTCAAGGTTACCCGGGTCCTTGCCGCGGAGGGGGTGACCGAGAACGACGTGGTGCGCATGGCGGGTGCGGTGGAGGCGGGCTCCGCGCACCCCGCGGCCGAGGCGGTCCGGCACGAGGCCAGGCGGAGAGGGATCGCTCAGGCGGCACGGGGCACGCTGGCACGCACGTTCGAGATCCTCGAGGGGCGGGGCGTCTCGGCGGAAGTCGAAGGGAGGCGGGTGTACGTGGGGAACCGGCGCCTCTTCGCCGAGATGGGAAATTCTTCCTCCGAACTGGATGCGCTGCTTCCCCCCTTGGAGGCAGGAGGTTCCCGAATCGTGTCCATCGTGGGAACCGGAAACGGGGTGGCGGGGGTCCTGGAGATGGAAGACGAGATACGGGCCGAGGCAAGAGACGTCATGCAACGGCTTCGCTCCCTGGGGGTAGAGCACGTGGTGATGCTCACCGGGGATCACGCAGATGTCGCGAAGGAGACGGGCCGGTCGGTAGGCATCGAAGAGGTGTTTTCCGGCCTGCTGCCGGACGACAAGCTGGAGAAGGTTAAGGAACTGGTCACATCCTACGGCACGGTGGCCATGGTGGGGGACGGAGTGAACGACGCCCCGGCGCTGGCCCTCTCCTCCGTCGGCATCGCAATGGGCGCCGCCGGCTCCCCGGCGGCCATCGAGACGGCCGACGTGGCGCTGATGGCCGAGGATCTGCGCCGTGTCCCGGAGGCGGTCGTCCTGGGGCGCCGCATGGTGTCCGTGATCCGGCAGAACGTGGTCGCTTCCCTGGCGATCAAGGCCGGCTTCCTCGTCGCAGCGGTGGCCGGGGTCGCCACCCTCTGGATGGCCGTGGCCGCCGACATGGGCACGACGCTTCTCGTCATCGGAAACGGTCTGCGCCTGCTGGGAAGAAACGGCCGAACCGCATAACCGACCGTGCCCCGTACCCGTCTTCACCTCAACGTAATTGCCCTCGGTCTGGTGAGCCTCCTCACCGACCTCTCCGCCCATATGATCTATCCCCTTCTCCCCGTGTTCCTCACTGTCACGCTCGGCGCGGGGCCCGCCGCCCTGGGGATCATCGAGGGAGTGGCGGAAGCCACCGCCTCGCTGCTCAAGCTCTTTTCGGGCGTCTGGTCGGACCGGATCGGGAGGAAAAAACCGCTCGTGCTCGCGGGGTATCTCCTTTCTTCGGTGGCCCGGCCCCTTGTGGGCTTCGCCTCCGCCTGGGGGCACGTCCTTGCCGTGCGCTTCTCCGACCGGATCGGCAAGGGGGTCCGCAGTTCCCCCCGGGACGCCCTCATCGCCGCCTCCGTTCCCGCGGAGGATCGGGGGCGGGCATTCGGCCTGCAGAGGGCGATGGACCACATGGGGGCCGTCCTGGGCCCCGTCGCCGCGTTCCTCCTCCTGGCCGGCGCGGGACTTTCCTACCGCACGGTCTTCTTCCTTGCCGCAATCCCCGGCGCGGCCGCGGTCGCCGCGCTTATCTTCCTGGTGCGTGACCCCGGAATGCAGGCGACACGGAACGGGAAAATATTCCCGCTCGCCAGGAACATCCCGCCCGATTTCCGGCGCTACCTGCTGATCGTCTCCCTGTTCACGCTCGGCAATGCAAGCGACGCATTTCTCATCCTGCGGGCGGTGGACTCGGGAGTGCCCGCCGCCTGGGTACCGCTTCTCTGGGGGGCGTTCCACGTGGTGAAGTCTTCTTTCTCCACGCACCTGGGTATCCTCTCCGACCGGTGGGGCAGAAAGCAGTTGATCGTTGCGGGATGGACCGTGTACGCGGCGACCTACGCGCTCTGGGGGTTCGTGGAAGGGCCTTTCTGGATGGTGGCGCTCTTTCTCGTCTACGGGCTCTATTCGGCGGCAACCGAGGGCGCGGAGCTGGCGCTGGTTGCCGACTTTGTGCCGGCGGAAATGCGGGGAACCGCCTTTGGATGGTTCCATCTCGCCGTGGGGCTCTCCGCCCTGCCGGCAAGCGTTTTGTTCGGCGCGTTGTGGACCGCCTACGGGGCGCAAGCGGCCTTCGGCGTGAGCGCGGGGCTCGCGGTCGCCGCGTCCGTGCTGCTTTTCCTGCTCAGCCCCCCCAGCGCACCTTCGGAGGACGGCCCGGCGCCCCGATGACTCTCAGGACGAACGGACGCCTGCGGCCCGGCACCTCGCCGAACCGCAGGTCGGAGAAGACCAGGGTGGTTTCTTCCCCGGAGTGAGAGGTCGTAACCACCGGGAAGCGGGCGAACCAAAGGTACGTCCGGACGTCCGGGATATCCCCGACGGCCCTGACCTCCGGGAGATCCGCTCCCCTGCGGACGCGCTGTTTCCAGGCAACGATACCGGTAAACGGGTCCACCTCCGCCCGGAGGTACGTTCTCCCGTCGTCGATGAAGCCGTTCCAGGCAAGCGGGCCCACGGGGAAGGGATACAGTCCCGGCCGGTCCGGAATCGGCAAATTCGGCAACGTGTCCCCCTCCTCCTGCGCCCATGCCTTCCGGACCAGGCTGACAGACGAAAGACCGGTGCCGATGTGGACCTCCCCCAGGCGGGGCAGGGCCGAGGCGGAGACCACGCGCACCCCGTGCTGCCTCGCCGCGGTCCGCATCGCGTCCTCCACCCGGACATGGAGGAAGGTCGCAAATCCCACGTAGACGCAGAGCGCAACCATCGCCGCCTGCGCAGGTGCGGTACGGCGACGCGACAGGAGAAGACCCGCCACGATGATCCCCGTGAAGACCAGATCCACGACGAACAGGAGGTCGAAGGAGACACGGGCATCGGAAAACGGCTGGAAGATCTGCGTCCCGTAGGAATTGAGCAGGTCCAGGGCGACGTGCGAGAGCTGGCCGAGGAGCGCAAGGAGATAGAGCTTCTTCAGGTCCTTCCACTTCCCGAACCGGTAAAGCAGCAGGGCGACCAGGAGGGACGTCACGGCGATTCCGAAGAACCCGTGGGACAGCCCCCGGTGAAGGCGAAGATAGACCTCGCTTCCCAGAAGGGAAGTCACGTTGTCGGCGTCGGGCAGGAGCGATCCCACGACCACCGCCGCCGTTGCTTCCCGCCTGCCGCTATCCGAAGGTATGGCCCGGGATATGAGCCATCCCGTGAGTCCGTGCGTAACCGTATCCATTAAGGCAGGGATTATATCATAGTGCGCGGGTCAAGAATCGTTTCGATCTCGACTTCCGGAAGGACCTTTTTTTCCCGGAGGACGGCACGGATCGTCTTGCCCGTGTGGTACGCCTCGTGGGCCAGCTCCGCCGCCTTCTGGTAGCCGATCTTCACCGCCAGCGGAGTCACCATCGCCAGGCTCTGCTCGATCAGCTCCTCGCAACGCCTCCGGTTGGGCGTGATCCCCGCGACGCATCGATCGGTGAGCAGGGCGGTCGCCCTGGAGAGAAGCCCGATCGATTCCAGCAGGTTTCGCGCCATCACGGGAAGCATGACGTTGAGTTCGAGGACCCCGAGCGAGCCGCCGAGGGTCACGGCCGCGTCGTTGCCGATCACCTGCGCCGACACCTGGATCATCATCTCCAGGATGACCGGGTTCACCTTCCCCGGCATGATGGAGGAGCCCGGCTGCAGCGACGGCAGGTTGATCTCCCCGATTCCGCACCGGGGCCCGGAGGACAGAAGCCTCAGGTCGTGGGAGATCTTCATCAGGGAGGCGGCAACCCCCTTGAGCGTGCCGCCGGCCGCCACGAGGGGGTCCTGCGCGGCGATCGCCTCGAACCGGTTCTCGGCGGGGCGGAACGGGATGCCGGTGGCGGCGGCGATCTCGGCGATCGCCCTCGCACCGAATTCCGGGTGGGCGTTCAGGCCCGTCCCCACGGCGGTCCCCCCGAGGGGGAGTTCCTCGAGATCCGCAAAGACGGCGTGCACCCGCCGGATCCCGTGGTCGATCTGGGAGGCGTACCCGGAAAACTCCTGTCCGAGCGTAACCGGGACGGCATCCTGCAGGTGGGTCCGCCCGATCTTCAATATGTCCGAGAACTCTCCCGCCTTCGCCGACAGGGCGTCCCGCAGGGAGGAAAGCGCCGGGACGAGCCGGTCGGACATCTCCCGCCGCGCCGCGATCCGGATCGCCGACGGGATCACGTCGTTGCTGGACTGGCACCGGTTCACGTGGTCGTTGGGGTGGACGGGGGAATTTCCCCCCAGGGGCTTTCCGAGAATCTCGTTGGCCCGGTTGGCAAGCACCTCGTTGACGTTCATGTTGGTCGAGGTCCCCGATCCGGTCTGGAAGACGTCGAGGATGAACTGGTCGTCGAACTTCCCCTCCAGCACCTCGCGCGCGGCCCGCGAGACCGCCTCTGCAAGGGTCGGGTCGAGGAGCTTGAGGCCCGCGTTTACCTCGGCGCCGAACCCCTTGATCATCGCCGCGGCATGGACGACCGGCAGCGGCATCCGGACGCCGCTCACCGGGAAGTTCTCGAACGCCCGCTGCGTCTGCGCCCCGTAATAGGCGTCCGCCGGGACCCGGACCTCCCCCATGGAATCCTTTTCGATGCGATAACCGGCCATCCTCTCCCCCTTCCCTGATACGATTCCCCGGCGGGCCGC
>JBFKGZ010000069.1:0-12821 GCA_041633075.1 Candidatus Deferrimicrobiaceae bacterium | reverse complement strand
GGGGCGCCGGTTCTTCCACGGCCGGAGCAGACACCTCTTCGGTCTCCCGCTCCTCACCGGGAATGCTTTCGAATACGGCGTCTGCCTCGTCTCGCGGCAGGGAGGGTTCGAACGGCTCTTCCGGTGCCGGAGGGGGCGCCGGTTCTTCCACGGCCGGAGCAGGCACCTCTTCGGTCTTCCGCTCCTTGCCCGGAATGCTTTCGAATACGGCGTCTGCCTCGTCTCGCGGCAGGGAGGGTTCGAACGGCTCTTCCGGTGCCGGAGGGAACGCCGGATCTTCCACGGGTGGAGCAGGCATCTCTTCGGTCTTCCGCTCCCGGCTCTTTATGGATTCGAAAACAGTGTCGACTTCTTCCCGCGGCGGTTGAGGAGGTCTTTTTTCCGGCTCCTGGAGGATTGCCCGAAGGTCGAAGCGTTCCTTCCCTACAGGGGGGGACATTTTGGGTGGCGGGACATCGCTTTTCATAACGATGATCGACTCGCCACACTTCCGGCACCGGATGCGCGCTCCCTTTCCCTTGATCTTGGATTCATCCAATCGGAAACGCGCCTGGCAAGCCTGGCACATGATGATCATCGTTTCCCTCCGACCCCTGCTTCGTGTCCGGCGGTTGCTCCTACCCGACTATAATGGATTCGCGGTGACCTCTCAACCCTGATTCATCCTCTGTGCCGCCTGACTCCGAGGGCGCACAGGAGGATTCCCACTTCGTACAGTGCGTAGATCGGGACGGCGACGAGGACCTGGGAAACGGCATCCGGGGGGCTGAGGATCGCTCCCAGGAGGAATACGCCGATGATCGCCACCTTCCTCCCGCGGCGCAGAAGGTCCGGGGACAGAATCCCCGCCCGCCCCGCGAGGAACAGGACCAGTGGCAATTCGAACATCACTCCGAAAATCAGCAGAAGCCGGAGGATCAGCGAGAGTGCCTCTCTCATCGACGGCATCGCGACGATGGTCGACCCCCCGAAGGCGAGCAAGAACGAAAATATCGACGGGGCTGCGAAGAAATACGCGAATGCCATCCCGGAGAGAAGGGCCCCCGTAGAGCAGGCGGAAAAAAGAACAAGAATCTTTCTCTCCTTCCGGAAGAGGCCGGGGCTGACGAACTTCCACGCCTGGTAGAAGATCACGGGGCTTGCAAGAACGAATCCTCCCCAGAGCGCAAGTTTGAAATAGGTGAGGAAGGCTTCGGTGAGTTCGATGAAGATGAGCCGGGAATCCACGGGGAGTTGTTTCGTCAGGGGGGAAAGAAGCATCTGATAGAGGGTTTCCGCGCGGGAATAGCAAAGGGCGGTTCCCAGCCCCATAGCGATCAGGGAGCGGATCAGTCTCTGGCGAAGTTCATCCAGGTGCTCGGTGAGCGGCAGCCGGACCTCGGAGTTCGTTCCTGGTTCCGGCTTCATCTAAAAGGGGAGGCCTTTTCCGTTCATCCCTTGGAGGCGGACGGGGAAGGATCGGATCCTGCCGCGTCGCCGGGAGGGGAAGGATCGGATCCTGCCGCGTCGCCGGGAGGGGGAGGATCGGATCCTGCCGCGTTGCCGGGAGGGGGAGGATCGGAACCTGCCGCGTCGCCGGGAGGGGGGTAGTCGGTGTCCTTCTCTTCGCTATCCGTTTCGCGGACGGCTTCGTCGATCCCCTTCCTTACCTCCTCGGACGCCTTCTTGAATTCGGCGATCCCCTTTCCGAGACTCTTGGCGAGGTCCGGGAGACGCTTCGGTCCGAAGAATATCAGGACCACGACGAGGATGACGAGCATCTCCTGGAAACCGATTCCGAACATTTCCGACCTCTCTTTCTTCGGTACAGAAATACTATACCGCGGGTCCCCGGCCAAATCCATGCTATCCGAAAGGATACACTCCCTATCCGATCGGACGCCTCTCCTCCGTGGCATTTCCGGAGAAAGGGCATATCCGGTTGTCTTTACTGAATATAATATGGTAGGCACGGCTTTTGATGGATATTCGCAGGTGTCACTCCGTGGGACGTGAGTCTCGCCTTCTGCGCAAGGAGGCCCTTTGTGTACATAGGCATCGATGTCGGTTCGATCAGCGTGAAGTTCGCACTCGTCACCCCGCCTTCGGGTTCCCGTCTTCCCGAGGAAATCCGGAACACCTTTCTCTCCGCCGAACCGGCGGCGCTTCCGGGAGAGGCGCGTGCCTATCTCCTCTCCTACGACCGTCTCCTCGGGGACCCGAACCGGAAAGTTCCCGAGCGCCTGGGAGAGTGGATCGGCAGGATCGGGGCCGAAAGGATTCGGGGAGTGGCATTCACAGGGAAAAGCGGCGCGCGGCTGGCCCAGAATCTGGGAGCCCGGTACGAGAACGATTTTCGCTGTCTGGTGCGGGGTGTGACCGCGGTCCAGCACGATGCGCGAACGATTTTCGAGATGGGGGGAGAGAACGCGAAGGTCATACGACTTTCCGCGGCGACCGAGGGGGGAGCCCTCCGCATCCGGGACTACGATACCAACGGAGAATGTGCCGCCGGCACGGGCTCGTTCATCGACCAGCAAGCCAACCGGATGCGGCTGGCCGTGGAGGACATTGGGGAAATGGTGGGGCGGGCCGGCACTGCGGCCCGGATCGCCGGGAGGTGCTCGGTGTTCGCCAAGAGCGACATGATCCACGCCCAGCAGAAGGGGTGTTCTCCCGAGGAGATCCTCAAGGGGTTGTGCGAGGCGGTCGCCCGCAATTTCAAGAGCAGCATAAACAAGGGAAAGGACCCTGTCCCCCGCGTGGTACTCGTGGGGGGGCTGTTCGCCAACCAGGGGGTGACGCACGCCGTCAGAGACGTGTTCGGATTCTCCCATGACGACGTGGTGGTTCCCTGGGGATTCGCGCACCTCGGGGCGGTCGGCGCGGCGATGCTTGCCGCGGAAGACGCGGCAACGGCGGGGAAGCCACAGGGTGAGGCGTTCGTCCCTTTCCCCAACGCCCCCGGGGAGGGGGAGTGGGTGTTCCCCTCCTGGCCCCCTCTCATCACCGAAAATGTCGTATTCCTGAGGGACAGGGTGGCAAACCCGCCTCCCCTCAAGGACCGGCACGAGGTCTTCCTCGGAATCGACGTGGGATCCGTGAGCACGAATTTCGCCCTCGTCGACGGGGAGGGGAACCTCGTGAAGGAAATCTACGTCCGCACGCAGGGACGGCCGGTGCAGGTGGTGACGGAGGGTCTCCGCGACCTGTGGGAGGAGTTCGGAGAGAGAATCCGGATCCGCGGGGTCGGCACGACGGGGTCGGGACGGGAGCTTATCGGAGAGCTCGTAGGAGCCGACACCGTCCAGGACGAGATCACCGGACACAAGACCGGATCCTCCTTCATCAGCCAGCGGTACTTCGGGCAGTCGGTGGACACCATCTTCGAGATCGGCGGGCAGGACTCGAAGTTCATCAGCCTGGAAAACGGCGTGGTCGTGGACTTCGCGATGAACGACGCCTGCGCCGCGGGAACGGGATCCTTTCTGGAGGAGCAGGCGGAGCGGCTCGGCATCCAGATCAAGGGGGAATTTGCGGAGATGGCCCTTTCCTCCCGGGCCCCCATCCGCATGGGAGAGCGTTGCACCGTCTTCATGGAGCAGGACCTGAACACCTATCTGAACCGGGGGGCCTCCAAGGTGGACATCGTGGCGGGGCTTGCCTACTCCGTGGTCATCAATTACCTGAACCGGGTCGTCCGGGGCCGCAAGATCGGAGAGACGATCTACTTCCAGGGGGGGACCGCGTACAACGACTCCGTCGCGGCGGCCTTCACCCACGTCCTGGGGAAAAAGGTCATCGTCCCGCCGCACAACGGGGTCATCGGAGCGATCGGGATGGCCCTCCTCGCGCGCGACAAGGTGAACGCGACGGGGGAAAGCACCCGCTTCCGCGGCTTCGACATGGGGAAAGTGGACTACCGCAGGCGCGATTTCACCTGCAAGGGGTGCAGCAACGTCTGCGACATGCAGGAGATCCGGATCGACGGCACGAACACCTACTGGGGGGACAAGTGCTCCGAGAGATACCGGAAAAGCGCCCGGACAGGCGTCAAGCCCGTAATCGAGGACCTGTCTGCGAGTCGGGCGGAGTACTTCGACTCGTTACTCCGAGAGGAGACGCAAGGTCCCCGCGGAATCGTCGGGTATCCCCGGGCAATGTACTTTTACGAACGGTTCCCGTTCTGGAAGACGTTCCTTTCCTGTCTCGGGTTCGGGCTGAAGGTGAGTCCGCGGACCGACAAGGCGATCGCGAGGGAAGGGTACGAGAAGACGGTGGCAGAGCCGTGCTACCCGATCCAGGTCGCCCACGGCCATGTGGCCGCACTCCTGCGGGACGGGATCGATTTTCTGTTCGTCCCCAACGTCATCAACGCGGAGACTGTCCATACCCACACCGAGTCCCACTTCTGTCCGTGGGGGCAGACTCTCCCGTTCGTTCTCGCATCGGTACCCGGGTGGGAGAAAGAGGTACGCCAGAAGCTCCTTTCCCCGACCGTCCGCTTCCGGGACGACGAGCGTCTGCTGGTCGAGGACCTCTTCGAGTGCTTCGGTCCGCTGGGAATCTCCCGCCGCGGAATCCGGGAGGCGATCCGGGAGGGCTGGAAGGAGCAGCGTCGGTTCGGCAACTTTCTCGCCGACCGCGGTGCGGCGGCGGTATCGGAGGTGGAGAAGGCGGGCGCCCACGCCGTCATCCTGATCGGCCGCTCGTACAATCTCTATGACCGGGATATCAATCTCAACATCCCCGCGAAACTGCGCGATCAATACGGCGCAAATGTGATTCCGATCGATTTCCTTTCCGTGGACGGGATCGACATCCGGGAGATTCACGACAACATGTTCTGGAACTACGGAAGGAAGATCATCGCGGCGGCAAAGTGGTGCAGGAACCGGCCGAAGTACCACATCATCTACATCACAAATTTCAAGTGCGGGCCGGACTCCTTCATACGGCACTTCATCCAGAAGGCCTCCGGCGCCCCGTACCTGACGCTTCAGTTCGACGGCCACGCAAACGACGCTGGGTACATGACCCGGTGCGAGGCATATCTCGACAGCAAGGGGGTATTGCGATGGTGGGCGGAAACGTGAGCGGGTCGTCGCTATCCGGCAGAACGGTGTACTTCCCCCCGATGACCGAGGCGGGGGTGCGCACCATTTCTGCGGCGTTTCGTTCTGTCGGGATCGACGCCAGGCCCATGCCGCCATCGGACGAGGAGACGCTTCTGCTGGGGGGACGATTTTCCTCGGGAGAGGAGTGTCTTCCCCAGAAGGTGACGCTGGGAGACACGCTCAAGCTGCTGGTGCACGGGGAAATCGCCCCGGGAAAGATGGCGCTCTTCATGCCGTCCTCCAATGGACCGTGCCGGTTCGGCCAGTACGGCACCTTCATGAAGATGGTTCTCGAGGAAATGGGGTACGGCGACGTCCTGCTCGTCTCCCCCACATGCGCGGACGGATACAGCGGAGTGGGAGAGCATGCCGACGAACTTCTTCGCACCGCCTGGCGGGCCATGGTCAGCGGGGACCTCCTCCAGAAGCTTCTCTTCCGGGTTCGGCCGTACGAGACGGAGCAAGGAGCGGCCGACCGTGCATTCGACGATGCGGTAGAAACCCTGTGCCGGGCCGTGGAAGTCCCGGGAGAGAAGAAGGGGGAGAAGCTCGCCCGTATCGTCGCGGCCCTGCGGGAGGGGCGGGAGCGGATCCTCCGCGTGCCGGCGGACTTCTCCTCGCCGCGCCCCCTGATCGGGATCGTCGGGGAAATCTTCTGCCGGCTCAACGCCTTCAGCAACGACGATGTGGTGCGCAAGGTCGAAGAGACAGGAGGGGAATGCTGGATTTCCGACGTGACGGAGTGGGTTTGGTACACCAACGCCGATCACCACAGGGATCTCAAACGGTACGGAAAAACCCTGAGCTTCGAAATGCTCGGCGCCAAGCTGAAGTGGCACTTCCAGAGGAAGGACGAGCATGCCCTCCTCGAAGTGTTCGGGAACGATTTCCGCGGGTACGAGGAGCCGCACGACATCCGTGAGGTCATGGAACTCGCCCGCCCGTACCTGGTCCCCGAGGGAACCCTGGGGGAGATGCTGCTGTCCGTGGGGAAGTCGGTATATCTGTACCGCAAGGGGGCAGACGGAATCCTCGACATCAACCCCTTCTCGTGCATGAACGGCATCGTTTCCGAGGCCGTGTATCCCCGTGTGTCCCGCGACTGCGAGGGGCTCCCGGTCCGCGTGCTATACTTTGACGGGACGCGCGTGGACCGCCGGTACGAGCTGGAGATCTTCATGGAGCTCGTCCGGGAATATTCCTCCCGGAAGAAGATGCAGCGCATCCTGCCGGAGAATTTCGTAACGGCTGCGGCGACCGGCGCCTGACGATTTCACGTCCTAATCATGGTCTGCACCGAGCGTCGATGCGCCGCGCCGGCAAGACGCGCGGCCTGAGACGGCGGGGGACACTCTTGCGGTAGGGGATGGAAAAAACCAAGAGTGTCTACCTCAGCGCAGGGAGCGCAACACCGGGAATTCGCGCGGGTTCAGCCCGCGGCCAAGGCAAGGAGGCGATAAGCGGCGTGAGGATCGCGGTCGTCTCGGATATCCACTCCAACGGGGATGCCCTCGACACCGTCCTCCGGGAGATCGACCGGCAGCGGGCCGACCGGGTGCTCCACCTGGGCGACCTCGTGGGGTACAACGCCGAGCCCGAGAAGTGCGTTCGCTGGGCGAGAGAACACGCCGCGGCGGGGATCATGGGCAACCATGACGCTGTCGTTACGGGCAAGGCGAGCGGGGAATTCTTCCACGCGCCTGCGCTGCTCGCCGCCCGGTGGTCCGCGGAGCATATCTCCCCGGAATCGGTGGCGTACCTCTCGGCGCTTCCGGAAAGCCTCCGGTTTTCCGAAGAGATCCTCCTCGCCCACGGGGCCCCTTCCGACCCGGACCGCTATCTTTTCCTGCTGGAGGATGCGGAGGAGGAGGTCGATATGCTGTCCGGGAGGTCCCCCCCTCGTTTGGTGTTTTTCGGGCACACGCATCTCCCCGCCGCGTACGTCCGGAAGAAGGACGGGAGCACCGTTTCCGCTCCCCTGGAAGGGTTGCGTATCCAGAAGGGCGAGACAGCGTTGCTGAACCCGGGCAGCGTCGGCCAGCCGCGCGACCGGAACCCCCACTCCTCTTTCCTGGTATTCGACACCGGAAGCGGCGAGGCCTCCTGGGTCCGGGTGCCGTATGACGTGAAGTCCTGCCAGCGGAAGGTTCGCGCCGCCGGACTCCCCGAGTTTTTCGCGGCGCGCCTGGCGAACGGGACGTGAGAAGGCGCCGGTTCCGTCTCCTTTCTCATACGGCGGACCTCATGGTTGAGGTCCGCGGCGAGGACCTTCCGCAACTGTTTTCCTCCTGCATTCTCGCCCTTTTCTCGCTCCTCGTGGACAGACGGACCGTGCGGGGGGCGGAGGCGCGGTCCGCCGAGGTGACCGGCGACACCGTCGAGGAACAATTTTTTCCCCTGCTACGCGAGGCCTTCCTGCTATTTGCCGCCCACAGGTTTCTCGCCCGCACCGCGCATGTTACGATAGAGGGAAAGCGGGTGATCTTGACGGTTACGGGGGAGACTCTCGATTCCTCCCGGCATGACGTCCTGAGGGAAATCAAGGCCGTAACGGCGCACGCCATGGTCGTGGAACGGTCACCGGGGGGGTATATCGCCCGATTCGTTGTCGACGTGTGAGCCTTCCCCCGTTTTAGATGCGCGGCAAGATCCGCGTGGCAAGGGGGACCAGACATGCAGTTCCAGGAAGTGGAAATCCGGAAATTGTCCGAAACGACTTGGGAAATTCCGCAAGGAAACGGAATGCGGGTCCCGGGGCTCATCTTCGCCTCGGAGAAGATGATGGAGGACATCCAGCGCGACGAGGCCATCCGCCAGGTTATGAACGTGGCCCACCTCCCGGGGATTTTGAAGTACAGCATCGGGATGCCGGACATTCACTGGGGGTATGGCTTCCCGATCGGGGGAGTCGCCGCAATGGATGCCCGGGAGGGAGTGGTCTCTCCCGGAGGAGTGGGGTACGATATCAACTGCGGGGTTCGGCTCCTCCGTTCCGAATTGACCGTCGACGCGTTGCGCCCGAAGTTGCGGGAACTCGTTTCCGCCTTGCACCGCGAAGTCCCCTCGGGAGTCGGATCGACGGGATTCATCCGCCTCACCGCACGGGACGAGGAGAAAGTCCTGGTCGAAGGCTCCCACTGGGCGGCCTCCCGTGGTCTTGCCTCCGCGGAGGATATCGTCTGCACCGAGAGCGGGGGGAAGCTTCCGGGCGCGGACCCCGACGCGGTCTCCGCCGTTGCGAAAAAGAGAGGGCGTGACCAGCTGGGGACGCTCGGCTCGGGAAACCATTTTCTCGAGATCGACGAGGTCGCGGAGGTGTTCGACGAGGAAGCCGCCCGGGCGTTCGGCCTCTTCCCGGGGCAGGCAACCGTCCTCATCCATTCGGGATCCCGGGGTCTGGGATACCAGGTGTGCGACGACTATCTGGTGACGATGGCCGACTACATGCGCCGGAATGCGATCAACCTTCCCGACCGCCAGCTCGCCTGCGCGCACATCCGCTCCCCCGAGGGGAAACGGTACCTGTCCGCGCTGGCGGCCGCGGCCAATTACGCATTCGCCAACCGACAGATTCTCGCGCATCAGGCCCGGGAGACCTTCTTGCGGTTTCTGGGGATGGGACCGAACGACCTGGGGATGCGTCTGGTATACGACTGCGGACACAATAACGCCAAGTTCGAGGAGCACGAGGTCAACGACGAAATACGAAGCGTTCTCGTCCACCGGAAAGGCGCGACCCGCTGTTTTCCCGCGGGGAATGCGGAGATTCCGGAGTCGTACCGGCATGTCGGGCAGCCGGTGCTCATCCCGGGCGATATGGGGAACGCGTCGTATGTCCTCGCGGGGTCTCCGGAGGCGATGCGCAGTTCGTTCGGATCGACCTGCCACGGAGCCGGGCGCAGGATGAGCAGGACCAAGGCGAAAGCCAGCGTGCGGGGCAAGTCGATCATCCAGGAGATGGAGAAACGCGGCGTGATTGTCGCCTGCGCTTCCCACAAGACCCTCGCCGAAGAGATCCCGGAGGCGTACAAGGACGTGTCCGAAGTCGTCGGCGTCGTGCACGATGCGGGGATCGCCAAGCGTGTGGCAAGACTCCGGCCGGTAGCGGTTGTGAAGGGATAGGGGCCCGGGGATGTCGGGCGCGTGGTTCGAGGCAATCTTCGACGAGAGATACCCGGAGCTGTTCGGGCCGCTTGAGGGGAACGCGGAGAAGGAGGTGGAGGAGATCCTCGCCTTCCTGTCCTTGTCGCCCGGGTCTACCGTGGAGGACCTGGCGTGCGGCCGGGGAAGGCACGCCATCCCGATCGCCCGGCAGGGCCACCGGGTTACCGGCGTCGACCTTTCCGAGAAGATGCTGGACCTCGCGCGCGCGCGCGCACGGAAGGAAGGGGTCTCGGTGGAATGGGTGCGCGAGGATATGCGGGTCTTCCGCCGACCCGCCGCGTTCGATCTTTGTCTCTCCCTGTTCACCTCCTTCGGGTACTTCCCGGACGAGGAGAACCAGGTGGTCCTGGACAACGTGGGCGTGAGCCTGAAGGATGGGGGTACCCTTCTTCTCGACCTGAGGAACGCCGGGAAGGGATTATCGCGCCTCGAAAACTGGGACCAGACGATCGCCGTTCCTTCGGGAATGCTCCGGATGTCGATCCGGTTCGATCGCCGTACCATGCGCGCCACCGCGGAGCATATGCTGACCCGCCAGGACGGAATCCGGATATCCTCCACCTTCGACGTTCGTGTCTACTCGATGGAGGAGCTCGAGACGATGCTTCGGAATGCCGGGATGCGGGTGAAGAGTTTCTACGGCTCCCTCACGGGAGATCCCTTCACGGACGATTCCGGCCGGATGGTAGTCGTGTCCGTGAAGGAGTAGGAAACACGACTCCCACCGGGTGCGCCCCTCTACAGGAGATCGTCCCTTAGGAAGTTAGGCGATCCGTTCCCGCTTCCGGCAATCGTCATTTCGGGCACCGTCCCGACCCGGAAGGGAAGAAGGGCCCCTCCGGAGAGGGAGGGGGGAAGCGTCTTGCCGGTCCCGGGATCGACCCGGGCGAACGTGATCCCCGACGGTATGGGGAAATTCCTGTTGGGGAAGAGAGGCAGCACCTGCCCCATGAAGCGGATCCAGATGGGCAGCGCTACGGCTGCGGCCGACTGGCGGTCGCCCAGGGGGCGCGGCGTGTCAAATCCGATCCAGACACCCGCCACGAGGTCGGGCGAGTAGCCGATGAACCACGCGTCCGTGTTCTCATTCGTGGTGCCGGTCTTTCCCGCGAGGTTGTGGCCGAGTTTTCTGGCGGCCCTGCCCGTACCGTTCAGGATGACCTCCTGCATCATGCGGACCATGAGGTAGGCCGTGTCAGGCGGAATTGCCCGTTCGACCGTGGGCGCCGTCCTCTCCAGGATATTCCCCTGGGCATCCCGCACCTCGCGCAGAAAAAACGGCGCGGGCCGAAGGCCTCCGTTGGCGAACGTCGCGTATGCGACGCACATCTCCAACGGGGTCACCCCCGAGGAACCCAGGGCGATGGAAAGATTCCTGGCGATCGGCGAGGTGATGCCGAGGGCTTTCGACGTCCTGAGGGCGGAATCGACGCCCACATCGTTCAGGAGCCGGATGGTGGCCAGATTGCGGGACCGGGCCAGAGCCTCGATAAGCGGGATCGATCCCAAAAACGTTCCGTCGTAGTTTTTCGGCTTCCAGAGTTCCTCCTCGGTCCGGTCGAACTCGATGGGGGAATCGTCCGTCATCGACACGACCGTTTTCCCTGTGGAAAGAGCCGCGGCATAGACGATCGGCTTGAAGGCCGAACCGGGCTGTCTTCTCGCCTGCAGCGCGCGGTTGAACTGCGACTCCGCGAAATCGGTTCCCCCTACCATGGCAAGGACCGCCCCGGTGTGCGGATCGAGGGAAAGGACCGCTCCCTGGAGCCCTTCGTACTTGTTTTTTTCCTCCATTGCCCGGATCCCTTCGATCAGCGCGTCGTGGGCCGCCTCCTGCAGGCGCGTGTCGATCGTCGTGTAGATGCGAAGACCGTCCCGGTACAGGGACTCCGTTCCGTATTTCTCCGCCAGGACCATCCGGACCTGTTCCAGAAAATAGGCCGCCTTGGACCGGAAGGTAGACGGGGGCGCGAGGACGATCTTGGCGGCGTAGGCGGTGTCGGCCTCGGCCCGGGAGAGGAGTTCCGCCTCCACCATCCTCCGGAGGACGTACCGCTGCCTTCCCTTCGCGAGGTCGGGGTGCGTCCTGGGCGAGTAGCGGGTGGGCGCCTTGGGAAGGCCGGCGAGCAGCGCCCCCTCCGCCAGCCCGATCTCGTCGACTCCTTTTCCGAAATACGACCGCGAGGCAGCCTCCACCCCGTATACGCCCTCCCCGAGGTAGATCTGGTTCATGTACAGGTACAGGATCTCCTCCTTGCTCATCTTTCGTTCCATCCGGTAGGCAAGGATCAGTTCCTTGAGCTTGCGGCTGATGCTCTTTTCGCGGGTGAGGAAGAGGTTTTTCACCGTCTGCTGGGTGATGGTGCTCCCCCCCTGGGCGAAGCTTCCCCCCAGGAGATCCTTGATGGCGGCGCGAGCGATCGCGGTGTAATCGACCCCCCGATGCCGGAAGAAGTTGGCGTCCTCGGCGGCGACGAAGGCGTTCACGACATGGCGGGGGATCTTGTCATAGGGGGCAAGGGTCCTTTTCTCGATGTAGATTTCCCCTATCATCTTGTTATAGCGGTCGTAGATCTTGGAGGATACGCTTGGCTGGTACTCCTGCACCGAATCGAAGGAAGGAAATGTTCCGAACATCGCCAGGAGGAGGAGTCCGGCCCCCATTCCCAGGAAAAAGCACAGGAGGAGGGTGCCCGCCAGGAGAAACGGCTTTCTCCGTGGGCGGCCTTTCGGATCTTCGTCAAGCGAGCGAACCTGGGAGGTCATTCCTTTTCCGCGGGATCCTTCATGGTGTACTCATTATGAACCAAGCAGTCGTTCAAAGGAAAGGGTGGAGAATGAGAACGTGTGCGGCCGCCATGCTTCTGATCCTGTGCCTGGGCACGGGGTGCGACCTCTCCGTATCGCTTACCCTTTCGACCGACAGTGACCCGCCGCCGGTGACCGCGGACGTGGGAAGCGACCCCGCCACGGACGGCGACGTGCGGGAGGACGGGCAGGTGGCCGCCGCCTCCGTCATCTTCTGTGGTTTTGACCCTCGGGAGCCACCCCCGGTTCCCGAGTACCGGGGCCTCCTCTCGTTTCCTCTCGACGGGATTCCGACCGGCGCGTTCGTCGAGTCGGCCATCCTGACCTTTACCGTCGATCGGGTGGACCTGCCGGCCGGGATTCCGGATCTGGTATTGGATCTCGACCACGTGCATTACGGCGGCAGGCTTGGCTTTGCGGCATTCTCCGTCCCGGGAACCCCGGTCGGGAGCCTTCTTTCCGGACTGTCGCTTACTCCTGCCCCCGATCCGCAACGGGTCGCGATTGATGTCGCTCCCGAGTTGCAGGCCGACGCAGACGACCCGTTCCTTCGTTTCTTCCAGGTCCGGGTGTTGTGCACCGGGGGGCTGGCGCAAATCGTCGACGGCGCCGGGAACCGTGCGGAGAGGGCGCTCCCGGACCCCAGCCTGGCCCCCCTGCTCTCCGTGCGTTACCGGCGATAAAGACGGCATCCCTGTTTCTTCGGGCCGGGAGAAGCCGATTCTGCCTCGTGAATATCTTATACTGGGGGTG
>JBFKGZ010000068.1:0-13010 GCA_041633075.1 Candidatus Deferrimicrobiaceae bacterium | reverse complement strand
GTCACAACGGGGATCGTGAGCGCCAAGGGGCGGGTGATCGGCTCCGGTCCGTACGACGATTTCATCCAGACCGACGCATCGATCAACCCCGGGAACTCGGGAGGGCCCTTGTTCAACCTGAAAGGCGAGGTCGTGGGGATCAACACGGCGATCATCCAGGGGGGGCAGGGGATCGGCTTTGCGACCCCGATCCATCTGGCCAAATCGGTCCTCGATCAGCTGAAGGAGAAGGGAAAGGTGACCCGCGGCTGGCTCGGCGTCTACATCCAGCGGCTGACTCCGGATATGGCGGAGTCGCTGAACGTACCGGGGAAAAAGGGGGCCCTGGTGGCCGACGTCACCAAGGATGGGCCGGCGGAGAAGGCCGGTATCCGATCCGGGGACGTGGTTGTCTCCTTCGACGGCAAGGATGTGGAAAACGAGCACGATCTTCCCCAGATCGTCGCCTCGACGACGCCGGGGAAGAAGGTGGAGGTGATCGTCATCCGCGACGGCAAGGAAGTGAAGGTTCCCGTCTCCATCGCGGAGATGGAGTCGGAAACCGAGCAGAAGCGCGCCGGCGGGCCGGATCTCTCGAAGGGAATGGGACTTACGGTCCAGAACATCTCGCCGGAAATCGCCCGGCATCTGAAACTCGAGAATTCGAAGGGCGTGCTGGTCACCTCGGTCGAAAACGGTAGCCCGGCCGACGATGCCGGCTTCCGCGAGGGGGATGTTATCCGGGCGATCAACCGGATGGCGGTCACGGATTCCCGTGATTTCGAAAAAAAGATCGCGAAGGTAAAGGAGGAAAAGACCGTCCTCTTCCTGGTGGAGCGGGGAGAGGGGAAGGTCTTCCTCGCGGTGAAGAACCGCTGACTCCTTCAGGAACACAATTAACGGGAGGGCGGCTGGCGGAGGACACTCCTGCACGGGGGGGGGACACTCCTGAGTCGGGAAAAGATAAAAGCCAGGAATGTCCCCCTGAACGCGCAGTAAGAATATCCGATGATCTCCCTGGACAAGCTGACGGTGAAATCGCAGGAGGCCCTGCAGGACGCCGTTCGCATTTCCTCAGAAGCGAACCACGGGCAGGTGGAACCGGAGCATCTCTTCCTTTCCTTCCTTCGCCAGGAGGGGGGCGTGGCATCGGATCTCTTTGCCCGAGCGGGAGTACCGGCCCCGCGTCTCCTGTCCGGGGCGGCCTCCCTGCTCGATTCCCTCCCCAAGGTTTCGGGGGCCGTGAGCCGGAATCTCTCCCCGCGGATGGAGCCCCTGTTCCACCGGGCGCTCTCGGAGGCGGACGCGTTCCAGGACGAATATCTCTCCGCGGAGCACTTTCTCCTTGCCATGACGTCCGAACCGGGAGCGGTCGCGGATCTGCTCCGCAAGAACGGTGTGACGCGGGAGGGGCTCCTTTCGGCACTCACCTCCATCCGCGGAACGCAACGGGTGACGGACGAGAACCCCGAGGCGAAGTACCAGGCGCTCGACAAGTACTGCCGTGACCTCACCGAACTGGCGCGCCGGGAAAAGCTCGATCCCGTGATCGGGAGGGACGACGAGATCCGGAGAGTGATTCAAGTCCTCTCCCGCCGGACGAAGAACAATCCCGTCCTGATCGGAGACCCGGGAGTGGGGAAGACGGCGGTCGCCGAAGGACTGGCACAGCGCATTATCTCCGGGGATATCCCGGGGGGCCTTCGGGACAAACGGGTTCTCGCTCTGGACATGGGGGCGCTGATTGCCGGTGCGAAGTATCGCGGCGAATTCGAGGACCGGCTCAAGGCGGTCCTGAAGGAAATCGCCGCCGCGGAGGGGCGGGTGATCCTCTTCATCGACGAGCTGCACACGCTCGTGGGGGCCGGAAAGGCGGAAGGGGCGATGGATGCGTCCAACATGCTGAAGCCCGCCCTCGCCCGGGGGGAGCTGCGATGTGTCGGGGCAACCACCCTGGACGAATACCGCAAGTACGTGGAAAAGGATGCGGCGCTGGAGAGGCGGTTCCAGCCCGTTCTCGTGGAGGAGCCGTCCATCGAGGATACGATCGCGATTCTGCGGGGCCTCAAGGGGAGGTACGAGGTGCACCACGGTGTCCGAATCAAGGATTCGGCCCTGATCGCTTCGGCCACCCTTTCGAACCGGTATATCTCCGACCGGTTCCTGCCCGACAAGGCGATCGATCTGGTGGACGAGGCTGCCTCGAAGCTCAAGATCGAGATCGATTCCGTGCCCACCGAGATCGATGAGCTCGACAGGAAGATCATCCAGCTTGAGATGGAGAAGCAGGCCCTGTCGAAAGAGTCGGATACCGCCTCGGAACAGCGTCTCGCCCGCATTCAGGACGAGCTGACTGCCATCAAGGAAAAGGTTGCCAGGCACCGGTCCCGGTGGGAAGAGGAGAAGAAGGGCATCGGGAAAAGCCGCGAGATCAAGGAGAAGATTGAACGGGCCATCTCGGAGATGCAGCGTGCCGAGCGGGAAGGAAACCTCGGGAGAGCGTCGGAGCTCAAGTACGGCGTCATTCCGGAGCTTCAGCGGGAGGCGGAAGCATTACGGGGGGACACTCCTGACTCCTCTCCGGGACACGGGAAAGGAGTGTCCTTGCACGCCCAAACCGAAGGGCGGCTTTTGAAGGAGGAGGTGGACGAAGAGGACATCGCCCAGATCGTGTCGCGCTGGACCGGAATTCCGGTTTCGAGGCTGGTCGAGGGGGAGGTCGAGAAGCTCGTCCGGATGGAAGAACGGCTGGGAGAGCGGGTGGTGGGGCAGGACAACGCCGTACGGCTGGTCGCGAACGCCGTCCGTCGCGCCAAGTCGGGGTTGAAAGACCCCCGGCGCCCCATCGGGTCCTTCCTGTTCATGGGCCCTACCGGCGTGGGGAAGACGGAGCTGGCCCGGGCCCTGGCGCAATTCCTGTTCGACGATGAGGCGTCGATGGTCAGACTCGACATGTCCGAATATATGGAGAAGCACTCCGTCGCGCGGATGATCGGGGCGCCGCCCGGATACGTGGGATATGAGGAAGGCGGGGCGCTGACCGAGGCAGTGCGGCGGAAACCGTACTCCGTGATCCTCTTCGACGAGGTGGAAAAAGCGCACCCCGACGTGTTTCACATCCTCCTGCAGATCCTCGAGGACGGTCGTCTGACCGACGGGAAGGGACGGACCGTGGATTTCCGCAACACCGTTGTGATCCTCACCTCGAACATCGGCTCCCACTGGATCCAGGAACTCTCCGGGAAGGGGGAGGACGCCGTCCGGGAGAAGGTCATGGAGGAACTTCGCCGGGAATTCCGCCCCGAGTTTTTGAACCGCCTTGACGAAATCGTCCTGTTCCGGTCCCTCGGGAGGGAGGAGCTGGCGAGGATCATCTTGATCATGCTCCGGGAGCTTAACGAGCGTCTCGCCGACAGGAGGATCGCGGTAACGCTTACCGATTCCGCCCGGGAGAGACTCGCAACGATCGGCTACGATCCCACGTACGGGGCGAGGCCGTTGCGGCGCGCTATCCAGAAGCACGTCCAGGACCCCCTGGCCCTCCATATCCTCAAGGGGGAATTTCGTGAGGGGGATTCAGTCGTTGTGGATGTGGACGGAAGTTCCGGGTTTTCCTTCCGAAAATCGGTGTAGGGGCATGCCGATCGAGGGTGGCTTGACAAACGCTGCCTTGGAGGATAGGGTGAAATAAAAACACTGTTTGAAATGGGCAAAGTGTGAGCGCACCCTTGGCAGTTTCTTTCCTCGCCCCGGCCAAGTTAAACATCTCCCTCCGGGTTTTCGGAAAACGTCCCGACGGGCTCCACCAAATACGTTCGGTCATGGTTCCGGTCTCTCTCTACGACGAGGTCATCGTGGAGCTGGCCTCCGCGGGCATCTCCGTGGAGATAAACGACCCCATGGTCCCCGGCGATGAGCGGAACAGTTGCCACAAGGCAGCGGTGTTTTTCCGCGACTGGGCGGACGCCCCGGAGGGGGTCCGGGTCCGGGTCCGCAAAACCATCCCCGCGCAGGCGGGGCTGGGCGGGGGCAGTTCCGACGCCGCCGCAACGCTGAAGGGGCTGATCGCCCTGACCGGGAAATCGCCTCCCCCGGAGACCCTCCTGTCTCTTGCGGCAGCCGTCGGGGCGGACGTTCCGTTCTTTACGCTGGGTACCCCTGCCCTCGTGGAGGGATTCGGGGATCTGCTGACCCCGGTGGAGTGGAAGGTTCCCTTCTTTGCCGTGATCGTCATGCCTCCGTTCGGGCTGCCGACGCGGGAAGGATATGAACGACTTGGCCGGGAGGCGGCCGGTTTTCCCGGGAGGGAGGATCCTCCCTCCTTCCGCGCATGGGAGGATCTCGTGGTGGCCGTGGGGAACGATTTCGAGAGCGCCTGGGAACACGACTGGCGGGAGATCCCGGCCATCAAGAGGGAGCTGAGGGAGGTGGGGGCGGAGGCTGCAGCTCTCACCGGGAGCGGATCCGCGGTGTTCGGGCTGTTCCGAAACGAGAACGATGCGCGCCGGGCGAAAAACGCAATGGAGAACGGGAAGAGGCGAAGGCTGTTCATCGTCCGCAACATTTGACGAACCGGAAGGAGGGGGGAGATGCAGCTCACCGAGGTGAAGGTCTATCCCGTGACCGACGACGAGAAACTGAAGGGATACGCCACGATTGTCTTCGACGCCTGCTTTGTTGTCCGGGATCTGAAGATCATCAACGGCAACAGCGGGCTGTTCGTCGCGATGCCCAGCAAGAAGAAGAAGGACGGAACGTACCGCGACACCGCGCACCCGCTGAACAACGAGACGCGCCAGATGATCGAGGTGGCGGTTCTGGGGGAATACGAGAACGAGATCCGAAGGCTTGACGGTCTCGCCCTGGCCCGTTAACATTTCCACGGTCCGATTCTTCCTTTCCGCAGGGGGGCGGCCCGTCCGGGGACGGGGTCTCACGCGGAATCCGCAGCGGGGGAAGAGGGGGTAACGGGCCTCGCGCTGGGAGGTCGTCTAACGGCAGGACAGGGGCCTTTGGAGCCTCTAATGAAGGTTCGACTCCTTCCCTCCCAGCCATTTTCCGTTTTCCCCTTGCCAAGGTGCAACCAATCGGTATAATGTCTTTTTCTTTACTTATCGGATGATTTTCCGAGCAGGGGAATGGTGTGACCAGGCTCAAGCTGTTTGCGGGCAATGCGAATACCGATCTGGCCAGGGAGATCTGCGCTTTTCTCTCCGTCCCGCTGGGAGCCGCATTGGTGAAACGGTTCAGCGACGGGGAGACCAACGTCGACATCGGGGAGAATGTCCGGGGGGCGGATGTCTTTATCGTGCAGCCGACCTGCCCCCCGGTGAATGACCATCTGGTCGAACTCCTCGTCCTCATGGATGCGCTGAAGCGCTCCTCCGCCAATCGGGTAACGGCGGTCATCCCCTATTACGGGTATGCGAGGCAGGACCGGAAAGTGCTCCCCCGCGCGCCGATCACCGCCAAGCTCGTGGCGGACCTGCTGACGGCAGCAGGCGTTTCCCGGGTGCTTACGATGGACCTGCACGCGGGTCAGATCCAGGGGTTCTTCAATATTCCCGTTGACCACCTGTATGCCGCCCCCGTGATGCTCGAATACATCAAGGCGAACTGGGACAACGACATTGTGATCGTATCCCCCGACGCGGGGGGGGTGGAGCGGGCGCGGGCCTTTGCCAAGCGGCTGAACGCCACCCTGGCGATCATCGACAAGCGGCGGACGGGGCCCAACGATTCCAGGGTGATGAACATTATCGGCGACGTCGAGGAAAAGACGGCCGTCCTCCTCGACGACATGGTGGATACGGCCGGGACGATGGTCCAGGGAGCCGACGCGCTGCGCGAGAGCGGGGCGAAGCGGGTGTTCGCCTGCGCAACCCACCCCGTCCTCTCGGGACCGGCGATCGAGCGTCTGGAGAAGTCCGTGATCGAGCAGCTCGTGGTCACCAACACGATCCCTCTGGGGAAAAAAGCGGCGTGCACGAAGATCCGGGTCCTCTCGGTGGCGGGCCTTCTGGGGGAAGCCATCAAGCGGATCCATTTCAACGATTCCGTGAGTTCGCTCTTTGTGTAGCGGGAGGATGACGAAATGGCCATGATGGAGTTGACGGCGGTTCGCCGCCACGGGTCCGGGAAGGAAGGTGCCCGGAAACTGCTTTCCCTGGGAAAGATACCGGGGATCATGTACGGTAAGGGTCGGGAAAGCCGTTCCGTCGAGTTCGATCGCCGGGATCTGGAGAAGTTTCTGAGCGTCGCCCGCCGTGGGACCGTCATCGTCCGCCTGAACGTACGGGAGGATACCGAGACGAAAGAGGCGTACGCGGTCCTCAAGGAGATCCAGACCAATCCCCGGACGGACCGCGTGATCCATGTCGATTTCTACGAGGTCGCGTTCGGAAAGAAGTTCCGCATCGAGGTGCCCATCCGGGTCAAGGGGAAAGCGGCCGGGATCGAGCAGGGGGGCATCGTCGAGCAGGTGACCCGCACCCTCGAGGTCGAATGTCTTCCGAAAAACGTGCCGGAGTTTCTGGAGATTGACGTCACGGCGCTCGAGATCGGAGACTCGCTCCACCTGAAGGACCTGATTCTTCCCGAGGGCGTCCAGCCGGTGGAAAAGGAGATGACGGCCACCGTCGTCTCCGTCCACGCCCCGAGAGTCGAGGAGGTCGTGGCCGTGGTGTCCGAGGAGGAGGAAGTGGCGGTGGAGGCCACAGCGGAAGACGCCAGTGTGGCGGAACCTGAGGAAAAGGAGAAGTAGCCGCTCCCCTTCTCGTCTTGTGTTCGGACTCGGAAACCCCGGCCGCCGATACGCGGCGACGTTTCACAACGCGGGGTTCCTGGCGGTCGAACTCCTGGCGATCTCCACCGGCATCCGGCTCAAGGCTTCCGGGGAGTTCGAGTACGGAGTGGGGCCGTGGGAGGGGGAGTGGGTTCTCCTCGGCAGGCCGAGGACGTACATGAACCTCAGCGGAAGGGCCGTGGCCCCCCTCTACGACAGGTTTGCGGGGGCTCCCGAGGACCTTCTGGTCCTTCACGACGATCTCGACCTGGCCCTGGGCGTGGTGAGGCTGAAACGGGGCGGCGGGACGGGAGGGCACAACGGGCTCCGCTCGCTTACGGAGGAACTCGGAACCCGGGAGTTCCTGCGGGTCCGGATCGGAATCGGCCGTCCCCCGGAAGGGGTCGACCCGGCGGATTTCGTTCTCCGGCAGGTCCCCGAAGAATTGCGGGACCGGTTCCACGGCGGGGTTTCATTTGCTGCGGAGGCTGTCGCGGACATCCTCCGGGAAGGGTTTGACACGGCGATGACGCGCTGGAACGCGCGGCACGCGTAACCCCCCTCCCTGAAAGCGCAAGGGGAGGAGACCATACTCCTTGCTCCCGGCGGAAAAAGACCGGGGGCTCGATAAGCCGAAAGGAGGCTTTCGCACGATGACGAAGTACGAGTCTGCCATCCTGTTCGATCCGGAACTTCCCGAGGACCGGCGCAAGGAATTTCTGGCCAAGATCGAGGGAATCGTCACCTCGTTCGAGGGAGAATTCCTCAAGCAGGACGACTGGGGAATCCGGAAACTTGCCTACACGATCCGAAAGAAGCAAAATGCATACTATACCTTTCTGATCTACTCCGGGAAGCAGGGCGTGGTCGAGGAGGTAGAACGCAACATCAAGATTTTCGACGGCGTGATCCGCCACATGACGTCCCGCGTGGAGTTCGAGGTCAAGCCGGCTGCGGCGGCACCGGTTCCGGAGGAAGCACCCTCCGGCGTGGAGAACGGCGGGGAGTCTCCCGAGACCTCCCTGCCCGCGGGCGAGACTCCCTCCGCGTAGGGGAAAGAGAGAAACGATGGTCGCCTTCAACCGTGTGATCCTTGCCGGGAACCTGGTCCGGGACCCGGAGATCCGGTATCTGCCCTCCGGTCTTTCGGTGACCAGCTTTGCCATTGCGGTCAACTCCCGCTACCGCTCGAACAATGAGCTCAAGGAGGAAGTTTCCTTTTTCGACGTCGTTGTCTTCGGAAAACTGGGGGAAACCTGTGCGGAGTATCTTTCCAAAGGGCGGCCGGTGCTCGTGGAAGGCCGCCTGAGACAGCGGCGCTGGGAATCGGAAGGGACCAAGAGGAGCAAGATCGAGGTGGTGGGGGGGGCTGTCCAGTTCCTTGGGGGAGGGCCGAAGAGCGGGGCGGCTGCCGAAGGCGACCCGGGCGGGCAGTCCACCGACGCCCAGGAAGACGACATTCCGTTTTAACGAGAAACGATACCAGGAGGCGAAAGAACAACGATGAGCACCCCGATGAAACCGAGGTCCGGCCCGGGAAGACCCGGAGGCGGACCGAGAAGGCGGTACGTCCGGAAGAAGTTCTGCCGGTTCTGCGCGGAGAAGGACCTCCGGATCGATTACAAGAACGTGTACTTGCTCAAGCACTTCATCTCCGAACGGGGCAAGATCGTCCCCCGGAGGATTTCGGGCACATGCGCGACCCACCAGCGTAAGCTGACGGTGGAGATCAAGAAGGCACGCATCGTGGCGCTGGTACCGTTCACGGCAACCCAGGTACGGTAGGGGGAACCGATGAAAGTGATCCTGCGGGAGGACATCGAAAACCTCGGGAGGGCCGGCGATATCGTCAAGGTCGCCGACGGGTACGGCCGGAACTATCTCATCCCGAAGCGTCTGGCCGTGAAGGCCGACTTGCGAAACGTCCGTGCGCTCGAGCACGACCGCCGGGTCATCGAGGCCCGCGCGAAAAAGACCCGCAAGAGCGCAGAGGAACTGGGCTCGAAGCTGGCCGCCCTCTCTCTCACCATCCCGGCCAAGGCGGGGGAGGAGGGGAAGCTCTTCGGGGCGGTCACGTCGCGCGACATCGCCGAGGCGCTCGACAGGGCGGGGGTGACGGTCGACCGAAAGCTGGTGCTTTTGGCCGAGCCGATCAAGCAGATCGGGGAGTACAGGGTGAAGGTAAAGGCGGGGACGGAGATTGTTCCCGAGATTTCCGTCAGCGTGGTGGCGGAATAGCGGGCATCCTCCGGGTAAGGAGGTCGACATTGAGCAGTTCGCGGGTTACGACGCACGGAGCGGCGGAAACTTCTCTCCTGAAGGTTCCACCCCACAGTCTCGAGGCCGAACAGGCCGTGCTCGCCTCGGTCCTGCTGAACAACGACCTGATGAACGACGTGGTCGAGATCCTGCGCCCGGACGATTTCTACCAGGGCGCCCACAGGACGCTCTTTTCCACGATGGTGGATCTCTACGAGCGGGGCCGCGCAATCGACCAGCTGACGCTTTCCGAGGCCCTCAGCGCCCGCGGCGTGGCGGGCGAAGTGGGGGGGCTGTCCTACCTCTCCGAACTCATCCACAACATTCCCACCACCGCAAACGTCGCCGATTACGCACGGCTGGTCAAGGAGAGAGCGATTCTCCGGAAGATGATCGTCGTGGCGCAGCAGATCACGAATTCCGCGTTCCAGGGCGTGAACGAGGTCGACGACTTCCTCGACAGGACCGAGCAGGCGATCTTCTCGATCGCCGAAGAGAAAATCAAGCCCTCCTACTACTCGATGGCCGAGATGGGGAAGGAGGCGATGCGGGAGATCGAGAAGCTCTACGAGAAGAAGGAACTGATCACCGGAGTCTCCTCCGGCTTCCGCGACCTGGACCGGCTGACGGCGGGGTTCCAGAAGTCCGATATGATTGTCGTCGCGGGCCGTCCCGGCATGGGAAAGACGGCCTTTTCCCTAAACGTTGCCATCCATGCCGCTCTTCGCAACAGGTTGCCGGTCGCGATCTTCTCGCTGGAGATGAGCCGCCAGCAGCTCGCCCTGCGGATGATCTGCTCGGAGGCAAGGGTCAATTTTCAGCGGCTGCGGACCGGGTACCTTGCCCAGGACGAGATCAACCGGATCGTCGCCTCCGTGGGAAGGCTCTCCGAGGCGCAGATCTACTGCGACGACTCCGGGGTGCTGAACGCCCTCGAGATGCGGGCGAAGGCGCGCCGCCTGAAAAAGGACAAGAACATCGGGATGGTCATCATCGACTACCTCCAGCTCATGCGGGGGGTAACATCGAGGGGAAGCGTGGAGAACCGCGTGCAGGAGATCTCGGAGATTTCCCGCTCGCTCAAGGCCCTGGCGAAGGAGATCAACGTCCCGGTCATCGCCATCTCCCAGCTTAATCGCGGACTGGAAAGACGCGACGACAAGCGCCCCCAGATGGCCGATCTTCGTGAATCGGGCGCGATCGAGCAGGACGCCGACCTGATCCTTTTCATCTACCGCGAGGAGATGTACAGCAAGGGGGAAACCCCCGATGACAAGAAGGGGGTCGCCGAGGTCATCATCGGGAAGCAGCGCAACGGCCCCATGGGCAGGGTCGATCTCACCTTCCTGAGCCAATACACCCGTTTCGAGGACATGGCAAAGGACTACGAGTAGGGTTCCTTCTTCGTCCCCCTAGATCCCGGACAACCCGGGGGATCTACTTCGCCCGCCGGCTGGAGTTCCTGGCGGGGAAGAAGGATCGTTCGGGAGCATAGAGGGTCCACCGCCCCTCCGCGGAGGGGAATCCCTCCTCGACGTGCCTTGCCAGTATCGACTTTGCGGTCCTGACGGCCTCCGGGAGGGGGTCCCCGGCCGCGAGTCGTGCGGCGATACCGGCCGCAAGGGCGCATCCGGTTCCGTGGGGGTTGCGACGGGGGAACGTCCGCTCCGGCGAAAACAGCGTGACCGTTCCGCCTTCGAAAAGGATGTCGACGCCGCGCTTCCCCGGCCAGGGGAAATGCCCCCCCTTCAGGACGACGGAGGCTCCCGAGGCGAGGGCGAGGTCCTGCACGGCAGCGACGGCCTCCTGGAACCCCCCGACGGTCCGGGCGAGGATCTTCTCGATCTCCGGGAGATTGGGCGTCAGGACCGTCGCCCGTGCCAGCAGGTTCCGATAGGCGGGCAGGGCGTTTCCCGCGAGAAGCGGCATGCCGGAGGAGGACCGGAGCACCGGATCCAGGACGACCGGCAATCCCCGATGACGATTGAGGAAGCGGAGCAGGCCTTCCGCGGCCGCGCGAGTTCCGACCATCCCGATCTTGACCGCATGGAGGCGGAAACTTTCCGCGACCCGGGAGAGTGACCGCTCCAGGGCAGTCCGCGGGAGGGGAACGATCCGATCGAACGTTGCGGTGGACTGGATCGCGAGGCAGGACGGTACGGCGACGGCGTACCCTCCCGCCGCGTGCACCGCCTTTGCGTCCATCAGAACGCCTGCCCCTCCGGTGGGGTCGAACCCTCCGAAGGCCAGGATCACCGGCGGCCTGTTTCCTCTTCCCATATCCGGATATACTCCCTGGCGCGCTCCCGGATAGCGGGGCCGCCGAACAGGTCCGAGATCACCGCGAACCCGGATGCGCCCGCCCGGATCACCTCCCGGACGTTCTGCCGGGTGATCCCGGATATGGCGATGGCGGGGAGGGATACGGCCCCTGCCACCTCCGCGATGAGCTTCGGGCCCCGCGGCGGGAGCGCGTCGTTCTTGGTCATCGTCCGGAAGATCGCCCCCACGCCGATGTAGTCTGCGCCTTCCTGCTCCGCCCTGCGTGCTTCGACGACGTTGTGCGTGGACGATCCCAGAAGAAACCCCGGCGGGGCCAGTTTCCGCGCTTCGGGGATCGGGAGGTCATCCTGCCCGAGGTGGCAGCCGTCCGTTTCCGCCATCAGTGCCACGTCAAGGCGGTCGTTGACAAGGAAGAGGACTTTGGCCTTCCTGCAGATACCGGCCAGCCTGCGTGCCCGGGAGAATACCGTCCGGGGGGAGGACTGCTTGTCCCGGAACTGGATAATCCGGCACCCTCCTTCGATCGCCTCCGAGATCGCGATTTCCAGTGCTTCCTCGGCGTCCTTCGCGTCGATGGTGACGACGGCGGGGTCCAGTACCCCGTAAAGTCCTTCGATACGGGCGGATGAAAAACCGTCCCGTTTCCCGCTCATCGGGACTTCTTCTTTCGGGGGAGAAGGGAGAGGGACGACAATTTTTTCCGTAGAGTGTTCCGGTTGATCCCCAGGACCTGCGCGGCCTTCACCTGGTTCCCCCCGCTTGCTTCCATGACGATCTTGATGAGCGGCTTCTCCATCTGTCTAAGAAAGTAGCCGTGAAGATCGTCCTCGCTCTCGATGGCATCCCCCAGGTGCCCCACGAACTCCCGGACCCGCTCCTCGATAACCTGCTCCAGCGGAGCGGTGGACAGGTCAATCGCTCCGTCCGCCTTGGCCAGCTCCCTCGCCACCTCTTCCCGCCGCAGGAGCTTTCCCGTGGAGAGAACCGCCAGCCTCTGGACGAAATTTTCCAGCTCCCGCACATTTCCTTTCCAGGTATGGGCCGCGATCACCTCCAGCGCCTCTTTCGAGAACGAGCGGGGGGGGCGGGAAAGGATCGTGCAGTACTTCTGGAGGAAAAAGTCGGCGAGAAGGGGGATGTCCTCCCGCCTCTCGGAAAGGGGGGGCACGCGGATCGGAAAGACGTTCAGCCGGTCGAAGAGGTCCTCACGGAATCTGCCGTCTGCGACCATCCGCCGAAGGTCCCGGTTGGTCGCCGCGATGATGCGCCCTCGGAACGGCCGGTTCCGGCTCGACCCCAGCCTCGGGAATTCCTTCTCCTGCAGCACGCGGAGAAGTTTCGCCTGGAGGTCGGTCGGGATGTCCCCGACCTCGTCAAGAAAAAGGGTGCCCCCCGAGGCGGCCTCCAGCTTCCCCTCCCGGGCCGTTTCCGCCCCGGTGAACGACCCCTTCTCGAAACCGAACAACTCCGCCTCCTGCAGATCCTTCGGGATGGCGGAGGCGTTGACCGGCAGGAAGGGTCCGTCGGGGGTTCCGAGTTCGTGGATGCAGCGGGCGACGAGCTCCTTCCCCGTCCCCGACTCTCCCGTGATCAGCACCGTGGAGTCCGTGGGGGCGATCTTCTCGATGAGGGAGAGCACGGCGCGGATGCCGGAGCTCTCGCCGACGATCCTCGTCTCCTCGGAGCCGACCCGGACCAGGCGTTC
>JBFKGZ010000067.1:0-13525 GCA_041633075.1 Candidatus Deferrimicrobiaceae bacterium | reverse complement strand
GCCGGCTCAGCCGTCGTCCTTGGACTCGCCTTCGTCGGTGGCGGGTGCGGCTTCGCCTTCTGCGTCTTCGGCACCTTCGACTGCTTCGCCCTCTTCGCCCTCGATCTCCTCGCCTTCCTCGGCTTCCTCGGCGACGACGGTCGGCGCCGCGACCGTGGCGATGGTGAAGTCACGGTCGGTGATGGTGAACGATACACCCTCGGGCAGCGCGATCATGCTGGCGTGGACGGCGTCGCCGATTTCCAAGCCGGTAAGGTCGATTTCGAATATCTGCGGGATGTTGTCCGCCGTGCATTGCACTTCGATCTCGTGGCGGACGATATTCATATCATGTTTCCGAGCACGATCACGGACAATGTCATCTCGGGGAATCCCACGGACGGCTGGAACCCCGATAACACAATCACCCTCGATATCCCGTCGGACAACGTTGTATTCCCCTTGCCCGACCGGGTTGCGGCGGTCTACGACAACGCCGTCTCACCCTTCCATACACTCGATGACTCTGACGTGGTCCAGGGGGCGACGGTCACGGCACGCGGGTATTCCGTGGCGGGAGGGATCGAGGCGTACTGGATCTCCATCGCCACCGGTCCGTAAGGCGCGCTCCATGAGAATTGCCGGCCGATCCCCGGGGATCTCCCGGGAGGGGATTTTCTCCGGGGGAGGACCGGTCAGGAATGCTCGATCTGGTACTGCTCGACGTGAAACTTCTCGGACGCCGAAATGTTTACCTTCATGCCGAACCGGTTCTCGAGCACTTCGATAAACCGCCGGTGCTCGCCGAACATCTCCTCCGCGACTGCCGGGTGGACATACAGGGAGACCTGCTTTCCCGCCAGGAGGGGTGCCTGGCGCTCGAAGGCGCGGAAGATCTCGTAGCAGATCGTTTTCTTGGACTTGATGATCCCTTCTCCGGAGCAGTAGGGACACGGTTCCGAAAGGGAGCGGGAAAGGCTCTCCCGCACGCGTTTGCGCGTCATCTCGACCAGGCCGAGCTCTGAAATCTTGCAGATGGTCGTTTTGCTCCTGTCGGCGCGCAGCGCGTCGACGAGTGCCTGGTACACCTTCTCCCGGTTCTCCTCGCTCTTCATATCGATGAAGTCGATGGTGATGATCCCGCCGATGTTGCGCAGGCGAAGCTGGTAGACGATCTCCTTCACCGCCTCGAGGTTGATCTTGACGGTCGTCTCCTCGAGCGAGGACCGTCCCACGTATTTGCCCGTGTTGACATCGATGACGGTGAGCGCCTCGGTCTGCTCGATCACGATATAGCCGCCGCTCTTCAGCCATACCTTCTTGTCGAGGGCCCGTGCGAGCTCGATTTCGATGCCGTAATACTCGAAGATCGGCTGGTTTCCCCGGTAGAGTTCGATCCGGTCCCGCAGGCGGGGAAAGAACTGGGAGACGAAGTCCCGGAGGCGAACGTACTCCTCCTCCGAGTCCACGACGATCCGGTCCATGTCCGCGGTGAACATGTCCCGTACGGCACGGAGGGAAAGGGAGAGTTCCCGGTGAATGAGAGTGGGGGCGCTCGCGGCCTCGCATTTCTTGCGGATCGTGTCCCAGTGGCGGACCAGGTAGTCCATGTCCGCCTTCAGTTCGGCCTCCGTCCGGCCTTCCGCCGCGGTGCGTACGATGGCCCCCATGCCGTCCAGGCGAATCCTCTCCCCGATCTCGTGAAGCCTTTCCCGCTCCCCGGGGTCCTCGATCCTCCGGGAAATTCCGATGTGCGCAGACCATGTGAGGAGCACGAGATACCTGCCGGGCAGGGTGATGTGGCTGGTGATGCGCGCCCCCTTGGTTCCCAATGGTTCCTTGGCCACCTGCACGATCAGATGCTGGTTTTCCCGGATCATCCCCTCGATCGGGGGGATGTACTGCTCCTGCGGGAACCTTGCCGCGTGGATGTCGATGTCCTCCGCCAGGTCCTCCTCCCCGTTTTCGTCGGTCTCGAACCCGATCCTGGGGGTGACGAAGTCGCCGGCGTACAGGAACCCCGCCTTCTCCATGCCGATGTCCACGAAAGCGGCCTGCATCCCCGGGAGGATGCGGATGACCTTTCCTTTGTAGATGTTCCCGATGATGTTCCTGTCGTCGCTGCGCTCGAGGAGAAAATCGACGAGGACCCCGGACTCGAGTGACGCGACACGCGTCTCGTAGGGGGCGGAGTTGATGACGATGAGCTTGTTTCCTTTTTGCACCCTATCCCTTCTGCCGGGGCACGAATTCGGTCGACAGCTTTTTCACCGAGAAGCGGTGGGGCGGAAACGCCGTCCCCAGGATCGCACTCGCGGCATCGAGCGGCCGCGCCCCTTTTCCTGTTCCATGGATAATTGTAATGAAGAGGCCCTCCCCGTTCACCAGGAAATTGACGACCAGGGGCTTGAGGTCGATCTCGGATCGGTTCCCCTCTTTTCCTGCCGTCATCGGAAAATGCCCGGATTCCCGGAACGCGCGCCACGCAGCATCCACCCGGTCCGGCGATATTTCCTCCGGCATCCGGTGCGGGGGAACCGGGAGGAGGGCGTAGCGGCAGCACAGGTCGAAGTTGGAGAGCCGCGGGGACCCCGGAGGCACTTGCCGGGCCTCCCCGAGGGAGATCCCTCTCGGGAGGCAAAGGGGAAGCTTCCTCTCGATTTCCGCAGGAGAAACGGGGAGTCGGAACTCCGCCTCCAGGAATTCGGCAAGGCTGTCCGTGCCGACGGGCAGGGCATGCGAAAAGGAAAGCCGGGGCGCCGGGTTGTATCCCTGGCTGTACGCCAGGGGGAAACCGGCCCGCCGCAGGATGCGCCCCCAGAGAGACTGTACCTCCAGGCCGCTCAGGTATCTTGCCGGTCCCTCCTTGGCATACCGTATCCGTATGATATGACGGACCCCGGCGTCTTTGTGAGGGGGTGCGTCCGGCACCGGGTGGTGCGCTATCGTTTCTTCTTGCCCGTCCGGATCGGGGGAGTAGGTGATGTTGGCGAGGCCCGGAGGACATGCGCCGCACGCAGCGCACATCCCGGCATTGCGGCAATCGGCCGTTGTTTCCCCCGACCACGTTTTCTCCCTCTCGGACAGGAGGAAATCACGGTCGATCCCGGCATCCACCATGTCCCAGGGCAGCGGGGCGGCCGGGTCCCGTTCCCGCCGGTACTCGGTCGGGTCGATACCCGTTTCCCGGAACGCCCCGGACCACGCGTCCGGACGGTACTCCTCGGTCCATGCGTCGAACCTCGCCCCTCGTCGATAGGCGGCAAGGATCACCGCGGACAGGCGCTCGTCTCCCCGCGAAAACGCACCCTCCAGTTCGGAAATCTCCGGGGAGTGGGACTTGACCTCCACGTTCCTGTCCCGCCCGACCGTGTCCCGGATGATTCCCACCCGCTCCCGAATTTCCTCCTTTCCGATCTGACGCTCCCACTGGAAGGGGGTGTGCGGCTTGGGGACGAAAGAGGATACGCTGGCGGTCACGGAGTTCCGCTTTCCGTGACGGCGGGCGACCGCGGCCACCTTCCGGATCAGTTCCCCGATTCCGCGGACGTCGTCCGCCGTCTCCCCCGGCAGTCCCACCATGAAGTAGAGTTTGAGCGTCTGCCACCCGTTTTCGAAAATCCACTCCGCCGATCGCAACAGGTCGCCGTCCTCCATTTCCTTGTTGATGCTCCGGCGAAGCCTCTCCGTTCCGGCCTCCGGCGCAAGCGTGAATCCGGTCTTCCGAACCTTTCGGATCTGGCGAACGGTATTCTCCCGGAGTGCGTCCAGCCGAAGGGACGGGAGGGACACGGAGATTCTCTCGGGGGAGAGGGTCTCCATCGCGTCGGTGACAAGGCGATCGATGCAGCCGTAGTCTGCGGCCGAAAGAGAGAGAAAGCCTACCTCGTCGTAGCCGGTCTTCGGGGCGGTTTCCTGCAGGTACCGCAGGAGAAGCAGCGGGTCCCTTTCCCGGACGGGCCGGTAGACGTATCCCGCCTGGCAGAAGCGGCAGCCGCGGGTGCATCCCCGTGAGATCTCGACGCTCAGGCGGTCGTGTACGACGCGCATGGCCGGCAGGATCGGGGAGGGGGTAAGGGGAGAGTCTTTCAGATCGGGAAGAACCCTGCGGGATACCTTCGTGGAAACCCCTGGAACGTAGACGCCTTCGATCCCCGACAGTTGGAGGAGCAGTTCCTTTCTCTTTCCCCCTCGCTTCCTGCTCTTCTCCACCTGCTCCACGATTTCCAGAATCGCCTCTTCCCCGTCACCGACGAGGAGAGCGTCGAAGAAATCCGCCACGGGCGCCGGGTTGAGCGTGCATACGCCTCCTCCCAGGACGACCGGGTCCCTCTCCCCGCGTTCCCGGCGGAGGAGGGGGATCCCGGCCAGATCGAGCATGGTAAGCACGTTCGTGTAGGTCAGTTCGTAGCTCAGGGAGAACCCGAGCACGTCGAAATCGCGGGCGGGTCTCCCCGATTCAAGCGAGACGAGGGGCGCTCCCGTTTCCCGCAGGTGCTCCTCCATGTCCCCCCAGGGGGCGAAGGCCCTCTCGCAGAGGGTTTGTTCCCGGGCATTGAGAAGTTCGTAGAGCAGGAGGATCCCGAGGTGTGACATCCCGATTTCGTATACATCCGGGAAGGCCAGGAGAATCCGGATTTCCGCCTTGTCCCAAGGGAGGAGCGCCGGCCTCACTTCGGCGCCGCTGTACCGGGATGGTTTCTTCACGTTAGCAGGAATGGTTTCCATTGTTCCATGTGTCCAATATCTTTTTGATAATTCAATCCGTTCAAGTTACATTAGATCGGATGAAGATCTTGTTCCGGGCATTTGCGTAATGCGCCTACTGTGGAGCCAGGGAGCTGAGGCTTCGTTCCGTCCCGGGGAGTTCTTCGGACGGAAAGAGGAACTGAGCTCCCTGCTCCGTGTGTGCCTCGAAGGAAAGTCCGGCATCGGGGCATCGGTGCTGATCTACGGCCCCCCCAACGTCGGGAAATCCTCCCTCCTCCTCAAACTGAAATCGGAGATCAAGTCGCTGCCGCAAAGCACCGCGCCCCCGTGTCCATTCCCGTTCTATTATTCGTTCAGCAATATCCTGTCCCACCCGTTGGCCCTCTCCCAGCACTTCCTTCAGGAATACCTCTGGCAACTTCTCGTCTTCCTGGGCGAATCGCCCCCCGCGGCGTTCGACCTCGATTCGTTATGCGACACGCTTGCCGCTCGCGGGCACATGGAATGCCGGGAATATCTGTCCGCCCACCGCCGGTACTCGGAGAAGGGGGATGGCCTGTCCGCCCTGGCGAACGCCTTTTCCTTCCCGTTCGCGACCGGAGGGGAACTGCTGTACCCGATTTTCCTCTTCGACGACTTCCAGTATACGATTAAATTGCAGAACATTCCCGAGGGCGCGATCTTTTCCATCCTTCGCCCCTACATCAAGGCCGGCCATTTCCCCATGATCGTCTCCGGCTCATCCCCGGGGCACGTCACCTCCTCGCTCAAGCGGGAAGGCTTGTACGGTTCGTTCCAGCTTCTCGAAGTCGGCGGGCTTTCGCCGGACGCCTCGGTGAAGGCATGGGGTCCTCTCTTCGAGCGGAGGAAGATCCGGATACCGGAGTCCCTGGCGGTCCGCGCGGCGGCCCGGCTCGGCCACATCCCCATCTATCAGAGGATGCTCGCCGAGGAGATTTCCTTCCGGAACGTCCGGATCGAGGACGAGGTGGAGTTCGAGAATCAGTTCGCGCTCTCGGTTACCGAAGGGAAGCTGAATCGGTACTGGCGGGAATTTTTCGAGAACGCCATACCGGACCGCGTCAACCGGGCCCGTGCGATCAAGTTTCTGAAGCGGGTCATCTATGACCGGTTCCCGATCGACACGTTCGAGGGGGCGTTCTCGCTGATGGGGACTTCGCCGGAGGAAGGAAGCGAGATTCTCTCGGCCCTGGAATTCAAGGGATTGCTGAAGTCCGATTTCGAACACATCGAATTTGTACGGGATCCCGTCCTCGCCGATTTTCTCTTCTGGGCGTTCGAGCGCGGCGTCCTGGGCAAGAACACGTCGCAGGTCGCGGCGAGCATCGTGCAGGCGAAGATCGCGCACGGCCTGCAGGAGGAGAGTCGGGGGGGGCAGGAGGCGAGCGCCGAAATGGCGAAGGAGATGATGCGTCGGTGGGACTGCCGGGATGTGCCCGCGCTCCTGTTCGACTTCGGAAAATTTCACGAGAAGTATAGCGACAAGGGGCTTCTGGAGATCTTGATCGGCCTGGAAGAGGATCCGCGGAGGGTGAGGCTCCCCAAGATCAGTTCGGTGTCGAAAGGGTACCGGACCCTCCGCGGCGGGAGCCGGTTCGATTTCGACCTCGTCGCCTACGGTTTCCACGACGGGGATTTCTCCGAGGAGAATCTGGTCATCTGGGCCGTGGACGTCAACACGGAAAAGAAGCTTGCACAGAGCGCGGTGGAACATTTCGAGAACCGGTGCCGGCTGCTGAGCCTGGATAAAGGCCTCAAGCCCGGACAGCTCCGGAAATGGATCTTCTTCGAGGGGGCTTGGGACGCCGCCGTCGTAGGGTTGGCTGACCGGTACGGCATACATCTGACCCACCGGACGCAGATGCGCCTTTTTCTGAACCTGTTCGGGATGCAGGAACTGGAGAAAGTGCCGGAGGAAAGGCGCCCGCCGGAGGGCCGGCCGGGCGATAAGCCGCTCGAGTTCGAGCTCGTGCTGCCGATGAAGGCGGACACGGAAGTCGTGGCCGCACGGGTGGCGGAAGAGGTGGCGGCCTACGCATCCCTGGACAAGGATACGGTGGACCGGATCAAGATGGCCATCATCGAGGCATGCATCAACGCATTCGAGCACAGTGAGGCGGAAACGGGGAAAGTCCGCCTGCGGTATGTCCTCTCTCCGGAGCGGATCGAGCTGTTCGTCCAGGACGAGGGCAAGGGGTTTCGCGCGCCTGCGGAAGGGGACGAGTCGAAACGGAACAGGGGATGGGGGCTCAAACTGATCAGCGAACTGGTTGACGAAGTCCATATCGAAACGGGAGAGCACGGGACGACGGTTAGGATGGTGAAGAACCTGCATCCTGCAAGCGACGATGGAAGCATTACGACAAACAGTGAGGGATGATGACGTGAGGAATCGAAACGTGAAAACACGCGAAGCGGGCGAGGGTACATCCGTTGTCTATGTAAACGGATACCTCAACAGCCTCCTGGGGGAGGAAGTGGAGCGGGTGGTCCACGATCTTCTGGAAGCCGGCCGGCCGAGGGTCGTGCTCAACTTCGAGGGGACCCGGCTCATCAACAGCATCGGGATTTCCTTCATCATCGGCATCGTGGAACGAATGGCGGAGCGGAACGGCACGCTTGCGTTTTGTTCGCTGAACCGGATCAACCAGGACCTCTTCCGGATGACAGGCGTCTCCCGGTACGTCCGGGCATTCGATTCGGAGGAAGAGGCGATCGCCTTCTTCGCCCAGGCGGTCTGACAGCGCCTCGGAAGGCGAAATCATCCCTCCACAGGCGACGGGCGCTATCATCCCCCGGAACCGGCTACCCGATATCCGCCAGAATCGCCCGCAGGGACGCGATCGACCGTTGGAAATGTTCCTCGCAATGCGGTTCCACCGTGAGAATGGGCATTGTTTCCGCGTTCCGGGCGGTGAGCAGGACCCCCCGGAAGTCGATCGATCCCTCCCCTACCGGAAGATGGTCGTCCCGGATACCGTGGTTGTCGTGGATGTGCATCTCCCTAAGGTCGGGGCCGAACGCCTCCATCCATTTCTGGACCGGGAGGCGCGAGAAGAGCGTGGCATGGCCCGCATCGAAGCAGAAACCCAGACGCTTCGACCCGACGGCCGTCCGGAGGCGGAGGAGGTGGTCCGGGACGGCGTCGAAGACGTTTTCGAGGAAGATGTCTACGCCCGCGGTTTCCGCCGTCTCGGCCACTTCGGAGAACGTCTTCTTCGCCCCTTCCAGCCAGGCCTCATCATCGAAGTCGAAGAGCCAGTCCGAGTACCCGCCGTGCATCACGATTCCCAGCGGGCGGAACAGAGGGGCGAGGGAGACGGCCTGTCGAAGGCGGTGCACGGTAACGCGGCGAATCTCCTCGTCGCGCGCCCCCGGACAGAGGTCGTTGAAGGGGGCGTGAAACGTGGCGGTCGCGATGCCTGCCGACCGGAGCGAATCCGCCGCCTCCTCCGCGTCTTCCGCCGTGAGCCGGTCGAGGGTGGGTCCGGAAAGATAGATCTCCGGCCCGACCCCGGCCAGGGAGAGCCGGCTGACCGCATCGTTCTTCCCCAGCAGGGAAAGCGGAATCGTCGAATGAATCGTCCATGCCATCCGGTCTGGTCCCTCCGCATCTGATGGTTCCGGGACGTGAGAAGATACCGTATCGGGAAACGCCCCGCAACCGGAATGGTATCCATCCGGAAACGGACAAGAAAACCCCTTGACATGCTGCCGTATACTGCATACATTGACGGACAAATCCACGAGGCTCCCTCCATGGCGAAGATGAGGATTCAGATTGACAACCATTTGACTTTACGGGAAAAAATCGTTGAGACGATCCGCAACGCGATCGTCAACGGGCAATTGCAAGCCGGTACCCGGATCGCCGAACCGGATCTCGCGGACAGGTTCGGCATCAGCCGGACGCCGATACGCGAAGCGTTCCGGCAGCTGGAGACGGAGGGGTTCATCACCGTCATTCCCCGGAAGGGGGCGGTCGTGGCCTCCCTGTCCCCCAAGGACGTCTCGGACTTCTACGATCTGAAGGCCATCCTCGAGGGCTATGCGGCGCGCGCCGCGGTGAAGAAACTCACCGCGAAAGACGTTTCGAAGATGGATATGCTGAACCGCCAGATGGAGGCCGCCGCAGCCAAGAGGGAAGTGAAGAGGATTCTGGCCCTGCACAACGAGTTCCACGACGTCTTCGTCAAGGCGTGCGGGAACGAGAAACTCCATGCCATCGTCCAGAACCTGGTGATGCAGTTCCAGAGGTTCCGGCTGATCCTGGCGATGCCGGGGCGGATCGAGGGCATTATCCAGCAGCATTGGGAGATCATCGAAGCCTTCCGGAAGAAGGATGAAGCGCTGGCGGAGTCCCTCGTCCAGAAAAACGCCTATTACGGGAAGAAAATTCTTCTCCGGGAACTCGCCAAGGGGTAATCCCCGGGCATGCCCGCGCCGGACAGCCTTCGCCAGATTCCCTCTGTTGCCTCTCTCCTGAAACGCGACGAAATCCGCCCCCTGCTTGCATGCCATCCCCGCGCGGTGGTCCTTACGGCCATGCGGAAGCTTCTTGACGCGTACCGGAGCGAAGCCCTGCGGGAGAAGGGGGCCGGAAGACCCCGGGAGGAATGGATCTCCCGCCTGCTCGCCGCCCTTCCCGGCGTGGTGGCCGAGGGCGAAGAGATCACTCTTCGGCGGGTGATCAACGCCACGGGAGTCGTGGTGCACACGAACCTCGGCAGGGCCCCGCTTTCCGAGGAGGCGATCCGGGCCATCTCGGACACGGCCTCGGGGTACTCCAACCTGGAGTTCGATCTGGCCGGGGGGATTCGCTCCCGGCGGCTGGTTCACGTCGAGGAGATGCTCCTGGCGCTCTCGGGGGCGGAGTCCGTGCACGTCGTGAACAACAACGCGGCGGCGGTGTTCCTGTGCCTTGCAGGCCTGGCGCGGGGAAAGGACGTGATCGTAAGCCGAGGGGAGCTCGTCGAGATCGGGGGATCCTTCCGCGTCCCGGAGATCCTGGCGGCTAGCGGCGCGAACCTCGTGGAGGTGGGGACCACGAACCGCACCCGTCCCGCCGACTACGAGAGGGCGGTCGGTCCCGCCACGGCGCTGCTCCTGAAAATCCACCGGTCCAATTTCCGCATCACGGGGTTCACCGAGGAGGTGCCGGCCGCCGACCTCGCCGTCCTCGGGAACCGGTTCGGGATCCCCGTGATGGAGGATCTGGGCTCCGGGGCCGTATTCGACTTCGCCGGGGCCGGCATCCCCGGGACGCCGACCATCAGGCAGGCGCTGGCCCAGGGGCCGGGAATCGTCACCGTCAGCGGCGACAAGCTCCTCGGGGGGCCGCAGGCCGGGATCATCGCCGGCCGGAAAAACCTGGTGGAACCGCTGAAGAACCATCCTCTCTCCCGGGTGCTCCGGATCGACAAGTTGTGCCTTGCCGCCCTCGCCGCCACGCTTCGGCTCTATGCCGACGAGAGGAGGGCGGCCGCACGCCTCCCGGTCCTGGAGATGATCCTCGAGGGGGAGGGGATTGCGCGGGGCCGGGCGAGGAAGCTGATCGCGAAAGTGAGAAGGAAGACGGCTCTCGCCAGACGCCGGGACGGCACTTCCGCGGGGGATGCGGTGGTGGCCGGTCCGCGAGACGGTTCGGCAGCAGCCGGAGGGTTGACATTGCACGTGGTGCCATCCGTATCCTCCCCCGGGGGTGGCGCGATGCCGGAAGTCGAGATCCCCACTGCGTGCGTTGCCGTGTCTCATCCGCAAATCCGGGTCGAGGAACTGGAGGCGAGACTCCGCAAGGGAATGCCCCCCGTAGTGGGCAGGATCACGAAAGGGAAACTTCTCCTCGACATGCGGACGGTTAGGGACGGGGAGCTGGCGGAACTTGCCGCTGCACTTGCCGCTGCCGTGCACGAACCGGAGGGTCGTAAATGATTGACCCGGGGCGAAGTGGTGGATAAAGTGGTTCAGGAAAACGGAAACCGGGGGGCAGATGCTTAATTCCGGTGTGCTTGTTCTCAACAAGGCCTTCTTTCCCGTTCACATCACCAGTGTCCGGCGCGCCTTCTGCCTTCTTTACGCCGATATGGCGAGGGCGATCAATTCCCAATACGAGATGTTCGATTACCGGTCGTGGAGCGAACTGTCCGTCCATGCCAACGAGGAAGCCATCGGCCTGGTGGGCAGGATGATTCGGGTGCCGCGGGTGGTGGTTCTCACCGCCTACGACCGGGTTCCCCGGCGGAACGTTCGGTTCTGCCGCCGCAATATCTTTGTCAGGGACAAAAACACCTGCCAGTATTGCGGGAAAACGTTCTCCACGAGCGAGTTGAACCTCGACCACGTAATCCCCCGGTCCCGGGGGGGCGTAACAACGTGGGAAAACATCGTCTGCAGCTGCATCGCCTGCAACAAGCGGAAGGGAGGGGAATTGCCGGTGCAGGCGGGAATGCGCCTGATCCGCCGCCCCTCGCGGCCCCAATGGACCCACCAGTTCGCCTTCTCCCCTCGCGCCTCCATTCACCGGGATTGGCTACCCTTCCTGTCCATCGTCGACTTCACCTACTGGAACCTCGAACTCGAAAATTGAGGGGACCTTCCGGGGAAAAGGGCCGCGGAGTAAAGGAATCGCTGATCTTTCTCGTCGGGCATCCCCTCTCCCACTCGTTGAGTCCATCGATGCACAACGGCGTGATCGCGCGCCGGAAGCTTCCCCTCCGATACGTGATGTTCGACCTTCCCCCGGGGACGCTGCCCGATTTCCTTCGCGTCGTACGCGCAGGGAACTTTCTCGGGGGGAATGTCACGATTCCCTACAAGGAAGAGGCCGCCTCCCTCGCCGACGGGATGTCGGAGGCTGTCCGGGTATGCGGGGCGGCGAATGTTCTCCGGGTCCGGTCAGGACGCCTCCGTGCCGACAACACGGACGGGCGCGGCCTCCTCGCGGCCCTTGCCGGAGCGGGGTGGGGGAGGCGCTTTTCCCGCGTTGTACTGCTGGGCGCGGGAGGATCGGCCCGCGGGATCGGCTATGAACTGGCGCGCGCGGGAACGCGGGAAATGGTGATCCTGAACCGGACACCGTTACGAGCGAACGCCGTCGCGGAACTTCTCTCCCGAAAATTCCCCCGGTTGATCGTCTCGGCAGGAAAACTGGAACCGCGGGCGATGGCCCGGGAATTTTCCGGGACCGATCTGATCGTGCAGTGCACATCGCTGGGCCTGACGGCGGAGTGGAAATCTTTTCCCGTCGAGGGAGTAAAGAAAGAAACGAGATTCGTCGATATAGTGTATCAAAGGGGGGGGACTTCCCTCGTGCGTGCCCTTCGCAGGAAGGGCGTCCCCGCCATGGATGGCCTGCCGATGCTTGCCCACCAGGCGGCGCTGAGCTTCGGCGCCTGGACCGGGGTCGAGGTGGCGGGGGAGGAATTCCTGTCCCACGCCCGCAGGGAGTTGGCCAGGAGAAGAACCGGAAGGGGGATTCTCGCTTGACAAAAGGTGATAATTTTTATAAATTTTGCAAAATTTAGGTATAATTAGGTGAATTTTAAATGTCCGTAATGGCCACAAAAATCGGGGAAATGCTCCTGAAAGGAAACCTCATCACCCAGGAGCAGCTCCGGTCCGCCCTCGAGGTTCAGAAGAAGACCAAAGAACGGATCGGATCGGTTCTCGTGAAGACGGGCACCATCAAGGAATCCGAGCTGCTGTCCTTCCTTGGGAGGCAGTTCAACATCCCGGTGGTCGACCTGTCCAAGTACGAGATCAACCCGGAAGTAGTCCGCCTCCTGCCCGAGGACCTGGTACAGAAGAACATGGCGCTTCCGATCAACCGGGTGGGGGCGAAACTGATCGTTGCGGTCGCGGATCCCTCCAATATGGCGATCCTGGACGCCATCGGGTTCAAGACGGGTTACGCCGTGGAACTCGTAATGGCCTCCGAGAAGGATATCACCACCGCCATCAACAAGTTCTTCGACCAGACCCTCGAGTTCCAGGACATCATCTCGGAGCTGGACGACGACCTGGAGGTTGTCCGGGAGGAGGAGGTCGACACCACCGAGCTCGAACGGGGCTTAGACGACGCCCCCGTGGTCAAGCTCGTCAACTTCATCCTGACGGACGCAATCAAGAGGAGGGCCTCGGACATACACGTGGAGCCGTACGAAAAGGAGTTTCGCGTCCGGTACCGCATCGACGGCGTACTGTACGAGGTGATGCGTCCCCCCCTGAAGATGCGAAACGCCATCTCCTCGCGGCTCAAGATCCTCGCCTCCCTCGATATCGCGGAGCGGCGGCTTCCCCAAGATGGCAGGATCAAGCTGAAGATCGGGAAGGGAAGGGAGATGGATTTCCGCGTTTCTACCCTGCCGACGATCTACGGGGAAAAGACCGTTCTCCGCCTTCTGGACAAGTCCTCCCTGCAGCTTGACATGACCAAGCTCGGATTCGAGTCGGAACAGCTGGCGGAGGGTCATCCCGACGCGAACGCCATCGGCGCGTTCTACGAACTGCTGGGCAGCAAGCTGACGGCTCTCGGCAAGGCCAAGCTGGAGCGCGACGAGCGGACACGCGAGCTGTCGGAAGAGATCCAGGTCGCCCGGCTTCATCTGGCGACGCTGGCTCCGAAGGGCGAGATACGTTCGCGCGTGGCCACGATCGAGGTCGAGGCGCAGCGGGCGGGTTCGATGACGATGCGTCTGGCCTACGTCGTGCGCGGAGCGAGCTGGACCCCGGCCTACCGCGCGACGCTCGACGCGGAGAGCGGCGACGTGCACCTGGTGGTCGAGGGCGTCGTGCGGCAGAGCACCGGGTCCGACTG
>JBFKGZ010000066.1:0-13592 GCA_041633075.1 Candidatus Deferrimicrobiaceae bacterium | reverse complement strand
GCCGAAGCGGTCTCCCGCAGCGGAATCAAGAAGGAGGAGGTGGAACAGATCATCATGGGGAACGTCCTGCCGGCCGGCGTGGGACAGGCACCCGCGCGCCAGGCGGGGATCTTCGCGGAGATCCCCGTATCGGCGGGAGCGATGACCATCAACAAGATGTGCGGATCGGGGCTAAAGGCCGTGATGCTCGCCGCCCAGGCCGTCGCCACGGACGAATTCGAAGTGGTGGTGGCAGGCGGCATGGAGTCGATGAGCCAGGCCCCGTATCTCCTGAAGCGGGGCCGAACCGGGTACCGCCTCGGAAACGACACGCTTCACGATCACATAATGATCGACGGACTGATCGACGCATACGACGGCATCCACATGGGTAACTGCGCGGAACTGCTTTCCCGGGAACACCGCATCACCCGGGAGGAGCAGGACGAGTATGCTGGCAATTCCTACCGGCGGGCGCTTGCGGCAATCCGTGACGGAAAATTCGACAAGGAAATCGTAGGGGTGAAGATCCCCCAGAGGAAGGGGGACCCCATCATCTTCCGCGTCGACGAGGAGCCGGGGCGCGGAAACGTCGAGAGGTTTCCCTCGATGAAACCTGTGTTCGAAAAGGGCGGTACGGTCACCGCGGGAAACGCCTCCACCATCAACGACGGGGCTGCGGCCGTCGTGGTGATGTCGGCGGAGGCTGCCGCCGGGCGGGGAATCAAGCCCCTGGCAAGGATAGCGGGATATACGACCGCCTCCCGGGCGCCGGCCTGGTTCACGCTGGCGCCGATCGATGCCATACGCAGCCTGTTCCGGAAGACGGGGGTGGGGAAGGACCAGGTGGGGCTCTACGAGATCAACGAGGCCTTCTCCTCGGTTGCGATTGCGGCAATACAGGGCCTGAAGCTCGACCCGGAGCGCGTCAACGTCCATGGCGGGGCGGTCGCCCTTGGACACCCGGTCGGCGCCTCGGGGGCGAAGATCCTGACCACGCTCCTGTACGCCATGGAGGAGCGGGAAGAGCGCTACGGCATCGCGTCGCTGTGCATCGGCGGCGGAGAGGCCGTCGCGATGCTCGTCGAGCGCCGGTAACGAATGCGCACCCCCTGACAGCTCCCGCAGGGAGGAACGCCACCTTTTCAAGAGGAGGGAACATGGAAATCCGGACCATCGGCGTAGTCGGCGGGGGACAGATGGGAAGCGGAATCGCCCAGGTCTCCCTGATGAACGGATACAAGGTCCTGTTGAACGACCTGTCCGACGATATCCTCGCGAAGTCGCGTGCGGGTATCGGGAAAGGACTCGACATCCTCGTACGAAAGGAAAAGATCACCGCGGGCGACAAGGAAACAATGTCGGGAAACCTCGTTACGACCACGCGCCTGAGCGACTTTTCCGCGTGCGATTTCGTCGTGGAAGCGGCCACGGAGCGAGAGGAACTGAAGCTTTCCCTCTTCCGGCAGCTCGACGAAATCGTGCCTTCGGGGAAGGTGCTCGCCACAAACACCTCCTCCCTGTCCATCACCAGGATCGGTTCCGCGACCAGGCGCCCCGACAAGGTCGTCGGGATGCATTTCATGAACCCGGTCCCCCTCATGAAGCTGGTCGAAATCATCCGCGGGCTTCCGACCTCTCCCGAGACCTTCGACACAACCATGGAACTGGCCCGCCGGTTGGGCAAGGAGCCCGTCCCGGCCAACGATTTCCCCGGATTCGTCGTCAACCGGATCCTGATGCCGATGATCAACGAGGCCGTCTTCGCCCTGATGGAGGGGGTCGGAAAGGCCGAGGAAATCGACGCCATCATGCGGATGGGCGCGAACCACCCGATGGGTCCGCTTGCCCTGGCGGATCTCATCGGCCTGGATACCTGCCTCGAGATCATGAAGGTGCTGCAGGAGGATTTCGGGGATCCGAAGTACCGACCCTGTCCACTTCTCCGGAAATATGTGGAGGCGGGCTATCTCGGGAAGAAGACGGGCCGGGGCTTCTATGCATACGAAAAAACGTGAAGGGGAAACAGAGATGACCTACAAGAACCTTCTGGTCGACGTTTCGGAGAAAATGGCCACCATCACGATCAACAGGCCGAACGTGCTCAACGCGTTGAACCGGGAGACGATACGCGAGCTTGCCGCCGCCCTGGAGGAGATCGCGCAGCGTGACGACGTGGGGGTTGTCCTGCTCACCGGCGCGGGGGAAAAGGCATTCGTGGCCGGAGCGGACATCTCCGAAATGCGCGGTTTCACCCCCGTCCAGGCATTCGAATTCGCCCTTTTCGGGCAGAAATTGCTCGAGTTCATGGAGCGAATGCCTCAACCGGTCATCGGGGTGATCAACGGGTTCGCCCTCGGCGGAGGATGCGAGATCGCGATGGCATGCGACATCCTCCTTGCCGCTGACACAGCCCGCTTCGGTCAGCCCGAAGTGAACCTGGGGATCATTCCCGGGTACGGGGGGACACAGCGGCTCCCCCGGCTCGTCGGACGAAACCTCGCGAAGGAGCTTGTCCTGACCGGGGAGATGATCTCCGCGCAGCGGGCCTGTGAGATCGGGCTTGTGAACCGGGTCGTTCCGGGAGCGGACCTGATGACCGCGGCACGGGAGGTCGCCGGAAAGATCCTTTCCAAGGGGGCCGTCGCCATACGGACGGCGAAGCTGACGATGAACCGCGGCATGGATCTGGACCTTGCGAATGCCTGCGTCCTCGAGGCGAACGCCTTTGCGGTGGCGTTCTCCACGGAGGACCGGGTGGAGGGGATGACCGCCTTCCTGGAAAAGAAGAAGCCGGCGTTTCAGGGCAGATAGGCACCATGGCGGTCACCGGATTCCCGAGGGGAGAGGAGAAGATGGTTTTCGACCTAACCGAAGAGCAGAGGATGATCGAGGAGATGGCGCGGAGCTTTGCGCAGAAGGAGGTGCTCCCGAAGGCCGCGGAACTGGACGAAACCGGGCGTTTCCCGGAGGAACTCGTCCGGCAGATGGCCGGGCTGGGACTGATGGGCGTGGCCGTCCCCGAGGAGTACGGGGGAGCGGGAATGGACAATATCTGCTACGCCATCGCGATGGAGGAGATCTCCCGGGCCTGCGCATCCACGTCCGTCATCCTGTCGGTGAACAATTCCCTTGCGTGCGACCCGATCCTATCGTTCGGCAGCGAAGAGCAGAAACGAAACTACCTCGTCCCCCTCGCAACCGGGAAACACCTGGGGTGCTTCGGGCTCACGGAGCCCGGGGCGGGATCCGATGCGGGATCCCAGAAGACGACGGCCGTTCGGGACGGAAACCAGTACGTGCTCAACGGAACCAAGAACTTCATCACGAACGCCCCCCAGGCAGACACCTGCGTCCTGTTCGCAATGACCGACAGGGAGAAGAAACACAAGGGGATCACGGCCTTCATCCTTGACATGAAGAAAAAAGGCGTAACAGTTGGAAAAGAAGAAAAAAAACTTGGTATATGCGCGTCGGCCACGGCGTCCATCATCCTGGAGGACGTAACGATCCCGGCAGAGAATCGACTGGGAAACGAGGGGGAGGGATTCAAGATCGCCATGCATACCCTCGACGGGGGCAGGATCGGGATCGCCGCCCAGGCGATCGGAATCGCCCGGGCATCACTCGAGGATGCCCTCGCGTATGCGAAGGAACGCAAGCAGTTCGGACAGCCCATCACGAACTTCCAGGCGATCCAGTGGATGCTCGCCGATATGGCCACGGAAATCGACGCCGCGAGGCTGCTTACCTACCGCGCCGCCTGGCGGAAAGACCGGAATCTGCGGTACACGAAGGAATCCTCCATGGCGAAGCTGTATGCTTCCGAAGCGGCGATGCGTGCGAGCGTGAAGGGAATACAGATTCACGGCGGATACGGGTACATCAGGGAGTACCCGGCGGAGCGGCATTTCCGGGACGCGAAAATCACGGAGATCTACGAGGGCACATCGGAAATCCAGCGGCTGGTGATCGCCTCGGCCTTGCTCAGGGATTGATGGGATGCAGTTCGAACGCAGCGGCGAATGGGCGCAGATACGGGAGATGGTCCGGTCCCTGGCCCGGAAGGAATTCGCTCCGAAGGCCGCAGAGATCGATGAGCACAGCCGCTACCCGGAAGAAAACCTGAGCCGTCTGGCCGAACTCGGACTTCTCGGGATGCTCGTCCCGGCGTCCTACGGCGGATCGGAGACGGGCGCGGTTGCCTATGCGATCGCCCTCGAGGAAGTGGCACGAGGGTGCGCATCCACCGGGGTGGGGATGGCGGTCACCAACATGGTGGGGGAGACGATCTATCGCTTCGGCAGCGAGGAGCAGCGCCGTCGTTTCCTTGCGGATCTGGCCTCCGGCGCCGAATCGGGAGCGTTTGCGCTTACCGAACCTTCGGCCGGGTCCGATGCCTTTGGAATCTCCACCGTCGCCGTTCCGGACGGGGACGTGTACGTGCTGAACGGCAGCAAGACCTTCATCACCAACGGGTCTCACGCGCGGGTCGCCATCGTCACGGCTGTTACGCAGAAGGAGCCGAAGAAAGAAATCAGCGCCTTTCTCGTCGAGCATGGGACGCGCGGGTATTCCAGTGGAAGGCCGGAGCGGAAGCTGGGATTGAAAGGATCCGACACCGTGTCCCTTGTCTTCGAGGACTGCCGGGTACCGAAACGGAACCGGCTGGGAGAGGAGGGCGAAGGATTCCGGATCGTCATGACCGCGCTGGACGGGGGCCGGGTCGGGATCGCGGCGCAGGCGATCGGGATCGCCCGGGCGGCGGTCGAGTCGGCAATCTCCTACGCGAGGGAAAGAAAGCAGTTCGGGCAGCCCCTTTCCGAATTCCAGGCGATCCAGTGGATGCTCGCCGATTCCGCGACGGAACTGGATGCCGCCGGACTTCTCACCCTTCGCGCCGCCTACCGCAAGGAGACGGGTAACTCGTTCACCCGCGAGGCGTCGATCGCGAAGGTGTTTGCCTCCGAGGCGGCCTACCGATCCTGCCACCGTGCGGTACAGGTCTTCGGCGGGTACGGGTACATGCGCGAATACCCGGTCGAGAGACATCTGCGGGACGTCAAGGTCACCTCGATCTACGAGGGGACCTCCGAGATCCAGCGGGTCATCATCGCCCGTGACCTTATGCGGCGGGGATACCGATGAAACCGGGAACCATAGGAAAAGGATTCATCCAGGTGTACACGGGAAACGGCAAGGGAAAGACCACGGCGTCCCTGGGACTGGCCGTCCGGGCGGCGGGTCACGGACTGCGGACCGTGATCATCCAGTTCATGAAAGGGTGGATCGACTACGGGGAGCTGAACGGCGTGGCAATGCTGTCCCCCTTCGTCGAGATCCACCAGGCCGGGCGGGACACCTTTGTTGACCGGAACAACCCCGACCCCGAGGACGTGCGCCTTGCACGGGAAGGATGGGAACTGGCGAAAGCGGTGGTCCTCGGCAGGAAGGCGGATATCGTCGTTCTCGACGAGATCAACTGCGCCGTCGACTTCGGCCTGCTTCCCCTCGTGGAGATCCTTGACCTGCTGCGCGGGAAACCGGACGGAATGGAGATCGTGCTGACGGGGCGCGGCGCCCCGCAGGAGATCGTCGCAATCGCCGACCTGGTGACGGAAATGAGGGAGATCAAGCATTATTACGGCAAGGGGATCGACGCCCGCGTGGGCGTCGAACGATAAGGAAAAAGGGGGCAGGGATTTGTACGCCAGGAAGAAGAAGGAGAAGAAGGCGATGTCGCCCGAAAAACGCAAACGGTTTTCCACGGTTTCCGACGAGGAGGTGGCGGCCCTTTACACGCCGGCGGACCTCGAAGGGCACGACTTTCTCAAGGAGATCGGATTCCCCGGCGTATACCCGTACACCCGAGGGATCCACCCCTCGATGTACCGGAGTCGCCTCTGGACCATGCGCCAGTTCTCCGGGTTCGGCTCGGCGGAAAACACGAACACGCGGTACCATTACCTCCTGAGCCAAGGGCAGACCGGGCTCTCGGTGGCGTTCCACTTCCCCACGCTCATGGGGTACGACTCGGATAACCCTCGGGCCAGCGGGGAAGTCGGAATGTGCGGGGTGGCCGTCGACTCGCTCCGGGACATGGAGATCCTTTTCAGGGGAATCCCGCTGGACAGCATCACCACCTCCATGACAATCAATGCCCCTTCCGCGATCCTCCTGGCGATGTACATCGCGGTGGCGGAGCAGCAGGGAGTATCCCCCCGGAAGATCGGGGGAACGATCCAGAACGACATCCTGAAGGAGTATATCGCGCAGCACTCCTGGATCTTTCCTCCCGAACCTTCCATGCGGATCATCACCGACATCCTGGCATACTGCTCGGACCACGTGCCGAAGTGGAACACCATCAGCATCAGCGGGTACCACATCCGGGAGGCGGGATCGACGGCGGTCCAGGAGCTCGCGTTCACCATTGCCGACGGCATCGCCTACGTCCAGGCGGGAATCGAGGCGGGCATCCCGGTCGACAAGTTCGCTCCCCGCCTCTCCTTCTTCTTCAATGCCCATATGGATTTCTTCGAGGAAATCGCGAAGTACCGTGCCGCGCGCCGCATGTGGGCAATCATCATGAGGGAACGGTTCCGGGCGAAGGACGAGAACTCCTGGAAGCTGCGCTTTCACACCCAGACCGCCGGCGTGACGCTTACCGCCCAGCAGCCGATCAACAACGTTGTGCGGGTGGCCCTCCAGGGATTGATGGCCGTCCTGGGCGGTACGCAGTCCCTCCACACGAATTCCATGGACGAATCGCTTGCCCTTCCCACCGAGCAGGCCGTGACCATCGCCCTGCGCACGCAGCAGATCCTCGCCGAGGAGTCCGGGGTGGGAAACTCCGTCGATCCGCTCGGCGGATCCTTCCTCCTCGAGAAGATGACGAACGAGATGGAAACAAGGGCGATGCGGTACATTCGAAAGATCGACGAGATGGGGGGGATGGTCGAGGCCATCAAGCGGGGATACCCGCAGCGGGAGATCATCGACGCCTCGTACCATTACCAGCGGCTCCTGGAAAGGGGGGAGAAACGGATCGTGGGGGTCAACTGCTACCCGAGCGACGAGGAGATTCCCATTCCGATTCTGAAGATCGACAAGGAGGTCGAGCGAAAACAGATCGCCCGTACGCGGGAAGTACGCAGGAAGCGAAATGCGAGGCGTGTGGCTTCCCGGATCGACGCCTTGAAGGACGCTTCCCTCTCCCGCGTGAATCTGATGCCCGTCATCCTCGAGGCAGTGAGGGAATACGTCACTCTGGGGGAGATCTGCGACGCGTTCCGGGAAACGATGGGTACCTATACCGATCCGGCGATGTACTAGAACGCAACGGGGGGCGAAGATGGCGAGAGCGACGGCGACAAAACGGTCGGGGGCGGGAAAAGCGAAAGGAAGACGGAAAGTCCGTGTCATGGTCGGAAAGCCGGGGCTCGACGGCCATGACCGGGGAGCGAAGATCATCGCGCGCGCGCTGCGGGACGCAGGGGTGGAGGTCATCTACACCGGGCTTCACCAGACCCCCGAGATGATCGTGAACGCCGCCGTGCAGGAAGACGTCGACGCGATCGGTCTGTCGATCCTTTCCGGGGCCCACAATTACCTCTTCCCGAAGGTCGTGGAACTGCTCAAGAAGAGAAAGATGGGAAGGATCGTGGTGTTCGGTGGGGGCATCATCCCGGACGACGATATTCCGGGCCTCCGGAAAAAGGGAGTGGACAGGATATTCACCCCCGGGACACCGCTTGCGGAAATCGTCGAATACGTGCACCGCCGGGTTCGGCCCAGGGCGTAGCCGGCCGGCTCCCGGAACGGATGGTACACCAGCCCAGGAGGGACGAAGTGAGACCAGTATACATGGTATCGGGAGGGGTCAGCAAATTTGCCAAGGCGCGGCCGGACGCGACGTTCCAGAAAATGGTGAAGGAGGCATTCGACTACGCCCTCGGGGATATCCCCCGGCTCAAGCCGGACATGATCGACGGCTCGGTGGGATCGTACTTCTCGGACCACTTCACGCGACAGCTGATGGCCGGGATCATGGCGACGGACTATCTCGGGCTCTGTCCGAAGCCGAACAAGAGGATCGAGGGCGGCGGCGCCACGGGGGGATTGTGCTTCCAGTCCGCCTGGGAATCCGTTGCGTCCGGGCGGATGAACTGCTGCGTGGCCTTCGGCTTCGAGACGATGTCCCGCGTCCAGACGTGGAAGGGGAACGAATTCATCGCCCACGCCTCGGACACGAACTTCGACTACCCCGTCGGGGGATTCTACTCCGGCTACTATGCGATGATGGTGAACCGCCACATCCACGAGTTCGGCACCACCGTCGAACAGATGGCGATGGTATCGGTCAAGAACCACAGAAACGCCTGCTATAACCCCTACGCCCAGAAACAGAAGCAGCTGACGGTCCGGGAGGTTCGCGATTCCGAGATGGTTGCCTACCCGCTGACCCTCCTCGACATCTGCGTCATGTCGGACGGGGCCGCCGTCTGCATACTTGCGGACGAGGAGACCGCCTTCCGGCTCACCGATAAGCCTGTCCGGATAACCGGAGTCGGAACCGGCACCGACATGATGCGGATGGCCGACCGCCCCCACGGGAAGGTGATCCTCGCCCCGAACGAGAAGGAGAGCGACTACCGGAACGTGAAGTACCCCGGCGTACATTCCTTCCGTGCAGGCCGGAGCGCCGGGATCCAGGCATACCGGATGGCCGGGATAAAGGACCCATTGAGGGAGATCGACTTCATCGAGCTCCACGACGCCTACACGTCGTCGGAGATCCAGACCTACGAGGATCTGGCCCTCTGCAGGTACGGGGAAGGCGGAACGTTCGTCGAGCAGGGGCACCCCTTCCTGCCCCGGATCGACTACGGCCTGAACCTGAAGAAAAAGGGGACGATTCCGGTCAACCCCTCGGGGGGGCTGATCGCCTGCGGACATCCCGTCGGTGCGACCGGCCTGATGCAGGCCGTGTTCGCCTTCTGGCAGATCCAGGGGAGCATCAGGAAGCATTTCGGATCGGGGGAGCTTCAGCTGAAAAAAGCGAACCGCGGTCTCATCCACAGTCACGCCGGCACAGGCACGTACGTCACCGTGTCGATCCTGGAAAAGGGGTGGTAGACCATGGCGAAGAAGAGAATCGGTTCGACGAAACCGACGCTGCACGGCCGGAAAACCAAGATCGAAGAGGTGACGACGGGGGCTACGGTATACAACGTTCCGTTTCCGAAGGATCTGTCCACGCTGAAGGGGATGTCCCCGATCGTAATCCGGCACCCGTATTCCGTCGAGTACATCCACTCCTACGGGCAGGACTCTCCGTTTTTCGCCGGGATCGCCAACGGGAAGCTGCTCGGGACCCGCTGCGGTCCCTGCCGGTACACCTACGCAACCCCGAGACTTCACTGCGCCAACTGCGGGGGGGAGACCGACTGGACCGAGCTCCCCCTGGCGGGCCGCGTCCACACCTTCACCACGTGCTACTACGGAAGCGAGGAATTCCTGAAGGAGACCCCCTTCCACCTGATCCTCGTCGAGTTCGACGGGGTGGACACGCTGCTCCTTGCCCGCCTGATCGGCGTGGAAGGACCGGAAGAGATCCGGATCGGCATGAAGGTCAAGGCGAAATTCCGGCGAAATTCCCAGCTCAAGCCGACGGACATGTATTTCGTCCCGGCCTAGGGGCGGACCCCGCGATGGATTTCGAGCTTTCCCCCGAGCACGTCGCACTGCGGGACATGGTGCGGACCTTCGTAGACAGGGAAGTTCGCCCGCACGCCCGGCATTGGGACGAATCGGGCACGTTCCCCGCGGAGGCCGTGGCGAAACTGGGGGAGCTCGGAATCATGGGCGTGATGGTCCCCGAGGAGTACGGCGGGTCCGGGATGGACACGATCAGCTACTCGATCGCGGTGGAGGAAATCGGGAAAGGCGACGGGTCGCTCGGCCTGACCGTCGCTTCCCACAACTCGCTGTGTACCGCGCATATCCTCGCGTTCGGCTCCGAGGCGATCCGCCGGAAATACCTTCCGGAGCTTGTCTCCGGCCGGCGTCTGGGGGCGTGGGCCCTGACCGAGCCCGGGTCGGGCTCGGACTCGCTCAACATGAGGACCCGGGCGGAGTGGAAGGGGGACCGCTGGGTCATTAACGGAAGCAAGATGTTCATCACGCAGGGGAGCGTCGCGGGCGTGTACCTCATCCTTGCCGTGACCGACAGGGAGAAGGGGCGTGACGGCGTAACCGCTTTCCTGGTCGAGGCCGGGACGCCCGGCCTTTCCCCGGGGAAACCGCTCCACAAGCTCGGGATGCGCTCTTCCGACACGGCGGAACTGGTGCTGGAGGATCTCGAGGTGAAGCCCGGCAACGTGATCGGGGAGGTCAACTCGGGTTTTCGCGACACGATGCGAAACCTCGCCGGGGGACGCATCTCCATCGCCGCCCTGGCGGTCGGAATCGGGCGGGGCGCCATGGAGGAGGCAATCGCCTACGCGAAGGAAAGGCATCAGTTCGGACAACCGATATCGTCCTTCCAGGCCATCCAGTGGATGATCGCGGACGCGGGAACGGAGCTCGACGCCGCTTCGCTGCTCACGTTCCGCGCCGCCTGCCGGAAAGATGCCGGGAAGCCCTTCGTGCAGGAGGCGGCGATCGCGAAGCTCTTCGCCTCCGAGGCCGCCATGCGCTCCACGATCAAGGCGGTCCAGATTTTCGGAGGATACGGTTACATCCGCGAATACCCCGTGGAGAGGTACATGCGGGACGCCAAGCTCTGCGAGATCGGCGAAGGAACATCGGAGGTGCAACGCATGATCATCGCCCGCCGCCTGATCCGGGGGCACTGACCCCTGTGGCCGTCTCGGCGAAAGACGTCCTCTCCGGCGACATCCAGGCCGCCGCCCGCCTGATGCGGGATCTGGACGACGAGATCCCCTCTGCCCTCAGGACGCTCAAGACGCTGTACCGCCACACCGGCAGGGCATGCATCCTGGGAATCACCGGAGCGCCGGGAGCCGGGAAATCCACCCTCGTGGACTCCCTCATCGGGGAGATCCGGCGGGAAGGGAAAACCGTCGGGATCGTCGCCATCGACCCCACCAGCCCGTTCTCCGGCGGGGCGATCCTCGGCGACCGCATCCGCATGCAGAAACACGCGCTCGACGACGGCGTGTTCATCAAGAGCCTGGCAACCCGCGGACACCTGGGCGGCCTCTCCAAGTCCACGATCGACATCGTCAACGTCATGGACGCCATGGGCAAGGACATCGTCATCATCGAGACCGTCGGCGTGGGGCAGGACGAGGTGGAGATCGTCAAGGTGGCCCACACGAACATCGTCCTCGTGGTGCCGGGCATGGGGGACGACATCCAGGCACTCAAGGCGGGGATCCTCGAGATCGCCGACATCTTCGTGGTCAACAAGTCCGACCGGGAAGGCGCCGACAGGACGAGGCAGGAACTCGAGACGATGGTGTCGATGAACACCTACCGGGAGGGGGAGTGGATCCCCCCCGTCCTGGCCGCCGTCGCCCAGACGGGGGCCGGAGTCCCCGATCTCTTCTCCGCGATCGACCGGCACTGGAAGTTCGTTTCCCGTGAGGAGAACCTTGCGCGGTACCGCAGGGAAAAGGCGCGAGTGGAACTCCTGGAGATACTCAAGAACAAGCTCATCGAAAAAGCCGTGGAGGACCTTTCCCGGAACGGGGTGCTCGACCTTCTTCTCGGAGAGATCGCCGAAAAACACCGGGATCCGTACTCCGTAGCCGAACGGGTGGTGGACCACAGATTCGGCTTTCCCCTCTCGGAAGGGGAGAAAAAAGGGAAGGGGAGAAGGAAAAAAGGGGAATGAAGATCCGGAAAGAGGGGGAGATCGAGTACCGATTCGAGCATCCGGACGATTTTCGGAACTTCGTGCGGGACAAGAGGAGCCGGAAGCCGGAGCCGAAGCTCCGTTCGGCAAAGGAAGCCGTTTCCAGATTCGTATCCGACGGGGATTATCTCGTCTACGATTTCTCCAGCCTGACAAGGGGACCGCAATCGCTCATCCGGGAGGTCATCCGCCAGCGCAGGAAGGACCTCTGGATCGGGGCCGAATTCACCCTCCACGAATCTGCATTGCTGACAGGTGCGGGGTGCGTAACGCGCATCGACGTCGGCTTCCTGGGATACGGCGGCTACATCGGACAGGCGGTCTGCGAAGGCAAGGTCAGGGTGTACGATTGGACCAACGGAGGTCTCGCGCTCCGGATGCTCGCCGGCGCCCGGGGCGTTCCCTTCCTCCCGACCCGGGATCTCCTCGGCTCGGACAACATGGCCGTCTCCGCGGCGAAGGTGATCGAGGACCCCTACACGGGACTTCCCCTGGCCGCCGTGCCTGCTCTGAACCCCGACGTCGCCTTCCTCCACGTCCACCAGGCGGATATCTTCGGCGACGCACGCATTTTCGGGACGAACCTGTTCGCCCTGGAGGCGGCGATGGCCTCCCACCGGGTGATCGTCTCGGCGGAGGAAATCGTCGATCCGGAGGAGTTCCGGAAGGACCCGATGAGGACCACCATCCCGTATTTCCTCGTCGATGCGGTGGTCCACGCACCTTTCGGCGCCTACCCCGGGGCGATGCCGGCGCGATACGAAATCGACCTCCCGCACATCGACATCCTCAACGGAATCCAAACCGAAGAGCAGATGCAGAAGTATCTCCAGGAGACCGTCTACAGCGTTGCCGACCACGAGGAATTTCTCGATAAACGGGTCGGAGCCGCGAAGATGAGGGAGCTTCGCGGAAAGGCGACCATCATCGAGGGGTACCGATAGATGAAAAACCTCGGGGAGAAGAAATGGCACATCGGGCCCCCTTCCTCGGCTGCTCCGTCACGGATGGCCTCGCAACGAAGTATCCTGATTCCCTCTTTCCGAACAAGATGGGGAGGAGAGCCATGACACGCATGGTGGAGTTCACGGACACGGAGTTCATGATCGCGCAGGGAGCGCGCCTGCTCGAGGACGGCAAGACCTTCTTCGTCGGATGGGGGATCCCGCAGGTCGTGGCCATTCTGGGTCAGAAACTCTACGTACCCAACGTTATCCAGCTGTTCGAGTTCGGGGCGATCGGGCCGCAATCGGTCCTTCCGTTCGTCCGGGGGACGATGGGCGGTCCGCAGAACACCTACCGCTCCCTCCAGTGGCTCAACATGAACTGGGCGTTCGCCTATTCCGCTGCCGGGTACATGGATTACGGGATGCTCGGGGCCCTGCAAATCGACCCGTACGGCAACATCAATTCCACTTTCCTGGGAGGGACATACCGCACGCCCAAGCGCCGTTTCGCGGGCAGCGGCGGCGGGAACCAGGTGGCATCCCATTGCTGGAAAACGATTATCGTGATCCGGCACGAGGGAAGGCGATTCGTCCCCAAGGTCGATTTCCTCACCTCTCCCGGATACCTGACCGGCCCGGGGGCAAGGGAGAAAGCGGGCCTCCCTGCCGGCACCGGTCCGTACCGCGTCGTGACCTCCAGGGGACTCTTCGGGTTCGACGATGAGACAAAGCGAATGACCCTCCTGGCCGTCCTGCGCGGCCTCGACCCCGGTGAAGTGGTG
>JBFKGZ010000065.1:0-13904 GCA_041633075.1 Candidatus Deferrimicrobiaceae bacterium | reverse complement strand
GCGCGCCCATGTCGGGATCGAGGTGCTCGACAGCCTCCTGTCCGCCCGATGGAACTGGTGGCGGCGCCTGGTCGCCGACATCCTGTCGGCCGGGTTCTGCGGGTTCGTTTCCTTCTACGCTTGGCGCTATTTCCTCGAGGCGTGGGAGGGAGGTTGGGTGACCGACTCCATCTGGGCGCCCAGGCTCTGGATTCCCTATTTCTTCATGTCGCTGGGAATGTCCACGCTGACTCTCCAGTTCCTCGTTCAGATCCTGGACGAGGGGATCCTCCCTCTCATCCTAAAGGAGTAGCATGGACGTTTTTTCGATCGGCGTTCTCTATATCGGTTCGGCGCTGCTTTTGCTCCTCAGCGGCATTCCGATCGCGTTTGCCCTCGGGGGGGTTGCCGTCGTGTTCATGTTTCTCTTCATGCCACCCAGCAATATCCAGATCATTGCGGAAACGCTCTACAGCGAACTGCACAATTTCACCCTGCTCGCGATTCCCTTGTTCATCCTCATGGGTTCGGCGGTCGGCAAGACGCGCGCGTCGAGGGACCTGTACGAGGCGATGCACCGCTGGTTTTCCCGGCTGCCGGGGGGCCTGGGCGTCGCCAACGTGGCGGGATGCTCCGTCTTCGCCGCCATGTGCGGCTCCAGCCCGGCCACGTGCGCAGCGATCGGGGGCATGGGCATTCCCGAGATGCGCAAGCGCGGGTACTCGGCGGGACTGGCCTCCGGTCTGATCGCCGCCGGGGGCACGCTCGGGATCCTCATTCCGCCCAGCGTTACCCTGATCATCTACGGCATCATCGTGGAGCAGTCCATCGGGCAGCTCTTTCTTGCGGGGGTTATCCCCGGGTTTTTCCTGGCGTTTCTTTTCGCCGTATGGGTCGTGATCGCTTCCCTGTGGAACAAACGGCGCGTTGTCGCCAAGCTCGGCGCCGATGAGGCGAGGGAACTGTTCGAGGCCGAGCGTTTTACGTGGCGCGAACTTTTGGAAACCCTCCCGCGGATGCTCCCGTTCCTTGCCCTGATCGTGTTTGTGTTGGTGGCCCTGTACGGCGGTTTTGCGACCCCGTCCGAAGTGGCGGCGGTCGGCGCATTCGGGGCGCTTGCGCTCGTCGCGATCCTGTACAGGGCGTACAAGTGGGAGAACATCAAGGAGATTCTTTCGGGCACCGCACGGGAGTCGTGCATGATCATGATGATCATCACGATGGCCTTCCTGTTCACCTATGTGATGAGTTATCTGCACATCTCCCAAAGCGCGACGGAGTGGCTTGTCGGATTGCACCTGTCGAAGTGGGCCTATCTTTTCTGGGTAAACATCCTGCTGCTTGTTCTGGGATGTTTCCTGCCGCCGGTAGCGATCATCCTGATGGTGACGCCGGTGATCATGCCGGGAATTCTCGCGCATGGGTTCGATCCGATCTGGTTCGGCATCCTGATGACCATCAATATGGAGATGGGACTGATTACCCCTCCGGTCGGCCTGAACCTGTTCGTCATCAACGGTATCGCGCCGGACATCCCCTTCCGGGAAATCATGCGGGGGGTGATGCCGTTCATCGCCATCATGGCGCTCTACATCGTGCTGCTCGCGATGTTCCCGGATATCGTGATGTGGCTTCCCGAATACCTGTACGGATCGTGATCCACGGGGAGGCGACAGGTTCCCGGGGATTGGGGTAGAATCCGATCTCGGGAGGTCAAGGCCGTGGACCCCGTACCGATGGAAGCGCGCCTTCACGTGGAAATGCTGCCGCAGCCCGACCCGCTCACCTGCGGGCCGACGGCGCTTCACGCCGTGTACCGGTATTACGGCGACGACATCCCGCTCGACCAGGTGGTGTCCCAGATCCCCATGCTGGAGAGCGGCGGAACGCTTGCCCCGGTGCTGGCATGCCATGCCCTGCGGCGGGGCTACCGCGCGATCATCTATACCTACGACCTGCAGCTGTTCGACCCGACCTGGTTTCCCCCCGGGAAACAGGACATCCGGGAGCGGCTTACCGCCCAGATGGGGGTGAAAAAGGACCCCAAGGTGCAGATCACATCCCGCGCCTATCTGGATTTCCTGGGCCTGGGCGGAGAGTTGCGATACGAGGACCTGACCAGCAGCCTGATGCGAAAATACCTGGTCCGGTCCATGCCGATCATCACGGGCCTGAGCGCCACCTATCTTTACGGCAGCGCGCGCGAATTCGGCAAGCACTCCGACGTCGACGACGTGCGGGGCGAGCCGGCCGGGCACTTCGTGGTTCTCTGCGGCTACCACCGGGAGAACCGCACCGTGTTCGTGGCCGATCCCATCCAGGTCAACCCGGCCGGGAAGGGGCCGCATTACGAGGTCGGCATCAACCGCGTCCTCTGCGCGATCCTGCTCGGCGTTCTCACCTACGACGGCAACCTGCTCATCCTGATGCCCCGGGAGGAGCGGAAAGGTACTTCTCGTGTCCACCCTCATCGTCGTTGACGATCTCTCCGACTGGCCGCTGAGCATTCCCGGGATCGAGCTGGTGCCGGCCCGGTCCTACCTGACCGATCCCCACTTCGTCGGGCAGCGCGCGACGAAGGTTTTCAACCTCTGCCGGTCCTACCGCTACCAGAGCCTGGGGTATTACGTCTCGCTGCTCGCCACGGCCCGGGGGCACAAGCCGCTCCCCGGCATCTCCACGATCCAGGACCTGAAATCGCAGACCGTCATCCGGGTGGCCTCCTACGACCTGGACGAGATCATCCAGAAGTCCTTAGCCCCCCTCCAGGCCCGCAAGTTCGTCGTCAGCATCTATTTCGGGCGGAACCTCGCCAAGCGGTACGATCAGCTCAGCCAGCAGCTGTTCAAGCTGTTTCCCGCGCCGTTTCTGCGGGCGAATTTCGAGCGGAACGAGCGGTCCGGGAAATGGTACCTCCAGGGCATCAGCCCCCTGGCGGCCGGCGATATCCCGAAAGACCACCGGGAGTTCGTCGTCGAGGAAGCCCAGAAATATTTCAAGGGGGCACGCCGGAGCGGGGGGCGAAAACTCCCCGCGCGCTACGACCTGGCGATCCTCGTCTCCCCCGGTGAGGCGGAGCCGCCCTCCGACGAAAAGGCCCTGCACCGGTTCCAGAAGGCGGCCGAGAAGGCGGGGCTTCGGCCCGAGTTCATCGAGAAGGACGATTTCCGCCGGCTGGGCGAATTCGACGCCCTGTTCCTGCGCGAGACCACCGGCGTCAATCACCACACGTACCGGTTCGCCCGGAAGGCCGCCGCGGAGGGGATGGTGGTCGTGGACGATCCCGAGTCGATCCTCAAGTGCACGAACAAGGTCTTTCTGGCCGAGCTCCTGGAGCGCAACCGGGTCTCCATTCCCCGGACCATGATCGTCCACCGCGGCAACAAGGACGCCGTCGCGGGCGAGCTGGGGCTGCCGTGCATCCTGAAGCAGCCGGACAGCTCCTTCTCCCGGGGCGTGGTCAAGGTGGACCGCGAGGAGGCGTTGCGGGACACGGTGGGGACCCTCCTGGAAAAGTCGGAGATGATCATCGCCCAGGAGTTTCTCGCGACCCCCTTCGACTGGCGGGTGGGCGTCTTCGACCGCCAGCCCCTGTTCGCCTGCCGGTATTACATGGCAAGGCATCACTGGCAGATTCTGAAGCGCGACGGGGACGGGCGGAAGCGGGACGAGGGAAAGGTCGACACGATCCCGGTGGAGCATCTCCCCGAGCCGGTCCTTCGGACCGCTCTCCGGGCGGCGAACCTGATCGGCGACGGGCTGTACGGCGTGGACCTCAAGCAGGTCGGGAGAAACGTGCTCGTCATCGAGGTGAACGACAATCCCAACATCGACGCCGGGTTCGAGGACCGGGTGCTCAAGGAGGAGATCTACCTGCGGATCATGCGGGTCTTCCTGCGGCGGATCGAACAGCGGAAATCGCTGGCCTATCCATGAGCCCGGCGAGGGAGCCCCGCCCCCTGTTCGAGGGGCTGGGCGTCGAGCTGGAGTATATGATCGTGGACCGGGAGACCCTCTCGGTCCTTCCCGTAACGGACAAGCTCTTGCTTCGCGTGGCGGGCGAGTACCGCGACGAGGTCGAGCAGGGGCCGCTCTGCTGGTCCAACGAGATGGCCCTCCACGTGGTGGAGCTGAAAACCAACGGGCCGGTGTCCGCGCTTACCGGGCTTGCCGCGGCCTTCTCCGGGCACGTCGGCAGAATCAACGCGCTGCTGGCCGCCCTGGGGGGAAGGCTGATGCCTACCGGGATGCACCCCCTCATGGATCCCGCCCGGGAGGCACGGTTCTGGCCCCACCAGAACCGGGCGATCTATGAGTCGTACCACCGGATCTTCGACTGCCGGCGGCACGGGTGGGCCAACCTGCAGAGCATGCACGTGAACCTTTCCTTCCACGGCGACGAGGAGTTCGCGCGCCTGCACGCGGCCGTGCGGTTTCTGATCCCGATCATGCCGGCGATCGCCGCCAGCTCGCCCGTCGTCGAGGGGAAGGTGACCGGGCTGCTCGACAGCCGGCTGGAGGCGTACCGGGGCAACCAGCAAAAGATCCCTTCGATCACCGGCCGGGTGATCCCCGAAGCGGTCTATTCCCGCCGGCGCTACCGGGACAGGATCCTGCGGCGCATGTACCGTGACATCGCGCCGCATGACCCGAAGAAGATCCTGCAGCACGAGTGGGTAAACTCCCGCGGCGCCATTCCCCGCTTCGACCGCGACACGATCGAGCTGCGCATGCTGGACGTCCAGGAATGCCCCCAGGCGGACATCGCGATCATCTCGGCCGTGGTGGAGACGCTGAAAGGCCTCGTCCGCGGGCGTTTCACTCCCGTGGAGGAATTGATGAAGTGGGAGATCGGTCCCCTGGAGGAGATCTTCCTGGCCGTCCTGCGCGACGGGGAGAGCGCCGTGATCCGGCACGGCCGGTACCTTTCCGTGTTTGGCCTATCCCGTGAGTCGATGACCGCCGGGGAACTCTGGGCACACCTCGCGGAAATGGTAATGCCGGGGGCAACCGAGGACGACCGGGCTTCCCTTCTCGCCCTGAACGTGATTCTTGCCCGGGGGACGCTGGCCCGGCGGATCCTCCGCCGCCTGGGGAAATCCCCTTCCCGCGAACGGATCCGATCAGTCTACCGGGAACTGTGCGACTGCCTTTCGGAAGGGCGGATGTTTCTTTCCTGACGGGGGAATCGGGCATCTCCCGGTGATTCCCGCTCCGGCGCAGAAATTGCAATAACCCTTCTCATTAGGTCATTCGTATTCTTCTTTCCGAGGGAGGATCCTGCCGGACAACCGGCAGTATTGGCCGTAACACGTTATTATTTCAAGAAATTACAAAGATGGAGGCGGCCTGATTCGAAGGGTGAAAACATCTGGAAGAATTACAATAATGATATACGCTATTACATAAATAGGAGCGAAGATCAAATTCCCACGATTGCAGGATGTTTGATGAGCAGTATCGGCCCGGGAAAGTCTATTTGGTCCGGTCCGGTGGTCAAGTCCCGGCATGATGGGACCTTTCCATCCCCGATACGCCACCGGCATCGCGATTCCTTAACGGGACGCATGGGGGAAAAAAGTGGCCGGCGGAGAAATAATTTGTGGAAATGGGGAAACCGGATTGATAATATTTACTGACATGTCCGAATTTCTCATACTTGCGGTCAAGAGTGTCTGAATCCTATCTGATCTGTCGAGGTTTCCTTACCTGACCTGGTGCACCAGACGGGTCTTAAGAGGTGTGAATTCAGCGGGTGAAAAAAAACCGTAGGAGGGAAAGTATGAGAAAAGTGTCGTTCGGGATTGCCTGCTTCATTTCGATCGCGGTACTTGTCATCTTGTCGACGGACTCCGGGGCATTTCCGAACCCGGGTGGAACAGCACAGTGTGTCGTTTGTCATCCGATTTTCACCGGAGGTGGAGGAGTCGGCCATTCGGGGCACCTGGGCCTCGGCCTGCCCGGTACCTGCAATTTCTGCCACACCGCGGTTTTCCAGCCTCAACCGGACACAACCCCATGCGGGCAATGCCACGTCGTCCCGGGTATAGCCAGTCACCATAATGTGGCGGGGGCAACCCCGTCATGCATCGCGGCCGGGTGTCACCCGGGGACACCCGCTCCGGAAAACACCCCCGTGCCCGGTTACGCCCTGATAACGGCAGTCCTGGACCCGTGCGATGGGTCCGAGGAACGGTTTGCTTCCTTCACCGTCAGCCTGGACAACGATGGCGATGACCTCTATGACATGAACGACCCCGACTGCCAGGCGGTGGGGGTGCCCACGATCAGCATCGCCCCGCCATCCAAGGACTACGGGAACGTAGCGGTCGGAGGATCCTCCAGCCAGGTGTTCACCATCTCCAACACGGGAGCGGCGGACCTGACCCTCACGGACGGGGTCCTCTCCGACCCGACGAACTTCACTCTGGATCTGCTGACCGGGGGAACGAACCCGTGCGGGGACCCGCCGCCGCCGATCGCGCCGGGGGACAACTGCACCGTCAGCATCGCATTCAATCCCACGTTGGTGGCCGATTTCACCGAGATGATCACGGTCACCTCCGACGATACGGCCAACTCGCCCCTGGATGTTCCTTTGACCGGCAGCGGCGTTCTCACAGCACCGGACATCGCGGTCACACCAGCGAGCATCGATTACGGTAACGTGAACGTAGGGAGCACCGCTACCCGGGAGGTGACCATTTCCAACGCGGGGGACGCCGACCTGAACGTTTCGGGGATCATCCTTTCGGATAACACGGTGATCCATACGCTGGATCTCGGAGGCGGCGCGAACCCCTGTGTGACCGGGAACACGGTTATTGTCCCCCTGGACGGCGCCCAGGCGGGCACCACCTCCACCGGGACCGGGACGGCGACCATTACCTACGATGAGGCGACGAACCTCCTTTCGTGGGACATCACCTACGGCGGATTGTCGGGCCCGGTGACGGTGGCCCACTTCCACGGCCCCGCTGTTCCGGGTGTCAACGCCGGGGTTCAGGTGCCCATCACCGTATCGGCCAGCCCCTTGATCGGATCCGCGACGATTACCGATGCACAGGAGGCCGACCTGTTCGCCGGGCTCTACTACGTGAACATTCACACGGCGGCGAATCCGGGCGGGGAGATCCGCGGGCAGGTGACGGCGCCGGTGACGATCCCCGCAAGCGGAAACTGCACGGTCGAGGTGACCTTTATCCCGCCGGCAGCCGGCGGGCCGTTCCCTGCTACCCTGACCGTCAACTCGGACGATTCGGATTCACCGAGCACGGTCGTGACCATAACCGGGATGGGTAGCACTCCGGCCATCGGTGGCGGCGGCGGTGGCGGATGTTCCGTCATCGGCTCGGGCGGTCATTGGGGAGGCGGTGCCGTCCTCTTCCTGACGCTGCTGGCGATTCTTGTCACCTTGCGGCGCCAGAGGGCAATAGCAAGACGGTAAGGGATCTTCCGCGGAAGACGACCCTCCACAGCAACACAGGGGGGCGGCCGCCGAAACCGGCCGCCCCCTTTCTTTCTCCTATTTCCCCCGGGAGGAGAGCTTCAGGGCGATCAGGAAGAGGGGGGACAGGTGGAAGAGGAGATCGAGGATGTCGATCGGCCTCCGGAGCGTCCCGTGCGCCAGCATCCTCCATTTCTCCACGAGGTGCGGTTCTGGGAGGAACGGCGCCAGGCCCAGGAGAACGGCAGCGATGATCAGCACGGCCCAGTCGAGCCTGTTCAAAAAACCCCGCACGGTCAGCGTCGGAAGGCGTCGTACCAGAGGATCAGGATCGTCCCCGCGACGATGACCACGAGGTTCAGCGTCATCGAGATCCCGTGCAGGCGGGAGAACTCGCGCCGCGCCGGGTCTTCTTGCGGGGCCGCCTCCAGCGAGACGACCGTTTCCCTGACGGTTGCCATGCGGGGACCGAGCCCGAACGCGTGGTACGAGACGATCGCCAGGCAGAAGACGAGAAGCGCGGTGCCGGCCAATTGCCGGGCTCCGGCAAACGCCTTCCCGGAGGCCGCCCGCGCCAGGAGGGCGGCGGCGGTAACCACCAGGCAGAAGCGGAAGTAGACCGGGAAGAGGGCGCCGACGATCTTCCCCGCGCTCTCGCGCGTCTGCGTCCGGAAGATGACGGGGGTCACCACGAAGGTGAAGACCGACATCCCCCCGACCCAAAGGGCCAGGGCAAGGCGGTAGATGGAGGAGGCGACCTGGTGCATTCGGGTTCTTCCTTCCTGTAAACTACCATGAATCGGCAAACAGGCATCGGTCGCGGCAAGTCGCCATCACGGGGGAAAAAGGATGAGCGTCGCGGGGCGGGGAAAAAAGAGGAAGGGAAGGCAAGCGGGGAGCGACGTGGTCCGCAGGGACGTTCTTAAAGGGCTATGCTGCGCCGCCGCTGCGGTTGCCGCCGCCCCGGTCGTCCGGGGGGCCAGGGCATGGGCGGCCTTGTCCCCTCCCGCGGGAGAGCCCGAAACGAGGGCCTTGGGCCGCACGGGGTTCCGGGTGGCGACGGTGGGGATGGGCGCGATGATCACGCGGGATCCGGACGTGATCCGCTATGCGGTCGACCACGGGGTGAACTACGTCGACACGGCGGACTGCTACATGGGAGGGGAGAACGAGCGGATCGTCGGACGCGCCCTCGAGGGGATCCGGGACAAGGTCGTGCTGGCATCGAAGGTGCACATCGCCCCGGTCGACCGGATGATCGCCTCCGTGGAGAACAGCCTCCGTTCCCTCAAAACGGATGTCATCGACATCATGCAGCTGCACGGAATTCAATCGGAAGGGGAAGTGGCGGACGAAGGGGCCCGGGAGGCGCTCCGGAAGCTGCTCGACCAGGGAAAGATCCGCGTGCCCGGCGTCACCACCCACAGCGGCCAGGAGGAGGTCCTTTCGGCCGTCGGGAAGCAGGAGTTCTACCGGACCGTTCTCGTGGCGTACAACTTCCGGTCCGACACGGGATTCCGGGCGGCGATCAAAAACATCTTCGGATCCGGGAAGGGGCTGTCGGCGACGATCCGCGACACGGCCGCCAAGGGGATAGGCATCATCGCCATGAAAACGCAGGCGGGGGGATACGCCGTTGCGCAAGGTTCGCTAAGCCCTCACCAGGCGGCCCTTGCCTGGGTCCTGGAAAACCCCGGCGTGACGACGACGATCCCTTCCATGGTGAGCTTCTCCCAGGTGGACGAGAACGTGTTGGCAAGCGGCAAACGCCTCGGGTGGGGGGGGAGAAAGGCGCTTGACCAGTATGCCCGGGCGATCGGCGACCGCCACTGCGGCCTGTGCGGCGCATGCGCGGGCTCCTGCCCAAGCGGCGTGGACGTCCCGTCGGTCCTTCGGTCCCTCACCTACCTCGAAGGGTACCGCCGGGAAGATCTCGCCCGGGGGACATACCGTGGGCTTGGGCCGGATCGCGGCGCCCTGCCCTGCCTCTCCTGCGGATCGTGCGCGGTCTCCTGCCGGCTCAGGCTTGACGTGCGGGTCCTTGCCAGGCGGGCCCACGGTATGCTCGCCTGAGGGAGAAAACGGTGCGCGTGGCAGGGGGGGCATTCCGGAACCGGTCGATTCTCGCAGCGCTCTCCGTGTTCCTGCTGGCAGCGGGTGTCCGGTGCGCGGGCGTCTCCGTTCGGGAGGGGGGAGACGCTTCCCTCTTCGCCCGCCTGGAAGAGCGGTCGTGGACGGCGGCCGAACCGGCGCGCACCTTCGGTCCCGCCAACCTGTACGAGGAGATCGACGGCGAGGCGGAACTCTTCCTTCCGTACGGCTTCCAGGACCTGACGGTGGGGTTCCTGCGGCCCGCGGGGAACGAAACGGCGGAAATTCGCCTCGAGATCTTCAGGCACGCGACCCAAAGGGACGCCTTCGGGATCTTTTCCCAGCACCGGTTTCCCGGACAGGAGGCGACGAGGGTGGGGACCTCCGAGGCGATCGTGTCCGCCACGTCGCTCGACTTCTTCCAGGGGACCCGGTTCGTGCGGATACGCGCCGCTTCGAGAAAGACCACGCGTACCGACATGGAGAAACTGGGAAAGGACCTCTCTGCCCTCCTGCCGGGAACGGGGGACCTTCCCGGCGAGACAAAATATCTTCGGATCCCGGGTCTGGTCGACGGATCCATCGTTTTCCAAAAACGGGCTCTTCTGGGATACGAGGTCCTCGCGCCGGGATACGAGGCGAGATACGCTGCGCAGGGGGTAACCGGCACCCTGATCCTGATCACGCCGGAGGATGCGGGACCCGCTCCGCAACTCCTCCGCAAGCTCTCCGGCGCACTTCCCGGATTCACGTCCGCGGAAGAGGGGCTCTTCCGTGCAGACCTTCCGTCCGGCACGCTCTGGCTCATGTCCCGTAACGGGTTCCACTTGGGGGTCGCGGGAAAGTTGACGCAAGAACAGGCGAAGGAAGTCCTGTCGTCGATTGCAAGCGGCCTGTCTCACCCTTCTTCCCGTTCCGGCGGGATGTAACCCGCAACGGGGCGGTGGAAACCCCGGCACGGTTCTCCCTTCATCGGGAAATATCTGCGCACTTCGGGGAACTATTTTCTTCTTACAAAGGGGAATGTTTTTCCCACGAGTTCGGAAGGGATCTCCGGAAGCGACGCAATGTGTTTAGAATCAGGCAGTTGAGGCCAAGAAGGAGCTCGGGGGGCTGGCGTGATTATTGCTTCGATTCCCCTGGGTATGGTCCGGAAACCGATGCTATCCGTGCGCGCAGACGCAAAGTTTACGGCCCGCGCCTCGGGGATATTGAGGTAATATATTGATTTTCAGGTGAATACGATGAACCGTCGATCGTTCCACGAGGCCCTCGTATCCTCCCTTCCCCTCCCGGACGCCGAGCGGGAGGAGCTGCTGGCCCGGGCCCGCGCCGAAGGGGCCGCCTTCCCGAAGACGCTCGTTTCCCGGGGGCTTCTGTCCGCCGAAGCGCTTCGCCACGCCTACGAAAGCCTGTGCGGCATCCCCCCGTTCCGCGGCGAGGGATCGGAGGTAAAGCCGGTACCCGCCGAGACGCTGCCTCTCTCCTTTCTCCGCGCGCGCCTCCTGGTCCCCGTTTCCCTCGACGACGGGACGCTGGTCGTGGCGATGGCCGACCCGCTGGACGTCGACGCCCGCGAGTCGGTCGCCAAGGCGACGGGCCGGCGCGTGGTGGTCCTGGCGGGAACCGAGGAGGAAGTCCACGAGGCGATCGAAAAGATGTACGGCGAGTCGGGCTCCTCGATGGAGCGGCTCGTGGAGCAGGTGGGGGAGGAAAGCGAGGACATCGCCGCGGAGGGGGATACGGTCGAGCGCCTGATCGGCGTCGCGTCCGAGGCCCCCATCATCCGGGTGGTCAACTTCATCATCGCCCGGGCGATCGAGCGCGGGGCGAGCGACATCCACCTCGAGCCGTACGAAAAGGTGCTGCGCGTCCGGTACCGGATCGACGGGATTCTCCGGGATGTCGATTCCCCTCCCAAGCGGCTCCAGACGGCGATCATCTCCCGGGTCAAGATCATGTCCCGGCTGAACATCGCCGAAAACCGCCTCCCCCAGGACGGGCGGATCAAGCTGCGCATCTCCGGGAAGGAGATCGACTTCCGTGTCTCGACAATCCCCACGCTGTTCGGCGAGAGCGTCGTCATCCGGATCCTCGACCAGGAATCGGTCCCCTTGAACCTCGGGTCGCTCGGCTTCTCCCCCGAGGCGCTTCCCGCGTTCCGGGAGATGGTGACCGCCCCGCACGGGATGGTCCTGGTGACCGGTCCCACGGGAAGCGGGAAGACCACCACGCTGTACGGCGCCCTCCAGGAGATCCGCACCGCGGAGCGGAAGGTCATCACGATCGAGGACCCGGTCGAGTATCAGATCCCCGGAGTCAACCAGATCCAGGTGAAGCCCCAGATCGGGCTGACCTTCGCCTCGGGGCTGCGCTCCATCGTCCGGCAGGACCCGGACGTGATCCTCGTGGGGGAGATCCGCGACCGGGAGACCGCCGAGATCGCCATCCACTCCGCCCTGACCGGACACATGGTTCTCTCCACCCTCCACACGAACGACGCGGCGGGAGCGATCGCCCGCCTCCTCGAGATGGGGGTCGAGGAGTATCTCCTGCCCTCCTCTCTCACCGGGGTGCTCGCCCAGCGGCTGGTCCGGACGATCTGCAAGGCGTGCTCCGTCCCGCGGGAGATCTCCCCGGCCTTCCGGGAGGAGATCCTCCGGGATGCGGGCTTCGTGGCAGAGGGGGACATCCGGGTCGGCCGCGGGTGCGAGGCGTGCGGCGGGACGGGGTTCCACGGCAGGATGGGGATTTTCGAGATTCTGCCCGTGCGCGACAGGATCCGGGAGTTGATCCTGGCCCGGGCCGACGCCGGTGCGATCCGGGCAAGCGCCTTGGCGGACGGGATGGTGCTGCTCCGGGAGGACGGCTTTGCGAAGGTCCGCCGGGGCGTGACGACGATCGAGGAAGTGGTCCGCGTGACCCGGGAGTAGGCGAGGGCCTTGCGGATTCGCGAAGGAGACGCAGCCGATGACGGTGTTCGGGTACAGGGTGACGGACCGGGAAGGGCGTGTGTCCGAGGGAGTGGTCGAGGCGCCCGAGGAGAGTTCCGCGCGGGACCGGCTGCGGGAGATGGGGTACCTTCCCATCCGCGTGTGGCCCGCCTCCGCGTCCCCGGGTAAAGTCGCCGGGCCGGCGGCGAAAGGCCGTTCGGGGCGCAGCGCGCGCCGCGACCTGCTCCCCTTTCTCCAGGGGCTCACGACGCTTCTTCGCGCAGGGATACCCATCGACCGAAGCCTGGAGATGTTGGGCGATCTGTTCCGCGCCCGGGCGATGGGGGGCGTTGCGAGCTTCCTTCTGCGCGAGGTGCGCGCGGGCTCGTCCCTGGCCGACGCGATGCGCAAAGCCCCCGGGACCCCGTTCAGCCGGTTCACGGTCCAGATGGTGAGTGCGGGGCAGGCGACGGGGCGTCTCGAGGACGCGATGGACCAGGCGTACCAGTTCCTCGAGCGGTCCCGCGATTTCCGGTCCACCCTGCTCGGCTCCCTTCTCTACCCGGCGATCCTTTTTGTCGCCTCGATCCTGTCCATCGTGCTGCTCGTGGTCTACGTCGTCCCCCGGTTCGCCGTGGTCTTCTCCTCCTCCGGCGTGCTCCTCCCCCTGCCCACGCGGGCCCTTCTGGCCGTGAGCTCCTTTTTCCGGGAATACGGACTGTTCCTCCTCGCCGCCCTCGTCCTGGCGTACTTTGCGTTTTCGGCAACCCTGCGACGGCCGGAGAGAAGGCGCGCGTGGGACCGGGGAAAGCTCGGATGGCCCCTCGTGGGAGAGGTCCTGACGGCGATCGAGACCTCCCGGGTGATGCGTTCCCTCTCCTCGCTCCTGTCCGGCGGGGTTCCGATCCTCCCGGCATTCGTGATCGCCCGGGAGGTGAGCGGCAACCTGGCCATACGCGACGGGATGGAGGCGGCCCGGTCGCGGGTGCAGGGAGGCGCCAAGGTGGCCCGGGCGCTGGCCGAGACGACGCCGGTCCCGGAGATGGCGCTCCAGATGATCGCGGTGGGGGAGGAGACGGGACGGCTGGAGGCGATGCTCGAATCGGTCGCCGACACGTACGAGGCGACTGCGCGCCGGAGCCTGCGCAACTTCCTCACGGTCCTCGAGCCCGCCGTCATCCTCGGGATGGGACTCATGGTCGGGTTCATCGTCTTCTCCATGTTCCTCGCGATCTTCCGGATGAACGAGGTCCCGTTCTGATGTCCGCGGCGCCTTCCGTCCTCCCGGACAGGATCTCCGCGGGCTCGTGCGGCCGCCGTCTCGGGGCAGAGGGCTTCACCCTGCTCGAGCTGATCGTCGTCCTGTTTCTCGCCGGCCTGGTCGCCGCGCTCGTGGCCCCCTCGTTCTCCGGTACGCTCGATTCGTCCCGTCTCCGGTCGGGCGCCGCGGAGGT
>JBFKGZ010000064.1:0-14330 GCA_041633075.1 Candidatus Deferrimicrobiaceae bacterium | reverse complement strand
TCGAACCGCACCCCTTCGATCCTTCCCTGCGCCGTGCTGTGGGACGACACTTCCATCACGAGGTGGGTTGCGCCCGCGGACAATGCGGCCGCCATCACCTCCTGGAGTTCGTGGGGAAAGGGAGTCGTCAGTCCCGTCCGCAGGAACTCGCCCGCCAGACGGTAATTGACAGACCCGATCACGGCCGTCTTTTTCCCCGCGGCTTCGAGGATGGATTCGAGAAGGTAGGTGGCGGTCGTCTTCCCGTTGGTGCCGGTCACCCCGATCACCGTGAGGCTTGCCGACGGGTCGCGGTAAAAGCGAACCGCAACGGCGGGAAGGGCCGCGGTCGTCGACTTCACCCGAAGACAGGGAAGGGGCGGGGAGGAAACCTCGCGCTCGACCAGGGCCATCGCCGCGCCCGCCCGCGCCGCCGCATCGAGGAAGGAGTGGCCGTCCATACTCTCCCCGCGAATGGCGACGAACAGGTCCCCGGGGCGGGTCTTTCGGGAATCGATGGAGATCCCGCCGATCTCGAGTGATTCGAGAGGAGACTCCACCGGTGTAATGCCTGCGAGAACATTCGCCAATCGCATCTTTCGCCTTACTCTGTCCCGAAGGTCACGGTGCATGCCGCGCCGGGGACGAGAATCCCGCCGGGGCGGGGAGACTGGGCTCGGGCCAGGCCGGTACCGACCAGCTTGAGCCTCACCGAATACCGGTCCATCAGGTCCACCACCCTTCCCATGCTCAAGCCCCGGAGGTCCGGCATGACAAGGGAACTCTCTCCGGGCCCCATGGCCACGCGGGTCATCCGGACGCCCGGGGTTCCGGTCTCCTCGCGAGCCGCCGTCGCCGTATCCTGCCCGACCGGCTCCGTGGGCGTGAGGCCCAGGTAGTAGGCCGTCTTCACCGCGATCTGGTTGAAGGCGGGGGCAGCGACCACGCCGCCGTACACCTCCCCTTTCGGCTCGTCGATGACGACGAGAATGAGGAATTCGGGGTCATCGAGGGGGAGGAACCCGACGAAGGAGGCGACCCGCTTGTCCGGGGAGTACCGTCCGGTCCCCACCTCCACCTTCTGCGCCGTCCCCGTCTTCCCGCCGACGAGAAATCCCTTGATGCGGGCCTGTGTGCCCGTACCGTCATCCTGGACCACGTTCCCGAGGATCTCCCGCATCTGTGCCGACGTCTTGGGGGAAATCGTCCTCCTCAGCACCTTCGGCTCGCCGCGGTAGACCACCCGCCCCTCCGGATCGGCGATCTCCTTCACGAGATACGGCTTCATCATCTTCCCGCCGTTCACCACGGAAGCCATCGCGTAGGCGAGCTGGAGAGGCGTAACGGCGATTCCCTGGCCGAACGAGACGGTGGCGCGCCGTATCCGGCTGAACTCGTCGCGGGATGGCACCAGACCGCGTGACTCGCCAAAAAGCTCAACCCCCGTCTTTGCCCCGAACCCGAAGGCCCGGATCATGTCGTAATACCGGCCGGGGTCCATTTTCTCGCTGACCTTGATCATCCCGATGTTGCTCGAAAACTTGATCACCTCGGGAACGGTAAGCCAGTCGTACTTGTGGGTGTCGTGTATCGTGCGGCCGCCGCACCGGTACGTCCCGTTCTCGCAATAGATCCTGTCGCGGACCCCGATCGCGCCCAACTCCAGCGCCGAGGCCAGCGTGAACACCTTGAAGGTCGAGCCCGGCTCGAAAACGTCGGTGATGGTCCGGTTTTTCCTTGCTTCCGGCCGGGCTGCGGAAAGGCTGTTCGGGTTGAACGTGGGAAGACTCGCCATCGCGAGGATCTCCCCGGTCCGGGGCTGCATGACAAGGGCCACCCCGCCGCGCGCCCGGTACTTCTTCACCGCCTCCGTGAGCTCGGTCTTCGCCACGTGCTGGATGTTCCGGTCGATGGTGAGGGATACGGAATGCCCCTGCGAATTGACCTCGATCGGCGTGTCCGCCGGGACGATGATGCGGCCCCGCGCATCGCGCTCGTATACCAGGAAGGCGTTCTCCCCGCGAAGATACTTGTCCAGCGACAGTTCAACCCCTTCGATCCCGACGCTGTCCACATCGGTGAACCCGATGACCGATGAGGCGAGTTCCCGGTTGGGATAGAAGCGTTTCGGCTCCTCGACCGTGCCGATGCCGTTCGTCCCCCCGTTGGTTCCTCCCCGGGAAAGCGCTTCCCGCACCTCCCGGACGATCTCCTCCGCCGTCGAGGATGGCATCTGCCGCTTGACCCAGAGGAAATTCCTGTCCGAAGAGAAGGCCTTGCGCAGTTGGGCAGCGGGTCGGGAAATCCGGCGGGAGAGCACCTTCGCGGCAATCTCCGGCGAGGAAAGCTTGGACGGCTGGACGAAGATCGACTTCGTGGAAAGGCTCACGGCGAATTCGGTTCCGGTCCGGTCGAAGATCACCCCCCGCTTGGGGAGAAGCGGGATCTTGACGCCGTATTGCCTGGCCCCCCTCTCGCGGATCCCCTTGATGCCCAGCACCTGGATGTGAAACGCCCGGAAGACAATGAGACCGTAGACGGCCAAGAGCACGCCGAGGATGATCCGGGCGCGGGGATTCATTTCACCCGGATGATCCTTTCCGTTTTCGGATCCACCATGCCGAGCTGGCCCCGGGCGATCGCCTCGATGCGCGCGGGACTCTTGAGCGTGAGAATCTCCGTCTTGAGGAGCGCCTGCTCTTCCTGGAGAACCCGCTTTTCCTCGAGCGCGACCGAAACGCCGTAGCCGATCCGATAGTACTTTCCCGACAGCCAGACGCTGAACAGAGCCACCGCGAGAAACAGGATGGCCAGCCCCATGAGTCCCCGTCTCCGGGAACCCGTGGGGAACACGGGCGCTTCCCGCCGGATTTCGGTGATCATGGCGATGCTGTTTCCGATCACAATCCTCCTCATCTCTTCCCTCCTACAAGGTTTTCCGGGCCGCACGCAGTTTGGCACTGGCGGCTCTCGGGTTCGTTGCGATTTCCGTCTCCTCCGGAACGACCGGCTTGCGCGTGAGCACGCGAAGCGTTGCATCCGCCCCCGACGACTGTTCCCGGAACGACACCTTCACCATCCGATCCTCCAGCGAGTGAAAACTGATCACCGTCACCCTCCCGGCCGGGGCGAGATGAGAGGCAAAACGGTCGAGAAAGTCGGCGAGCGACTCGAGTTCCCGGTTTACGGCGATCCGGAGCGCCTGGAATACCCGTGTGGCGGGATGGATCGTCCTCGGCCACGCTTTCCGGGGGATGGCCGATTTGACCAGTTCCGCAAGCTGCGAGGTGCGCTCGATCCGTTCCTTCTTACGCTGCGCAACGAGGAGGCGCGCGATCCGCCGCGAATATCGCTCCTCCCCGAACCGGAAGAAGATGTCGGCCAGCTCCCTCTCGGTCGAGCGCCGAAGGATCTCGCACGCGCTGGGGCCGCTCGTCCCGGGATTCCGCCGCATGTCCAGGGGGCCGTCGCTGCGGAACGAGAACCCGCGGGAAGGATCGTCCAGCTGCGGAGAGGACATCCCCAGGTCGAGCAGTATCCCGTCGAACATCCGCCCGCCCGCCGCCTCGCGCAACCGGGTAAGATCGGAGTAGTCGGATCCGACCATCCGGACCCGGGGAAACCTGCGGAGGCGCTCCGAAGCCATCGAAAGCATCGACGGGTCGTCGTCGGCACAGACGAGAAGGCCCGTGGGTCCCAATCGCTCCGCGATCTTTTCCGCGTGCCCGCCCGCGCCCACGGTCCCGTCGAGGAATACCTCTCCGGGAACGGGGGCCAGCAATCCCAATGTCTGCTGTAAAAGAACGGGGACATGACCGTTCGCCACACCCTATATCCCGAGGGAATCGATCTCCCGGACCAGTTCGGGATCCTCGAACCCTTCCTTCTCGAACCGGTTGACTTCCACATCCCATCGTTCCCGGTCCCAGATTTCGAACCGGTTCGGCATCCCGAGGATGACGACCTCCCTGTCGAGGCCCGCGTAGGACCGTAGCGAAGGGGGGATCAGAATGCGCCCCTGCTTGTCGGGCGCAACCTCGACGGCCCCCCCGACAAAAAACCGGACGAATGCGTTCTTCTTTTTGTTGACGCTGGAGACCTTGCTGGCGAGCTTTTGCTCGATCCTTTCCCATTCCCGGTTGGGGTAGGCGTAAAGACACCCCGAGTAATTGGTGATCACGACGGTTTCCAGGCCCGTGTCGGAGAGCTGCTCCCGGAACCGGGAAGGGATGTTTACCCTTCCCTTGGGGTCGATGGTATATTCGAACCGTCCGCGGAAAATCATAATGGCCGATTAACCCACCTTTCCCCACAATTACCCACTGACGGCCATTCTATAGTACGTTTCCGGTGTGTCAAGCATTTTTCTGGAAAATTCGAGCAGATGTTCTTAAACAAAAAATCGTTCTACCACAGGGGAGTGCGGTGTTTTGGCAGGAGAAAAAGGATGAGGAGACCGTAAGCCGGGTTCTGTCCACGGGTTATCCCGCGTACGGCCATTTCTCTAGGACGGACGTTTCCGCCCGCCTCCAGCGACCTTGACCCGAGGGCTTCGGGCGGGCCGCCCTTCCCCCGCGGTTTTTTTCGCGGAGTTGCCCTCCTATTCGGTCTTGCTCCGGGTGGGGTTTGCCATGCCGCGACGGTCGCCCGGCGCGCGGTGAGCTCTTACCTCACCTTTTCACCCTTGCCGCCCGGCCATAAACGGCCGGATGGCGGTGTCTTTTCTGTGGCACTGTCCTCGGGGTCGCCCCCACCGGGGATTACCCGGCACCCTGCCCTGTGGAGCCCGGACTTTCCTCCCGCCCTCCAACGCTTGCGCTCCGGAGGACCGGCGGCCGATTGGTCTCCTCAAGCCTTCTGTAAATGAGCGTCGATCGCGCGGTTGGCCAACCGGTCGGCAACCTGGTTTTCCCCGCGCTCTACGTGCAGTATACGCGCTCCGGGAAATCCGCGCAAACGCCGGCAGGCCTCCTGGTACAGGGGCCTCAGAAGATCCGATTTGACGCGGTATTCGCCGTTTAGCTGACGGACGAGAAGTTCCGAGTCGGACAGGATGGTAAGCGAGGAGGGGGAAAGATTTTCGGCCTCCGAAAGGGCCAGGAGAAGGGCGCGGTACTCGGCCACGTTGTTGGTGGTCTCCCCGATGTACTCGAAACGTTCGATCGGGTGCGCTTCTCCTTCCACTTCCAGCACCGCCCCGATCCCGGACGGGCCGGGATTGCCCCGGCTTGCGCCGTCGGTCCGGGCCGTGACCGCCTTCCCCTTCATCCGCCGGCCTGCTCCGCGGCGTCCCCCTCGAAATAGATGATCCGGTTGCAGTTGGGACAGGAGTAGATCCTGTCTTCGCGCTGGAGGAGGTTGAAGAGCTGAGGGGAGATGTTCATGTGGCATCCCGTGCAGGACTGGTTTCTCGCGGACACGATGGCGACCCCGTTGCGCCGCTCGAAGATCATCTCGAACCGCCGTGCAAGCCCCTTGTCCAGGCTTGCCGCCACGACCGACTTCTTCGTCTGGAGTTGGGAGATGTCCTTGTCGAACTTCGCCATCCTCGCCTCGATGTCCACCATGCGCTCGCGGTATCGGGCGCCCACCTCCTCGACGTCCGCCGCCAGGTCCGCAAGGCGCTTCTCCACCTCCTCGTACCGCGCGAGAACCGCAAGAAGTTCCTCCTCGCGCGCGGCGTTGGTCCGCTTCGTCCCCTCGATCTCCTTCAGCATCGCGTAGTATTCCTTGTTGGTCTTGATCGACATCAGCTTCGACTTGGCCCGTTCGACCTTGTCCCCCTCCTCCTCGATATCCCGTTCCTTCTCCCTCTTCTCCTTCTGGAGCTGCTCGAACTCCTGCTTGGCGGCGAGAAATTTCGCTTCCCTCTCTTCAAAGAGACTTTTCAGGTCGGCCACTTCGAGAGGGATTTTCTGCTTCTCCATTTCCGCCATCCTCGACCGGCTCATGATGTCCTGCAGGTCAAGCAGGATCCTCACATTCTTCATCACCGCTTCATCCCTCCTGTCTTCTTTGGCCGGAACGGCCGCAATGGCTCGCTCTCCATGATCACGCGGGTCGCGACCTTCCTGCCGAACCGCGTTGCGATCACCCGTCGGAACTCCGGAAGAATCCACTTCTCCCCCGATCCGTGCCCGATGTCCGCCACCGTCATCTCGCCGGCGGCCGCCTCGAGCGCCTGATGGTACTTGATGTCCGCCGTGAGAAACAGGTCGGCTCCCGCGGCCCTCGCCGCCCCCGCGAACTCCGAACCGCTCCCCGCCACGACCGCGATCCTGCGGATACGCCGCTTCCGCGGCCCCGCCACCTTGATCCACGAAGTCCGCACGGCCCGGTGCACTTCGGTAAGGACCTCTGCGAGGGGGGCCTCCCGTTCCCTGTCCCCGACGGCCCCGATCCCGCCCCCAAGGGCTCCTCCCTTGAGCGGGTAGACGTCGATCGCCGGCTCCTCGTACGGGTGAGCTTTCCGAACGCCGCGCAGGACCCCCGGCAGGAGACTTCCCGCCACGACCGACTCCAGGCGCACCTCCTCTACCCTCTCCTCGCCCCCGGGCCTTCCCAGGAACGGCTTCGCTCCCTCCGCGGGGAAAAACGTTCCCGTCCCGAACGACTGAAACGAGCACCGGGTGTACGCGCCGATCCGGCCGCCGCCCGCCTCCGACAGCGCCTCGAGGACGGCATCGGCATGGTCGGGCGGGACGAACACGACGACTTTGCACGCGTCGGACGGCTCGCCGGGGAGGAGGGTGCGGATCTTCCGCAATCCGATCCTGCGGGCGAGGGCATGGGAGACTCCCCTCGCGGCAACATCGGCATTCGTGTGGGCCGAGATGACCGCCACCCCCATCCGGACAAGCTCGTAGACGGTTGCGGAGGCGGCCTGGTCGGACCGGATCGATGTCAGGGCGGAATGGATCACCGGGTGATGCGTAACGAGGAGATCGGCCTTCTCCCGCCGGCACGCCGCGACGACCGCGGGAGTGGCGTCCAGCGCGATTACCGTCCTCGTCGCGGGCGCATGCGGATCCCCCAAAAGGATTCCCACGTTGTCCCAGCCCGCCCGATGGGCGAACGGGAATTCGTCGTCGAGCGCCTTCCAGACGTCACGGACCGTCACGGCGGAGGGAGAAGCTTTGCCCCCGGGGCGTTTCACGCCTTTCCCCCGGATGGAAAAAAGAAAGATGCACCGGGTGCCGGTGCATCCTCCCATCCATCCTTCCGGGACATCGCACCTGTGCGCATCACGATGTCATCTGGTGGGCCCACCTGGCCTCGAACCAGGGACCGACCGGTTATGAGCCGGTGGCTCTGACCAACTGAGCTATGGGCCCGTAATCCCTTGTAAAATCCATAATCTGTATTTTCCCCGCGAAACGGGGGAATTGTCAATCCGGTTCCCGGCATCTCCGGGGACAACCTCCCTCTCCCTACTCGATAAACGTCCGGAGCCTCTTGCTGCGGCTGGGGTGACGCAGCTTCCGGAGCGCCTTGGCCTCGATCTGCCGGATGCGCTCCCGTGTCACCTCGAAATCCTGCCCCACTTCCTCCAGCGTGTGATCCGACTTCTCGCCGACTCCGAAACGCATCCTCAGGACACGTTCTTCCCTCGGCGTCAGGGTCCCGAGAATTTTCTTCACCTGCTCGGCCAGGTCGATGTTGATCGCGCTCTCCACCGGGGAGGCCGTGTTCTTGTCCTCGATGAAATCCCCGAGGTGGCTGTCCTCCTCCTCCCCGATGGGGGTCTCCAGCGAGATGGGCTCCTTCGCGATCTTGAGCACCTTGCGGACCTTCTCCAGGGGGATGTCCATCCGCTCGGCGATCTCTTCGGGAGTGGGCTCCCGCCCGAGCTCCTGAACGAGGTAGCGGGAGGTCCGGATGAGCTTGTTGATCGTCTCGATCATGTGCACGGGAATGCGGATCGTCCTCGCCTGGTCGGCGATCGCTCGCGTGATCGCCTGCCGGATCCACCAGGTGGCGTAGGTCGAAAACTTGTACCCCCTCCGGTACTCGAACTTGTCGACCGCCTTCATCAGGCCGATGTTCCCTTCCTGGATGAGATCGAGGAACTGCAGCCCCCGGTTGGTATACTTCTTGGCGATCGACACCACCAGGCGGAGGTTCGCCTCCACCAGTTCGCGCTTTGCCTCACGGACCTTGCGCTCTCCCTGCTCCATCAACCGCAGCGTCTCGGTGAGGTTGGCGGCCTTCAAGCCCGCCTCCCGCTCCACCCGGCGAATCTTCTTCCGCGCCTCCAGGATGATTTCCTCCATGCCGAGGAGGCGGTCCTTGCTCACATGATATCGCATGGCGGCCTTCGCCAGCTTGTCCTTCCTCCCTCGCACCTTCCGGATAAGAACCAGCAGCTCCTTCTCGGGCAGCCGGGTTCTCTCCACGCATTCCCGGATCACCGCCTCCGCCTGGTCGATCGTGTCGGCGAACCTGCGGATCTTGTCGCCGATGGCCTCGATCTGCCGCTCCTTCAGGTGGATCTCCTGGATCAAGTCCTCCACCCGCCCGTAGAGGACGCCGACCTTTTTCTTCATCTGCGCCCGTTCCTTCTCGGGAATCTTTCCCTTCCGCAACCGCAGCTCGAGCTCCCGGGCGGACTGCATGCCCTTCTTGGTCCTGCCGATCACGCGCAGCACTTTCTCCTGGGCCTGTACTTCCTCCTCGTCGCTGGAGTCCTCGTCGAGGTCCTTGATCACGTCGCGGATCTGCAGTTCGCCGGACTTGAGCTTCTCCCCGATCTGGAACAGCTCGTCCAGTGCGATGGAGCAGCTCTTCACCGCGGCCATGATCGCGCGCTCCCCGTCCTCGATCCGTTTGGCCAGATTCACCTCCCCTTCCCGGTTCAGGAGCGGAATCGAACCCATTTCCTTGAGGTAGAGCCGTACCGGATCGTTCGCCTTGATGCCGCTCGCGTAGTCGACTTCCTCCTCTTCCTCCTCCTGGGCCTCTTCTTCCTGGGCCTCTTCCTCCTCTCCGATCAGCTTGTTCCCGCCGGAGAGGGGGACCTTCTGGAACACGTCGACAACTTCGATCGCGTTTTCCCCAAAGATTTCCATCACATCATCGATCTGATCCCCCGTGAGAATATCGGGGGGAAGGGCGCTGTTCAGCTCGTCGTAGGTCACGAACCCCTGGGCGCGGCCCTTCTCGAGCAGTTCGTCGATGCCTTCCAGTTTTCCCTTTCGGACCATCTCTTTCTCACCTCATCTGCGGGATCTTCTCTGCTTCTCCAGCGTTTCCAGTTCCTTTCGTATGTCGAGCATCTTCGTGAACAGCTCCTGGGCCGTTTCGCCCTGCGTGGCGTTGATCTCTTCGCGGAGACGGTCGAGTTCGCGTCGCGCTTTTCTGATCCTCAACCCCAGCACGACCTCGGGGTAGATACGCCTCGCCTCTTCCGGAGGCCCATCCGCCCGAAGGATCTGCTCGGAAAGGTGCTTCCTGACCTTCTCTCCGTCCGTCTCGTTCAGAATCGACAGGAGGTCGGGCGTGTCGTCCGACGGTGAACGCCGGCACAACCTCGCCACCACCTCCCGGACCGCCTCCCCTTCCAGCAAGTCCTCCACCCCGTCCTGCCGGATGTCCTCGATGAGGGAGGGGTCCCGAGAGAGCAGTCCCAGCAGCATATCCTCCTCCGGCCGGGACGAGGAAGCCCGCGGGGGGATTCCGGGCGCGACGGGCGCGGCGGCATTTTTCCTTCCCCGGAGCCGGTCCAGAACCGTCTCCTCGGGCAGTCCTGCTGCCTTCGCCACCCGCTGGACGTACATACGCTCCTCGGCGACGTCGTTGATCCACGGCAGATACTTCCCCATCAATTGCAGATACGAGAGCTTTCCCGAGATCTGGGAAAGGTCGTATTTTCGCGCCGCCGCCCTCTCGATGTACTCCATCAGGGGGATCGCCCGGGCGATCCTGCCGGGCAGTTCCTCGGGGGGTGTTTCTTTCGCCCAGTCATCCGGATCCATCCCCTTGGGGGGGAAGAGGACGAGGGGGCTTATCCCCGCGGCATAGAGGGGGCCTCCCGCTCGCACCGCCGAACGTTTCCCGGCCACATCCCCGTCAAATAATAGGATGATTTCCCCCGTCATACGCTTCATGGCGCGGGCATGACTCTCGGTGAGCGATGTGCCGCATGTCGCGACGACGTTTTTCACCCCTGCCTGCCACATTCCGATCAGGTCCATGTACCCCTCGACCACCAGAATCTTCCGTTCCCTGCGGATCGCCGGAAGCGCCTGGTGGAGTCCGTACAGGACGGAACTCTTCCGGTACATCTGGGATTCCGGGGAGTTGAGGTATTTGGGAACCGAATCGTCGATCGCGCGGGCGCCGAAACCGCAGACACGCCCCCTGGCGTCCGCGATGGGAAAGATCAACCTCCCGCGGAACCGCTCCCGGTACCCGCCGCCCTCGCGGGGGGCGAGAAGGCCCGCCGCCTCCGCCCGCGACTGCTCGATCCCTGCGCGCGCGAGGGCATCGAGGAGGTCCTTCCCCCGTCCGCCGTACCCGAGATAAAACTCCTGTTCGGCCTCCGGCGATATCCCTCTCCGCCGGAGAAACTCCCGGGCGCCCTTCCCGGCGGGGGACGACCTCAGGAGTTCGCGGTACGTTTCGGATGCCCCCTGGAGAATGCGGTACAGATCCTCCTGCGGGCGCTCCGGCGCCGTACCTTTCTCGTATCGGATCGACACTCCGTAGCGGTCGCCGAGATCCTCGACCGCATCGGTAAACGACAGGTTGCGGGTTTTCATCAGAAAATTAAAAACCGACCCCCCTTCCCCGCACCCGAAGCAGTGGAAGATCTGCTTCGCCGGATGGACGAAGAAGGAAGGAGTCTTTTCCCGGTGGAACGGGCAAAGACCCCGAAAACTTGCCCCGCTTCGCGACAGGCGAACGGTATCGGAAACCACCTCGACGATGTCCGCCCTGTCCCGTATCTCGCGCAGCGTGCTTTCCGAGATACGACTACCCAAGTCTGGCCTGGCCTCGCTCTCCCTGGTCGGAAAAAATCCCTGGCAACGCGACCGCCAGGGAACAGCCTTCTTTCCGCTCCGGCTACCCGGCAAGCAGGCGTCGGACGATCTCGTTGACGGTCTTGCCGTCGGCGCGTCCCGCCACCTTCGGCATCAGTTCCTTCATGACGCGGCCCATGTCCGCGGGGGATTGCGCACCGGCCTCCGCGATCGCCTCGCGCACCAGGGATTCCACCTCGGCATCCGGGAGCGGCTTGGGCAGGTACGCTTCGAGAACGGCGATCTCCGCCGCCTCCTTCCCGGCGAGGTCGGACCTGCCCCCGCGATCGAAGAATTCGATCGATTCCCTCCGCTGCTTCACCATCGTGGCGAGCACCTTCAGGACCGCGTCCTCCCCGATCTCGCCCCGCGCCTCGATCTCCTTGTTCTTGATCGCGGCCAGGGCCATCCGCAAAGCAGAAAGGGCCAAGGAGTTTCCCTCCTTGGCCGCCTTCTTCATGTCCCCCTGTATCTGTTCCTTGGGACCCATCTGTCACTGGCTCATTTTTTTCATTTTCTTCAACGCACGCTTTCTGGCCGCAAGGGCCTTCTTCTTCCGCTTTACGCTCGGCTTCTCATAATGCTCCCGCTTGCGGATTTCAGAAAGGATTCCGGCTTTCTCACACTGTTTCTTGAACCGTTTCAGGACGCTTTCAAAGGGCTCCTCTTCCTTCACGCGGACGCCCGGCATGTCGTGATCACCCCTTCCCCGCAAACGTAATCGGAAAATATTTCATTATACTCGATTTTTAGGACAAGTCAAGGAATTCCCTGGGCAAAGGACCTCGAGCCGGTTTACCCCAGTTTGTGCCCGAGCCCCTTCCCCCCGATCAGATGCAGGTGCAGATGCGGGACGACCTGCCCTCCGTCGTCCCCGTTATTGATCACCACCCGGTACCCGGATTCCGCCACCCCCATCTCGTTGGCGATCTTCGAGGCGAGCCGGAGCATCTTGCCCAGGACCGGCACGTCCTTGACCCCCGCTTCGTTCAGGTTGACCATGTGCTCCTTGGGGACAACCAGCACGTGAACCGGGGCCACGGGATTTTTGTCCGGAAAGGCGATCAGGTCGTGGTCTTCGTGGATCGGCTGCGACGGAACCTCCTTCCGGATGATCCTGCAGAAAACACATTCGTCCGCCATCGTTATCCCCCTCCGCGCCGGTAGGCGCTTCGATAGAAACAGGTGCGTTCCCCTGTGTGGCAGGCAGGTCCCCTCTGGCGGACCCGGTACAAAACCGTGTCCATGTCGCAATCGTAGAGAACCTCCTCCACCTCCTGGAAGTTCCCCGAGGTTTCCCCCTTGACCCACAGGGATTTTCGCGAGCGGCTCCAGTACGAGGCTTTTTCCGTGGCAAACGTGCATCGAAGGGCATCCGCATTGGCCCAGGCCACCATCAACACGGCGTTGTCGGAAATTTCCTGCGTGACTACGGGTACAAGCCCTCTTTCGTCGAATTTCACCATGGAGACGAACTCGTCCGCCGTCATTTCTGCCCTCCCCCCGTAGCCCGTTCCGGTCCCGTGCTCTCCCCTTCCCGCCTTTCGTCGTCCGCCGGGAAGGTTGTCCGGCCTGCTCGACCGAAGGAGGGGCGCACCGGAACGCCGCGCCGGTGCAGGTAATCCTTCGCCTCCGCCACGGTGAACTCCCGGTAATGGAAGATGGACGCAGCGAGCACCGCGTCCGCCCCCCCCGCCGTGAGTCCCTCGTAGAGGTGCTCGAGCGTTCCGACCCCCCCCGATGCGATCACCGGGATTCCCACCCGGTCCGCGATTGCACGGGTCAGACGGATGTCGTAGCCGTCGCGCGTTCCGTCGCGGTCCATGCTGGTGAGCAGGATCTCCCCCGCCCCGTACTCCTCCATGCGGGCCGACCATTCCACGGCGTCGATCCCCGTCGGGGTACGCCCTCCGTGGGTGTATACCTCCCATTCCTCCGGCCGTCCCGGGATCGCCCGGGCGTCGATCGCCACCACCGTGCACTGGCTCCCGAACCGCTCCGCGGCACGTATCACGAATTCGGGATCGGCCACCGCGGCCGTGTTGATCGAAACCTTGTCCGCGCCCGCGGAAAGCAGGTTCCGGATGTCGTCGAGCACCCGGACGCCCCCGCCGACCGTCAGCGGCATAAACACCTGTTCGGCGGTGCGGCGCACCACGTCGATGAGGATGTCGCGCCTCTCGTGGGAAGCGGTGATATCGAGAAAGGTAAGCTCGTCGGCCTCCTCGTCGTCGTACCTGCGGGCGATCTCCACCGGATCGCCCGCATCCCGCAGGGAGATGAACCGGACACCCTTGACCACGCGTCCGTCCTTGACATCCAGGCACGGTATGATCCTCTTGGCGAGCATTCCGAGACCTTACTGCCTTTCCAGCTTCAGCGCTTCGACAAGCGGAAGGGATCCGTCGTAGATCGCGCGTCCGATCACCACGCCGCACACACCGTCGCCTTCCATCCCCGCGAGCGTCGTCAGGTCCACGACCGTGCTGACGCCGCCGGAAGCGATGACGGGGGACGAGAGGCCCCTGGCGAATTCGCGGATGCTCCGGAAGTTGGGCCCCGCCATCATGCCGTCCCGGGAGATGTCCGTGTAGACGAAACAGGAGATCCCGGTCTTCTCCATCTGGCGTGCGAGGTCGACGGCCGTGACTCCCGTGACCTCCACCCATCCCCGTATGGCGACGAATCCTTCCTTGGCATCGATCCCGGCGGCCACCTTCCCGGGGTATGCTTTCGTGATCCGCAGCACTTCCTCCGGATTCCGAACGATCGAGGTGCCCAGTATGATCCTCGAAACGCCCGACCCGAGATACCGGGCGGCGATACCGAAGTTGCGTACTCCCCCCCCCACCTGGACCGGGATGTCCACCGCGGACACGATACGATGGATGATCCCTTCGTTCAACGGCCTGCCGGCGAACGCGCCGTCGAGATCGATGACGTGCAACCTCGTAGCCCCCATGCGCGCGAATCCCCGCGCCACCTCCACCGGGGAGTCGGAAAACACCGTGGAGTCCTCCTGTCGTCCCTGGCGCAGCCGGACCGCCTTCCCCGCCTGGATGTCGATCGCGGGAATTACCTGGAATGCCATCGCATCCCTCCCGTCTCAGCGGCCCGGGGCCCGGGACGGGGTCCCTGCCGCGCGGCAGAGACCGCCGAAGTTGGACAGGACGGCGAGTCCGGCCCCCTGGCTCTTCTCGGGGTGGAACTGCACCGCAGCCATGTTTCCCTTCCCCACGGCAGCGGCGAACGCGACGCCGTACGACGTTTTGCCGGCGACGGCTAAGGGATCCTCCGGCTCCACGTAATAGGAATGGACGAAGTAGAAGT
>JBFKGZ010000063.1:0-14895 GCA_041633075.1 Candidatus Deferrimicrobiaceae bacterium | reverse complement strand
GGCGTCTGGATCACATCGTCCCTCGAGGCGAAATCGGTCGCGCGGGCTGTCGCCTCCGCTTGGACAGGGGCATCGGCCCATGTGCCCGTTTCTCCCGGAGCATTGATGAATCGGGACGCGCCCGCCAGCGCACCCGTGTCGGCACACCGCTGCAGATCGTGGCGCACGCTGTACATATAGCCGACATCAACCCCCAACGCCGCCATACCGATCAGGACAACGAGGGAAACCGTAAACAAAACAAGGATCTGCCCTTGGTTTCGCCGTTTCATATGAGATCCCCCTTTTCCAAAGCAAATCACGTTTTCCTAAGGGACCATGGTCGGGGTGGTCTCCTCCGGCTTCATCATCTCCGTCGGAAGCGCCGGGATCTCCTCCTTGTTGAGCGGCCGGACGATCTTCGGCGTCACCATCACCATCAGTTCGGTTTCCGCGTTGGTGTAGCGCGAGTTCCGGAAGAGCACGCCGAGAATCGGGATGTCCCCGAGCAACGGGATCTTGGATACCTTCCTCGAGATCTTGTTATCGATGAGACCGGCCAGGACAAAGGTCTGCCCGTCCGCCAGCTGCAGCCCCGACTCGGCCTTCCTGGTTCTCAGCGCCGGGAGCTGGAACCCGGCGATGGCGATCCCGTTCGCGAAGTCCAGCTCGCTCACCTCCTGCGATATCTTCATGTAGACATCGCCGTTGCTGACGATCCTTGGCTTGAACGAGAGCCTGATCCCGAACTCCTTGTAGTCCACCGAGGCCGCTGCGCCGGAACCCGCCGCACTGGCCGTCACAACGGGGAACTCTCCCCCGACGAGGAATTTCCCCTCGTCGCCGTTCGCCACGATGAGATTCGGCTCCGACAGGGTCTTGATCGCCCCCTTGTCATGAAGGATCCGAAGCATCCCAGCAAATTTCGGGATCGCACCAGGTGTGACAGCGAAGAGTTGCGTCAGGTCGCTGACGGAGCCGTCGAGGGAACCCCCGCCTGCGATGTTCCCGGAAAACGAATTGAAGCCGCCCGGGGGGACGAGGAAGCCCCGGTACTGCTTACCGTCGATGACCGGTTGAAACATCATGTTGAAGCCGAGCTCCTTCGCGAGACTCCGGTCCACCTCGGCAACCCGGATCTGGAGCAGCACCTGCTCGAGCTTCACGACCTTGAGGAGGTCCACGACGGTCGTGGCGTACATCTTGGCGCTTTCCACAACGCGGGTCTGCACCAGGTTGGAACTCACCGTCCCGGTGAGAATCAGGGCGTTTCCGGATGCGGTCAGCTCGAATGCCTCATTGGGCGCGATCTTTCCCAGGTCCTCCCGGACCGTGTCCAGGTTGATCCCGACGATGATCTCGGCCGTCGTGGGGGTATCTCCCTCGTTCCAGTAGACTAGAGACGTCGTCCCCGGGAGCTTCCCGATGATGAGCAACTGCCTCGGGGATATGACCAGGACGTCGGCGGTCTCCGGCTTCGCGACGGAAACCCTCTTGATATTGAAGTCGGTATCGAGCAGGACCGATTGATTGGCGTACACGGGGATCGACTTGGCAGGGGTTGCCGGTTGTCCCCCCTCCTGTGCCCCGATTTCCCGGACGGGAAGATGCAGGGCCAGAAACATCGCGAAAAGAAGGATCAGGGTCAGTCCTGTTCTCTTACCCACTCCTCACCCCCTATGGGAGATTGGTACCGTATTTTCTTACTGGAACTTCTCTTCCGACCTCGTGTTCCCCTTGATAACCTCTACGGTGAAGGTTTTCCTCGCCACGGGCAGAACCGAAGTCCGGCTCTTCCTTCTCACGATACGTTTTCCTTTTGATGCGGCAGGTTCCTGCGGCGGCCCGCTGGGACGGTAGCCCGCCAGGACCCGGGCTTTCGTCGCCCCCAACGTCACGACGTTGTCGGAATCCATGAAGTTGCGCAGGACGAGCTGTATGACTCCGTCGTTGCCTGCCAGCGCGAGCTTCTCGGCCTCTTCCGGGGTCACGGAAAGCGTCACGGTGTTCACGGTGATCGGCTTGTTCTCCTTCTGCTCGACGATCTGTCCCGCGGCCAGCACCTGCATGTTCTCGAGTACGATCTTGGAAATCCGTTCGGTTCCACCGGGAGGGGACGTGGTCAGGATGACGTCCACCTTGGTATCCGGGACGATGAACCCCCCCACGCCTACGACCTCGTTCACCCGAATGGTGAACGCCCGTTTCCCCTCGGCAACAATGAAGGAGAGAAGCCCGCCTCCCTTGCCGGTGGGAACGAGCTTCGACTCGACGATGGGCTCCCCTCGCAAGAAGTCGCGCCTCACCGCGCGTCCCACGACGGACTTGGCATCCGCGAAGGAATCTTTCGGATACAATTCCTTCGGCCACGCGGTGATCGCAACCTGGTTGGGGTTGATCGTCGTCCCGATGGGGATGTCGACGACCGCCACGACGATCCCCACGGTCTGCAGCCTGGCTTCCTCGGCCTGGCGCCCCGTCTCCGAGAGGTACCGGTAGATCCCTACGCTGGCAAGCAGAGCCAGCAGGATGGCAACCACGATGACCAAGATGACCCGTGTCTTGTTCATTCGATTCTCTCTCTCCTGTCGTTATTCCCTTCGCATGGTGGTGGAAGTTGTAAGCAGGATGTTATTCGTGGGCAATCCGGGGATGAACCCGACAATGATAACGGGGAAATTATAGGTAACATCGGCATTCATTACAATGTTGTCACCCGGAACCGACAAATCTGTCGAATAGATGCTGATGGTCCACCTTGCGGGGTCGAGTCCCGCAGAGGATAAAATGTTTACGGCTCGTGATTCTGCTACAACATTGTCGTAGGGAATCACGGCATATATCCGCACCGCCTCGCGGGCGGCCCCTGTAAGAATGTTTTTCGTCATCCATGCCCGGCCGAATTCCACCATACCGAACAGGAGGATAAGAAAGATGGGAACGACGAGGGCGAACTCCACGAGGCCTTGCCCTCTGATGTGTCTTTTGTCTCTCTTCATGGCAAATCTCTGTTTCCCTGATATTACCGACTTGTCCTCACGACGCATGAAACAAGGCGGACCTTCCGGATAAATGATTTCCATATTATCATTATCGCGGAAGGTCCGCATAAACTTTACAACAAAGTGTGGGTGCGAATAATAATGCTCTTCGTACCACTATTACGATGGCGCACCCACGATGGTCGACCCGACGTTGCACAACACGGTATTGATGCTCGTGCCGAGGAACAGCAGGGCGACGACGCAGACGATCGCGACCAGCACGAGGATCAGGGCGTACTCGGCCAGGCCCTGGCCTTCTTCATCCGCTTTACGGAAATTTACCAAAACCAAAAACCTCTCCAATAATTCTCTCATCTCTTGCCCTCCTATGATTTGTAGTACACCAATAAACGATATCCCAATCTAACAATCGGCATTAACTGGTCACCCCTTTAATCACCTCCTCCTCATGTGGTGTGAATTCTCTGTTATGGCGCATAACCATACAATTTCTGTTCCAACATTATCCGACTGGTCGATTATGGGAAAAAGAAATTTATCTTGCCGGAAAAATTGTAGTTTTTTTTTCAAGGATTGCCGTTGGGGCTCAATTTACACCCATGTTGGCATATTTTTCCCTATTTTGGAAGAATTTGTTTCCTCTACAGGGAAATTATTTTCTTGGGATAGTTTTTATTGAATGAATGGAAACCTCAACCTGTCCTTTTCCAAAAAAACGTTCCTAATATATTCTGCTGACTTGTCTCCTCCCGATATTTTTTTTTACATTATTGTACCTGGGAATAAATTTTAAGTGTTTTTTCCGTGTTTTTCCATTTCCAGCGCGATTAAAGGTTATATCGATAGTCAGAAAAGCTTACGTGACCCTTCAACGGAGGATCATCGCAACTATTGGGCCAGCGAAGCGGAAAAGCAACCAATATCAGAAATATAGGTGGCATAATTCTAAAATAGCCAAATCAGTGAAAGGGCGAACAAGGGGCAGAAATGCTACAGGAGGAACCCATTGGCATCAAATATTACTGATAAGAAGCAAAATCCGGCACCATCCACCCCCAGAATGACAATTAAGGGCATCCTCCACGCCCTTCATACCGTCCTGACATGGATCCTGTTCCTCTCCTGGTGGAACCAGGTGATCCAGCAGGTAACCGTGGAGGACGCCTACATGGCTTTCCTCGTGATCTTCCTGACCCTCCTGATCTTATCCCAGGACATCACGGGAGGCATGTCCTTCGGGGGGTTGTCGATGAAGGAGGAGACGATCGCCAGGGTGGTTTTCCCCCCTCTTCCCGCAAGATCGGTAGCGCCTGCGCGGAGAAACTCCGGTATCCGTCATAGAACGTCAGCACCGCAACCCGGAGTGGGAGTTCCGCCGGGCGCTCCTTGCAGGCGAGCAGTTCCGAGACGGAGAGGAAGGTCCACCCCTGCTTCCGTCCTCGGATCTGCGCCCGCAGCAGAGCGGGAGAGATCGTGATGGACGGCTCGTCCGGACCGTCGGAGATGTCTTGATAGCACAGAACGGCGATCTCGGGAGCCGGGGGAGATGGGGCGACGCGCCCGGTTGCGATAGAGCGCAGACCCGGATTCGCCTCCGCCCCGAGATGCTGCGTACTGGTCGCCGTCAGGAGCAGAGCGACCGGTGCCAAGAGCGGGCGGAGGAAACGTTTCGGCTTCACCATCGCCCCAATGCACCAAATATTCGCCAACGGGCATAAGGGGGCGGTGGGATGGGAGCGAGACCCCGTTCCGGAAAAGATTTCGGCCGTCCCGCCCTCCCGGTGTTTCAAAGGGGGATCGCGGAATACGGTGTCGCCCTCCTGGCCCATTCGGACTGAGAATAGTTCGCCTTCAGGACATCATGCGCCCGGCGCAGGGCTTTCGCATCCTGTGTGTGCTTGTATTCGGCCACCCCCTTCAGGAAGATCGCCTCGGGGGTTGCACCCGCATTCGGGTGTCTCTCGAACACGGTTTGGAACTGGCGGATCGCTTCGTCCATCCGGTCCGTGTCGTAGAATATCTTCCCTATCCCCAGGCCGAGTTGCGCAAAAAGATCGTCCGTGGGGACGTAGCCCACGAACCGGTGATGCTCACTCCCCCCGTGGTCGTGGACCAGGAAGGTCGGCGTCCACTTGATCGCGTACTTCTGCATCAGGGGAGTGGGGTTGTCCCAGAAGCACTCGCTTCGTACGGGGATGAAGCGTTCCATAAGGAATCTCTGCACCTTCTCGTCGGAATACGGACCCGTATTCATCTGGGCGCAGCCGATTCAACCGTCGAACCAGAAGTCCTGGAATACCGGTTTGCCGGTCTGTTTCGCCTTTTCCAACGCCGCGCCGAATTCCCTCTCCCACTGAATCCCGGCCATCTTCCCCTCCTTGCACCGTATGTTGACTGCGGGGTTAAAAGCGTTGGATGCGTCGATCGGGTCCCTGGCTTCCGTGGCCTGTCCCGCTGCGCAGCGCGAAGGAGGATCAGACCGTGATTTTCCCCCGGTACGTGCCGAAGACTCCCCGCAGCACATTGGAGATCTCCCCGAGCGTGGCGCAGGCCTTCACGGCCTCCAGAATGAACGGCATGATGTTTTCCCTGCCGCGACAGGCACTCTCCAGGCCGGAGAGCCTTTCCCGGACGACGCGGCCATCCCGCTTTTTGCGAAGGTCCGCGAGACGCTTCCGCTGGCCCGTTTCAATCTTCGGGTCGACCGTGAGAAGATTTTCCGGTTTCGGTTCCCGGATCGTGAACTCGTTCATCCCGACGATGATCCGGTCCTTCCGCTCGATCTCCTGCTGGTATCGGAATGCGGCATCCTGGATCTCCTTCTGGACGTACCCGCGGTCGATCGCGTTGACCATTCCGCCCATGCGGTCGATCTTTCTTATGTACTCTTCCGCCTGCTGCTCGAGACCCGCGGTCATCGCCTCCATGCAGTAGGAGCCGCCGAGCGGGTCGACCGTGTCCCCGACACCGCTTTCGTGGGCCAGCACCTGCTGCGTCCGGAGGGCGATGCGCACGGAATCCTCGGTGGGAAGCGAGAGCGCCTCGTCCCGGGAGTTGGTGTGCAGGGACTGCGTCCCCCCGAGGACGGCCGCGAGCGCCTGGACCGTCACCCGGACGACATTGTTGTCCGGCTGCTGGGCTGTGAGCGACGACCCGGCGGTCTGCGTGTGGAACCGGAGCATCCACGACCTCGGGTCCTTCGCCCGGAACCGGTGCCGCATGATCTTCGCCCAGAGACGACGGGCCGCCCGGAACTTGGCCACCTCTTCGAGGAAGTTGTTGTGCGCATTGAAGAAGAATGCCAGGCGCGAGGCGAACGAGTCCACCGACATCCCTGCATCGATTGCGGCCTGCACGTAGGCGATTCCGTTGGCCAGCGTGAACGCGATCTCCTGCGCCGCCGTGGAGCCCGCCTCCCGGATGTGGTACCCCGAAATGCTGATCGTGTTCCACTTCGGCACGGAGTCCTTGCAGAAGGCGAATATGTCCGTGATGATCCGCATGGACGGCGCGGGCGGGTAGATGTAGGTCCCTCTCGCGATGTACTCCTTGAGGATGTCGTTCTGGATGGTTCCGTTGAGCGCTTCCGGGGAAACCCCCTGCTTCTGCCCCACCGCGATGTACATGGCGAGCAGGATCGCCGCCGTGGAGTTGATCGTCATCGAGGTCGACACCTTCCCGAGGGGGATCCGGTCGAACAGAACTTCCATGTCTTCGATCGAGTCGATCGCCACGCCGACTTTTCCCACCTCGCCGGACGCGACCGGATCGTCCGAGTCGTACCCCATCTGGGTGGGGAGATCGAACGCCACCGAGAGTCCTGTCTGCCCCTGGTCGAGCAGGTAGCGGTATCGGCGGTTCGACTCCCGGGCGTCGCCGAAGCCCGCATATTGCCGCATCGTCCAGAGACGCCCCCGGTACATCGTCGGCTGCACGCCCCGGGTAAAGGGGTACTCCCCCGGGAACCCCGTGTCCCGCAGGTAGTCGACTCCCCCGAGGTCCTGCGGCGTGTAGAGGAGCTCGACCGGCTCTCCGGAGGTGGTTTCGAACCGCTTCCGCCGCTCGGGCGCCTTCGCCGTCACCGGAGAGAGGACGTGCCTCTCCCATCGCTCCCTGGCCGCCTTGACGCGGGACCTGCCCGCCGCCTTTCCCTTTCGTGCCGGCATCCCGTGCCCCCTATTCCACCAGGATCAGCTTCGCCCCCGACTCGACGACCTCGCCATCCTTCACGAAGACCTCCTTGACGGTTCCCGTGACGGCGGACTTGAGCTCGTTCTCCATCTTCATCGCCTCGACGACAATCACGCCCTGGTCGGCCTGCACCTGTTCTCCCTCGGCGACCAGCAGCTTCACCACCTTCCCCGGCATCGGCGAGGTGACCAGCGCCTTCCCTGCCGCGCTCTTCCCCCCCGCCCGGGTGAGCGCCTTGCGCTGCTCGTTCATCAGGGAGAACTTGTAGCAGTCCCCGTCGATCAGCACCTCGTATTCCTCGTCCCTCCCCTGAATGTCCACCTCGAAGGAGTCCGTTCCGTACAGGACGGACCAGACGCTGTCCTGCACCTGGTGGGCGTCGACCAGATGTTCCTTCCCTTCGCCCGTCACCCGGTACCGGGCGGCCCCGACCTCCTCCACCGTAACCTTGATTTCCCTGCCCTCGATCGTGGCGATGTAGTTCATGTTCGGCTCCTACCGGAATTTCGGCATCCCGGGTCGGCTGGAATATTTCCACAACGATGCCGGCTCCCCCGCCTCAACGGGCCGCCGTGCGACCGCCTGCTTCCTCTCGTCCGCGAAGAGCTGAATGGCCGCGGCGATCACGGCGACATGGAAGTGGGGGAGCTCACGCTCCCTCTCCTCCCGGAAAAACACCTTGTCGATGAAGTTGGTGTCGAAGTTCCCCTCGAGAAAGTGCTGGTTGTTCATCACCCGGATGTGGAACGGGATCGTCGTCTTGACTCCCGTCACGATGTATTCGCCGAGCGCCCGCTTCATCCGGGCGATCGCTTCCTGCCGGTCTTTTCCCCAGACGACAAGCTTGGAAATGATCGGATCGTAGTAGATGGGGATCTCGAACCCCTCGAAGACCCCCGAGTCGTCCCGGACCCCGGGACCGCCCGGCGTCCGCAGCGAGGTGATGGGACCGGGGCACGGCATGAAGTTCCTGTCGGGATCCTCGGCATAGACGCGGCACTCGATCGCATGGCCGGTCTGCTTCACGTCCTCCTGACGCAAGGAGAGCTTCTCGCCCGCGGCAATCCGGATCTGCTCCTTCACGATGTCGACCCCCGTGACCATCTCCGTGACCGGGTGCTCGACCTGGAGCCGCGTATTCATTTCGAGAAAGTAGAAATTGACGTCCTTGTCCACGAGAAACTCGACCGTGCCGACTCCCTCGTAGTCCGCCGCCCGTCCGGCGTCGATCGCGACTTTTCCCATCGCCGCACGCACCTGGGGGGTAATGACCACCGACGGGGACTCCTCGATCACCTTCTGGTGCCGCCGCTGGATCGAGCACTCCCGCTCGCCCAGGTGGACGTAGTTTCCGTGCCGGTCGCCCAGGATCTGGATCTCCACGTGCCGGGGATTCTCGATGTACTTCTCGATGTAGACCGAGTCGTCGCTGAAGGCGGATTTCGCTTCCGACTTCGCCATCCGCAGCGAGGATCGAAGGTCCTCCTCCCCCCTCACCAGGCGCAGCCCCTTCCCACCGCCACCCGCGGTGGCCTTCAGCATGATCGGGAATCCGATCTCCCCTGCCACCCGGAACACCTCCTCCTCGGTGGCGATCGGGTCCACCGTGCCGGGAACCACCGGGACACCCGCCGCCTGCACGGTTTTCCGGGCCAGGGTCTTCGATCCCATCGTTCGCATCGCGTGGGCCGAGGGGCCGATCAGTTTGACCCCCTCCTTCTCGCAGCGCTCGGCAAATACCGGGTTCTCGGCAAGGAACCCATAGCCGGGGTGGATCGCTTCCGCGCCGCTCCGTTTCGCAGCGTCGATGATCTTGTCGATGACGAGGTACGATTCGCCGGCAGGCGGAGGACCGATCAGGTGCGCTTCATCCGCGCACCGGACGTGCAGCGCGTGCCGGTCGACCTCGGAATACACCGCCACCGTGCGGATCCCCATCTCCTGGCAGGCCCGCACCACGCGGACGGCGATCTCTCCCCGGTTGGCAATCAGGATTTTCCGGAACAAGGGCGGCCTCCTTTACAGGGGGATGTTGCCGTGCTTGCGCGGGGGATTCGTTTCCCGCTTGTTCGAAAGCATCTCGAACGCCCGGATGACCTTGGGCCTGGTCTCTTCCGGCATGATGACCTCGTCGATGAACCCGAGTTCGGCCGCCTTGTAGGGGGAAGCGAACCGGGCGCGGTAGTCGGCGACGAGCTCCGCCTTGGTCTTCTCCGGGTTGTCCGACTTGACGAGTTCCTTCCGGAATATGATGTTGACCGCCCCGTCCGGTCCCATCACGGCGATCTCGGCGGTCGGATAGGCGAAATTCACGTCCCCCCGGATGTGCTTGGACGCCATGACGTCGTACGCGCCGCCGTACGCCTTGCGGGTGATGACGGTCACCTTCGGGACGGTCGACTCGGCGAAGGCGTACAGGAGCTTCGCCCCGTGCTTGATGATGCCACCATATTCCTGGCCGGTCCCCGGGAGGAAGCCGGGAACGTCGACGAAGGTCAGAAGCGGGACGTTGAAGGCGTCGCAGAACCGGACGAAACGCGCCCCCTTGATCGACGAATTGATGTCGAGGCACCCGGCCAGGACCGCGGGCTGGTTGGCGGTGATCCCGACGGGCCGGCCGTTCATCCTCGCGAAGCCGATGACGATGTTCTTCGCATAATGCTCCTGGACCTCGAAGAAGTAGCCGTCGTCGACCACTTTCCTGATGACGTCCCGGATGTCGTACGGCTTCGTCGGGATGTCCGGGACCAATGGATTCAGGCTCTCGTCCATCCTGTCGGGGGAATCCTTGGGAGTGACGAGTGGCGGATCCTCCATGTTGTTCTGGGGGAGGAAGGAGAGAAGTTCGCGGATCAGGAAGAGGCACTCCTTTTCGTCCTCGGCGGCGAAATGCGCCACACCGCTGCGCTCGTTGTGCGACATCGCCCCGCCCAAATCCTCCTTGGTCACCTCCTCGTGGGTCACGGTCTTGATGACGTCGGGGCCGGTCACGAACATATAGGAGGTGTTCTTCACCATCAGAATGAAATCGGTGATCGCCGGTGAGTACACCGCCCCTCCCGCGCATGGCCCCATGATGGCCGATATCTGGGGAACCACGCCCGAGTAGAGCGTGTTCCGCAGAAAAATATACGCATAGCCGGCCAGGCTGTGGACCCCTTCCTGGATCCGGGCCCCTCCGGAATCGTTGAGACCGATGAACGGAGCACCGTTGCGGGCCGCGTGGTCCATGATCTTGCAGATCTTCTGGGCGTAGGTCTCCGAGAGCGAACCGCCGAACACGGTGAAATCCTGCGCAAAAACATAGACGAGGCGCCCGTTTATCTGCCCGTACCCGGTGACGACGCCGTCCCCCAGATACTTTTCCATCTCGAAATCGGCGCACCGGTGCTGGACGAACCGGTCAAGTTCCACGAACGAATTCGGGTCAAGGAGAAGTTGGATCCGTTCCCGGGCCGTAAGTTTCCCCTGGGCGTGCTGCGTCTCGATCCGTTTCTTCCCGCCCCCCTCCAGTGCCTGGGCATTCTTTTTGCGCAATTCGTCGAACATCTCCTGAAGAGACATGCCTCTCCCCTCCTAAGGCTGTGTGCATGCGGTAATGGAGTTTCATACCATTCCGCTGCAAGATATGTCAACGGCGGGAAAATGCTTGAAAAACGAGCTCCGCAATGTGCACGACCCGAAGGGAAGGGTCGGTGCGTGCGGCCATATCGCGCATCTGGAGGATGCAGCCGGAACAGGCGGTGGCGATTACGGCGGTTCCCCCTTCCGCCGCGACGGAAACCTTGTTTTGCCCGATTCTCGAGGAAGTCGGGTAATCGCGGATGTTGAATGTCCCCCCGTATCCGCAGCAAAGATCCGCGCCCTTCATTTCGGAAAAGGAATCCCCGACCGCCGCGCGAAGCAGCTGTCGTCCCTCCCCGTCCTTGCCGAGGGTCCCCGAGAGGTGACACGGATCGTGGTACCCGATCTGCCCTGTCCTCTCCGCCTTCGGCGGGTCGGGAAGACGGGAGGCCACGCCCGATTCGAGAAGGAAGCCGGCGTAATCCTCGCACCGGTCCGCCACGCGGACGGCCTCTGCGTGGAGGGGATGCTCCTTGGTCAGCAGGGAGAGGATGTTTCGCCGGAACATGAGAAGGCAGGAGCCGCACGGGAACACGATCCGCTCGGGCGAAGCGTCGGAGAGCCGCCTCACGTTTTCCTCGATGCACCGCAAAGCCGACGGCCGATCCCCCGCCACCAGGGCGGGAAGCCCGCAGCACGCCTCGCCGCGGAAAACGGAAATCCCTTTCCCCGCGAGGAGAAGCGTCTCGTAGGCGGCCCGTCCCACCCCCGGGAAGACGTGGTCGAACACGCACCCGACGAAGAGGATCACCTCCCCGCGGACCGCCTCGCCGGGTTCCAGGGATTCCCGGAAACTCATCCCCGGCAGCCCCGGGACGGTACGCCCCTCGAACCCGAATCTCTCCGGGAACCGGTAGTGCAGCCCGCTCCCCGTGGGCACCTTGCGAAGGAGGAGTTTCTGGGCAGCCGCCCCCGCCTTGCGCGTCGCGCCCTTCGCGGCGGAAGACGGCATCATCTTCCCGAAGACCACCTGTTTCCACGCCGGGATGCCCAACTCCTCCGCCAGGGAGGCCCGCCCCTTCATGATGATCTCCTCTACCAGCACCTGGTTCGGGCAGCCCCGCGCGCACCTGCCGCAGAGCAGACAGTCGGACAGGGCTTCCTGCATCGCTTCCGCGTTCCCGTCGAGGCCGGAGGCGGCGGCCTCCACGAGGGTGACTTTTCCCCGTGCCACCGAAATCTCGGATTTCCGCTCCGGGTAGAGGGTACAGACCGTCCTGCAGGTGCCGCATTGCGCGCAGGCGGCCGTAAGCGTTTCGAACTCTTCGCGTTTCATCGTTTCGCCACCTCTTCTTCCACGAAGATCTTCCCCGGGTTCAGAATCCCGTTGGGGTCGAAGCATGTTTTAAGCCGCTTCATCACGGAGACGCCCAGCGGGCCGACTTCGATTTCGAGGAAGGGAGCCTTCGAGATCCCGATGCCGTGCTCTCCCGAGATCGTCCCGCCGAGCGCCACCGTCTTCCGGAATACCTCGGCGACCGCCTCGTCCGCCTGACGGCGCTCCTCCTCGTCCGTCCCCGATATCATCACGTTCACGTGGATGTTCCCGTCCCCCGCGTGCCCGAAGTTGACGATCTTGAGGCGCCTGCGGGACGCGAGGTCCGCGAGGAACGCCATCATCTCGGGCAAACGGCTGCGGGGGACGACGATGTCCTCGTTGATCTTCACCGGGGCCACCTTCCTAAGAGCAGGGGAGATCGACCTCCGGAGCGTCCACAGACGTTCCCGCCCCTGCGTGTCCTCCGCCCGGCTAACCTCGATCGCGCCGTACCTCCGGCATACCCGCTCCACCCGCTCCGCTTCCCGGGACACGGACTCCTTCGACCCGTCCACCTCGATCAGGAGGGCGCACCCGGTCCCCTCCGGGACGGAAAGACCGACATTCTCGCAGACGCAGTCGATCGCTGTGCGGTCCATCAGTTCCAGCGCACAGGGGGTGATGCGCTCCCCGATAATCCCGGTCACCGCACTCGACCCGTCGTGGTTGCTGCGGAAGAACGCCAGAATCGTCGCTGCCGTTTCCGGGAACGGGATGAGCCTGAGGATCGCTTTCGTGACGATCCCCAACGTCCCTTCGGAGCCGATGAGCAACCTCGTCAGATCGTATCCAACGACTCCCTTCACGGTGATGACACCCGTCCGGATCAGCTCACCGGTGCCGAGGACCGCCTCGAGCCCCAGGACGTAATCCCTCGTTACCCCGTACTTGACCGCGCACATTCCTCCCGAGCACTCGGCGATGTTCCCCCCGATCGTGCAGAACTTGAGGGACGCGGGATCGGGGGGGTAGAACAGTCCCCGTTTTTTCGCCTCCTCCTTCAGGGTTTCCGTCACCACGCCCGGCTCGACGACCGCGATGAGATTCTCCTCGTCGATCGAGAGGATTCGGTCCATCCGCTCCATCGAAAGGACAACCCCCCCCTGCACGGGTACCGATCCCCCGGAAAACCCGGAGCCGGCGCCGCGGGGGATTACCGGAAACCGGTGTTCGTTTGCGAGGAGGACGATCCGGCGGACTTCTTCCGCGCTCGCCGGAAAGGCGACCGCCTCCGGGAGGAACATCTTCCCCGTGGCGTCGTAGGAGTAGCAGATGCACTGTTCGCGCGACGTATCGAGCCGCTCCCCGAACACCTCCCGAAGAGCGGAAATCGCCTGGCCGTTCATGGAATCAGTTTATCACACGGGCCGGGAGCTCCCGCCGGGGGCTGCTTTATCTGCGCTCTCTCAGGAAAACCCCGAGTGCCCTGTCCATTCGGCCGATGTGGTTTACGAGCCAGTCGCCGAGCGTTTCCGCGAGACGGACCGTCAGCTCGGTAGTCACTCCGTTGTTGTCGAGCTCCTGACGCATGTCGTAGAACTCACCGATGAAGGTCGTGTGCTCGATCTTGTGCTCGGGGTAGCCGGCATAGCTGTACCGCTTCATGTACATCTCTTCCATCCGAAAGTGGTTCTCCACGTACTCCTCGAGAAAGGCGACCGCTTTCGTCACCTCGCCGTGCCCCTCGCCCCTTCCGACGCCCTCCAGGAGTGCGTCTGCCGTTGCGAACAATTCCTTGTGCTGGGTGTCGATGACACCCACTCCCACGGACAGGTCTTCCGTCCATTTCACCGCCATGCCCGAATCCTCCCACCTGGATTGCCTTTCAGTATAACGAGAAATGCGTCCCGCGGCGGAGGAAGATTTATCTTTACGGCAGGCGCGCCGTTCTGATAGAACTATCGGCCGAACCCTTGACCAGGAGCCACCTCTTGAAAACCGTCGGCCGGGAAATCATGTGGAATCTGCCTTCCTGGGCGGCCGTCGTCATGTATTCCCTGCTCGGCGTGGTGATCATCATCTTCGCATGGGGGCTCTCCGAGCGGATCGGGGCGTACCGACGAGGAAGGGAGGAGCGGGAAGACCGGCTGGACAACCCGTGGGAACGCGCGGTGGGCGCCCTGAAGATCGGCCTGGGGCAACAGAAGGTGCTCGAGAGGAAGATCGGCGGACTGATGCACCTCGCCGTCTACTCCGCGTTCATCGTCCTGTTCATCGTCACTTGTCTCGTCGCGGTCGAATACGACTTCGGCATCCCTATCCTCGACGGCAGGTTCTACATCGTCTTCAAGCTGTTCGCCAACACGTTCGGGCTGCTCCTCCTCGCCGGTATTTTCGTCGCCCTGGTGCGGAGGTATCTCTTCCGGCCGAAAGGTCTTACCGCCGACGCCGACGACCTCCTGCAGTTGCTGCTGATCGGGGCGATCGGGGTGACGGGGTTTCTGGTGGAGGCGGTCCGCATCGCAGCGACACGGCCCGCGGCGGCCCCCGTTTCCTTCGTAAGCAACGCGATCACCCCCTTCTTCGAGGGTGCTTCGCTCGGAAGCCTGCTTTCCCTCCACCGGGGGCTCTGGTGGACGCACCTCCTTCTCGCCTTCGGTTTCCTCGCGACAATCCCCTTTTCCAAGATGTTTCATTTGGGAGCGGGCGTCGCGAACATCTACTTGCGTTCGTCGCGCCCCAAGGGGGCGCTCCAGCCGGTTCCCAGCATCGAGGAGGAGGAGAAGCCCGGAGCCGTCAACGTGGAGGACTTCTCATGGAAACAGCTCCACTCGTCGG
>JBFKGZ010000062.1:0-15108 GCA_041633075.1 Candidatus Deferrimicrobiaceae bacterium | reverse complement strand
TGTTGTTTACGCAACCACTCATCGGTGTTGTCATGACTCACTTCTCCGCTCCCGGGGTTCGTGCAAATGCGTTACCGCTCGCATGAGGCGTCCAAGGCGAACGATGCCCCGGCGCAGAACCCTTCGGGATCGCGGATCTGTGGTGGCCTTGTAGGTTGTTTCCAGGATGCGATGAGCGAAGGCGAGCCGCCCCGGGTCTAGTTTATCAAGAGACGCCAGAAGTACCGCTCTTCGTGTCGGGTCGATCTCCATCCGTGCACCCCCTGGTAGGTGCAGGACTACCACCCAAATATTGCCAAAGCGAAGGACTCCAAAAGGAAAAAAGCAATCTTTGTGCCTTTTGGCCTGATTCACGTAACATATTGAATAGGAATGTTTTTTTTGTCCCATACAACAATGTGATTGCTGAAAAATGGGATATTGATTCATAACTTTATCTATTTTAGGAAAAAAGGAGGGTATTTATGGAAGAGGAGAAGATAAGAAGGCCAATTCCGAAATTCACGAATACGGCAGCAGTGAAACAGTTAAAGCCCGGGATCACGTGGCCCGGCCCTTCGCCAAGTGGTCCGGGAGGAGGGATTCCTACATGCAGGCGGGACGACGCCTGAGCTTCGCGGAGGATGGGGGCAGGAAAGGGTAGCGTGAACCGTTCCACCATTTTGGGTTGATAAAAAGAAAGGGTGGTGCCGGAGGAGGGGGTCGAACCCTCGCGGCCTTGCGGCCACGGGATTTTGAGTCCCGCGCGTCTGCCAGTTCCGCCACTCCGGCTGGAAAGGGAAGCAACGTCCCCTTGCTGTCTCCTTACTTTGCAGTTCCTTTTATACACGCGGGGAAAGGAAAAACCAAGAGTTCTCCCGTAAACGGCAAATGTATTAAGGTGATGGTATCGGAGATCGTGCCCCCGCCGGGACACGGGGCAAAGCACGGAGGAACGGGATGCGCAGCAGGGAACGGAAGTCGTGGCTGCCCGCCACGAAGATCGTTTGCACGATCGGCCCCGCCAGTGCCGACAGGCGGACCCTTTCCGCCATGATCGGGGCGGGGATGTCCGTTGCGCGGCTGAACTTCTCCCACGGGACGCAGGCGTGGCACGGAGAGGTCATCACGCGGATTCGCAGGGAGGCCGCCTCCCTGGGAAAGCACGTCGCCGTCCTTCAGGATCTCCAGGGGCCCAAGATCCGTTTGGGGGCGTTCACCGGGGGAAAGGCGTCTCTTGCGCGCGGATCCTCCTTCACCCTCACCACGGAGCAAGTGATGGGGGACGCGGCCGCCGCGTCCGTCGACTACGGGGGATTCTTACGGGACGTCGCTCCCGGGGACACCGTTTTGCTGAGCGAAGGTCTCGTCCGACTCGTCGTCCGCGAGGTGAAGGGGAATACGGTGTTGTGCCGGGTTGCGGAGGGGGGCGTGGTGGAGGATCGGAAGGGGGTCAACCTCCCGGGGAGGGAGGTCTCCCTGCCTTCGCTTACGGGGAAAGATCGCAAGGATCTTGCGTTCGGTCTTTCCCGGGACGTCGATTTCGTCGCCCTCTCCTTCGTGCGCCGTCCGGAGGATGTGCGGGACCTGAAGAAACGGATACGGCGCGCCGGCAAGGATACCCCCGTGATCGCGAAGCTCGAGAAGGCCCAGGCGCTGCCGCACCTCGGGGAGATCCTGGAGGAGGCGGACGGAGTGATCGTCGCCCGGGGGGATCTCGGGGTGGAGACGGCGATCGAGGAGGTGCCCGGCCTGCAGAAACGGATCCTCCGCGAGGCGGCCCTTGCCGGGGTGTCGGCCATCACCGCGACCCAGATGCTCGAGTCGATGACCCGGCGCCGCGTTCCGACCCGGGCGGAGGCGTCCGATGTCGCCAACGCGGTCCTCGACGGCAGCGATGCCGTGATGCTGTCCGGGGAGACGGCCGTGGGCGATTACCCCGTGGAAACGGTGGGGACGATGCGGAAAATCCTCTCGGCCGCCGAGAAGGAGCGGGCCGTTCCGGCCCCTGACCTTCGGGCGTCCTACGGCATTCCGGGCGTCGTGGCGGAGGCGGCGTGTCGAGCCGCCGCCACCCTGCAGGCGAAGGCGATCGTCGTTTTCAGCCGTTCCGGCTACTCGGCGAGGGTCCTCTCGAAGTTCCGGCCCGGGGCGCCGATCCTCGCGTTCACCCCGAAGGAGGCGTCGGCCTGCCGTATGGCGCTCTACCGGGGGGTTACGCCCGACATCGCGGGGAGCAGTGCCTCCCCGGAGCGGATGGTGAGGCGCGCCTTGAACGAGATCCGGGAGCAGGGGCTCGTCGAAAGCGGGGAGCATCTCGTCATCGTGTACGGATCCGCCACGGGGCATTGCGACCAGTTGCGCGTGGTCCGCCTGTAGGGCCTCGCGGCGTCCTGCGCGTGTTCCCCCATCGGTTTTTTTCCGGTAGAGTAGGGTCGTGAACCTTCTCGACGCCGTCATCATCTGCCTTTGCCTGGGCTTTGCCGTGTACGGAATCGTTCAGGGGGTGGTGCGCCAGCTGTTTTCCTGGACCGGGCTCCTCCTGGGCCACGTTGCCGGGGTGAAGTATTACGAAACCGCCAAGGAGCATCTCCGCCTCGACTTCCCCCACAGCGAAATCGTGGCCTATCTGTTGATCTTTCTTTGCATCTACTTCGCCCTGCGCCTCGTGGGCCTCATCATCGAGCGGTGGGTGCGCGGTTCGGAACTCTCGGGGACGGATCGTGCAGGCGGGATGCTGGCGGGGTTCGTGAAGGGGGCTCTCCTCTCGGTCCTCCTCGTATTCGTGCTCGTTATCCTGCTGCCCCGGGACTCCGAGCTTCTCCGAAAGTCGAGGCTGGCTCCCCGGGCGATGGTGCCGGCGGCGTGGATGCAGAGGATCTTTCCGAAAAAAATTCGCGAGGCCTTCCAGGAAAAGGTCGGCGATTATCCCTCGTCGCCCGGCGGCAAGGACGGATCGCCCGCTGTCCCCCGACCGAAAAAACGGTCCAGGAAATAGTTGCGCAGGCAGAGGGACAGGTTGGACACGATGTCCCGCTTGGCGTTGGTGAGGTAGATCCTCTTATCCCAGGAGAAGGTCTCCTTCTCCACCCGTATCATCTCCCCGTCCGTCATCCCCTCGCCGCGCAGACCTTCGGAAAGCAGGGGGACGAGCTTGTCCTTCATCCGGAGATGCGTGTCCACGAGAACGATGGCGAAGTCCGGCGAGAGCGTCCGCACCCGTTCCAGCATCGCCGTCATCTCCTTCTGCTCGATATGCTTGGGCGGGGAGGTCTTCGCCTCCAGATAGAGGAGTTTTCCGGAGACCAGGGCAAGGATGTCGAAATCTCCCCCGCACGACAGGTCCGGGATCGTGACTCCCCGGAGGACATCCGCGGCGAACTGCCGCCTGAGGGTTTCCGCGACGAACCACTCGAAGGTGTCCCCGAAATCCGTGACCGTCTCGGCGAGGAGGCGGATCTTCCCGCCGGGCAGGCGCCGGAGGAGCCCCAGGCGCTCGACCTGCCGGACCATGCCTTCCACGGAATCCGGAGAGAAGAAGGGTCCCAAGCGTTCCGGCCGGTACCGGTCACGCAGCGCAAGGATATCGCGCAGGAAGAGGCGGAACGAGTAGGAGTGGAGAAGTTCGTAGAGGGTCTCGCGGTCCGCCGGGGACGAGAGGTACGGGAGAAACGTCCGGTCCTCCCCGTCGCACGCGGAGACGGCGAGGCCCCTCTGAAGCAGCGCCCGGACGACCGGAGAGGACCCCGGCGCCTTCGGGTCGCCGCCCCGGCCGTTACCGTCGCCGGATCGCCTTCTGCGAGGTCTTGATGGCACAGAGGTCCGCGCACATCGTGCAGGCGGACTCGTCGGCCGTCGGCAGGCTTCCCCCGCGCAGCTCGCGCGCCCGCTCCGGGTCGAGCGACAGCTCGATCTGGGTCTTCCAGTCGAGGTTTCGCCTGGCGTCGGCCATCCGGTTGTCCCTGTCCATCGCGCCCGGGATCTTGCGGGCGATGTCGGCGGCGTGGGCGGCGATGCGGGACGTGATCACTCCCTCTTTCACGTCCTTGACCGACGGGAGCCGAAGGTGCTCGGACGGCGTCACGTAGCATAAGAAATCCGCACCGCTCCAGGCGGCGATCGCCCCTCCGATCGCGGAGGTGATGTGGTCGTACCCCGGGGCGATGTCCGTGACGAGGGGGCCGAGAACGTAGAACGGCGCCCCGTGGCAGAGACGCTTCTGGAGCACCACGTTGGCCGCGATCTGGTCCATCGGCACGTGCCCCGGCCCCTCGATCATCACCTGCACGTCCTTTTCCCAGGCGCGCTCGGTGAGTTCCCCGAGCATCATCAGTTCGTGGACCTGCGCGCGGTCGGTCGCGTCGGCCAGGCATCCCGGGCGCAGGCCGTCTCCCAGGGAAATGGTGATGTCGAACTCCCGGCAGATGTCGACCAGCCGGTCGTAGTGCTCGAAGAAGGGATTCTCCCGGTCGTTGTACTCCATCCACTCCGCCAGAAGGGATCCCCCCCGGCTGACGATGTCCAGTCGGCGGCCTTCCCGGATCAGGCGCTCGAGGGCATCCCTCGTCACCCCGCAGTGGACCGTCATGAAATCGACCCCGTCCTCGGCCTGCTTCACGATCCCTTCGAAAAAGTCGTCGGGCGTGAGTTCCACCCAGGACTTTCCTTTGGCGACCGCGTCGGCGGCTGCCTGGTAGACGGGGACGGTCCCGACGGGAACCGGGCATTCCGCGAGGATCGCCCTGCGGATCTCGTCGATCGGGCCCCCGGTGGACAGGTCCATCACCGCGTCGGCCCCCGCCGCCACGGCGACCCGCATCTTCTCCAGCTCCAGGGATACATCCGCCCGGTCGCGCGAGGAACCGACGTTGGCGTTCACCTTGACGGTAAGCCCCTCCCCGATGGCGACGGGCCGGATCTCCTTCCGTCTGATATTCCGGGGAATGACCGCCTTCCCCGCGGCGATGAGTGCCCGGAGCTTCTCCGGGGATATCCCTTCCTCCGCGGCCGCGAGCGCCACCTGCGGCACCAGCACACCGTTTCTCACGTTATGTAACAGCGTCATGACTTGCCCTCCTTTGCTGCCTGGCCCTCCGCCTTTCCGGCGGCACGGGTGTATCCGATCCGGGTGAGAAGTTCCGCGGCGGCCCCGCGGGGATCCGCAGCGGCCACTACCCCCGATATCAGCGCGATTCCGAAAGCCCCTGCTTCCATCACTTCCCCCGCGTTCTGCGGCCCGACCCCGCCGAGGGCGAACACGGGGATGGCTGCACCCCGGCACGCATCCGAAAGGGCCGTCACCCCCACGGGCGGCCCGTAGGCGGCCTTCGACGGGGTGGGATACACCGGGCCGAACGTGGCAAAGTCCGCTCCCTGGGTCGCCGCCTCCCGGAGCTCGCGCACGCTGTGCGTGGAGCATCCGATGAGCGCCTCCCTCCCGAGAAGCTCTCTCGCGGTCGATGCGGGCATCGAGGCAACCCCGAGGTGGACGCCGTCGGCCCCGACGGCCAGGGCGACGTCGACGCGGTCGTTCACGAACAGCCGCGCCCCGTGCCTTGCCGTCAGTTCGCGCATTCGTCCGGCGAGCAGGTACAGCTCCTTCCCCGGGAGGTCCTTCTCCCGGAGCTGCACGGCGCGAATCCCGCCGTCCAGCGCCCCCTCGACGGCCCGCAGAATGTCACCTCCCGGCGCCTGCCTGCGGTCGGTGATGAGGTAGACGCGGAAGTCGACCCGCACGGGCGCTTCCTCCGGCTAAAAGAACGTTCCGTCGAGCGGCGAGGACGCCGTGGCGTAGAGCTTCTTGGGGATTCTGCCGGCCAGGAACGCCTTCCGTCCCGCCGATATCGCCTCCCGCATCGCCTCGGCCATCAGCACCGGGTCCTTCGCCTCCGCGATCCCCGTGTTCATCAGGACGCCGTCGCACCCGAGCTCCATCGCCACCGCCGCGTCGGATGCCGTTCCCACTCCCGCGTCGACGATCACCGGGACCGTCACGCTCTCCAGGATGATCTTGATGTTGAAGGGGTTGCGTATCCCCAAGCCGGAGCCGATGGGGGCCGCCAGGGGCATCACCGCGGCGCATCCCGCGTCCTCGAGCTTTTTCGCCATGATCGGGTCGTCGTTGGTGTACGGCAGGACGATGAACCCTTCCTTCACGAGCTGCTTCGACGCCTGGAGCAATCCTTCCGTGTCGGGGAAGAGGGTCTTTTCGTCCCCGATCACCTCCAGCTTCACCATGTTCGACATCCCCGCCTCCCGGGCGAGAAAACAGGTGCGCACCGCGTCTTCCACGTTGTAGCAGGCGGCCGTGTTGGGGAGGAGGGTGTACTTCCTCAAATCCACGTGGTCCAGGAGGGATTCCTTGCTCCTGTCCAGGTTCACCCTCCGGACCGCGACCGTCACGATGTCGGCGCCGGAGGCCTCCAGGGCCCGCACCATGGTCGGGTAATCCGGGTACTTCCCCGTGCCCACCAGCAATCGGGAGTGAAACGTCTTCCCGCCCAGCGTAAGCGGCGTGTCCATCCGTCTACCCTCCTCCCACGAAAGTCACGATCTCGATCCGGTCCCCCTCGCCCAGCACCGTCCCGGCGAACTCCGTCTTTCGGACGAGGGCCAGGTTTCGCTCCACCGCCACGCGCGTTTCCGGCAGGGAGAGATCCCGGAGGAGGGAGAGGACCGTCGTCCCCTCTTCGACCCGCCTGCTCTCCCCGTTCACGTAGATCTCCATGCGCTCCTCCGGCGGATCAGAAAAACAGGTCCTTCTCTCCCGCAAGCACCCGCGAAAGCTTGCGCTCGAACTCCCCGGCAAGGGGAGACCCCTTCATCTCCTTCTTTCCCGCCGTAACCGCTGCGAGACATTCCTCCCGGAGACGGGGATCCCCCGCGGAGACCGCATACTCGGCCAATGTCAGAAGCGCATTGGGGAGACAAAACCCCTTGATGTGGCCGTCGGCCGCCATCTCCGTAAAGGTTTCCCCCGTCCGGTTGCGCCGGTAGCAGCTGGTGCAGAGGGAGGGAAGATATCCGCGTCCGAGAATCATCCGGACGATCTCCTCGACCGTCCGCGTGTCGTCCAGCACGAACTGCTCCGCGTCGGGGCGGCGCACCCCCTCCTCGTATCCGCCCGGATCGGTCTTCGACCCCGCGCTGATCTGCGAGGCCCCGATGTCCAGGACCCTGTCGCGCAGCGCCGCCGGCTCCCGCGTGGTCACGACGATGCCCGCCGTCGGGACGGAGAGCCGGTAGACGATCACGATCTTCTCGAATTCCTCGTCGGAGACCGGACGGGGCGCCTCGAGGAGCGGCGATCCGAACGCCGGCTTGAACCGCGGCACGGAGATCGTGTGGGGGAACGTCCCGTAGGCCTCCCGAAGGGATTCCGCGTGCCGGATGACGGAGAGTACCTCGAACCGGTAGTCGTAGAGCCCAAGGAGGAAGCCGATCCCTACGTCCTCGAACCCTGCCCGCATCGCACGGTCCATGCAGGTGAGGCGCCAGGCGTAGTCCGCTTTCGGGCCGGAGGGGTGCATCGTCGCGTACGTCTCCGGGTGGTATGTCTCCTGGAATACCTGGTACACTCCCGCTCCCGCTCCTTTCAGGAGCCGGAGATCCTCCTCGGACATCGGGGCGGCGTTGACGTGCAGGATGCGCATCTGCGTCTCGCGGTAGATCGCTTTCAGGACGTCCGCGATGTACCCTGCGTCGGTCTTTCCCGGGTGCTCCCCGCTGACCAGCAGGAGACGGTGAAATCCCTTCTTTTCCAGGAACCGGGCCTCGCGGACCGCATGCCCGGGGGAAAGGGTGATTCTGCCGGCTTCCCGGTTGTCCTTGCGGAACCCGCAGTAGAGGCAGTTGTTGCCGCACTCGTTCGAGAGATAGAGCGGGGCGAACAGCACGACCCGCCGCCCGAAGACTTCCTCGCGGACGGCTCTTGCCATCCCCGCCGCCATTTCCCAGACCATCGGGTCCGAGGTGGCAAGCAGACGGGCGGCTTCCGGGAGAAGGAGTCTGCGTCTCGGGGACAGGGACCGAAGCAGGGAAAATGCCTCGCGCCGGCGGAAAGGCGCGGCATCGGCGAGAAGCCGGGATATCTCCCCGGGAGAGACGGGAAGGAGGTTGCTGCGAACGGGCACGTTCTGCGGTAGCATCGTAAGTGGTTCCTCCTGGAAAAGAAAAAAACCGCACCCCAAATTAGGTACGGTTCGAAGAGCACCACGCTCCCTGCGCCGGTATTATCCGGATCAGGTTCGACGGGTTGCCCGCAATGAGCGCGGACTCTCAGCGAAGAGCACCCCTGGCGGCTACGTCGTCATGATACCTTTCCCCCGGTTTTTTTGTCAAGCGCGCAGCCGGAAGGGTGGCGGCGAGGCCCGCCTGTCTTTACTTGACTGGGGGGTTCAAGTAGACTTTCCGAAATAGATTCTGCCCATTCCGGTCGTCAAAAGGAGTGCCCGCTTGGCAAGACCCACCGTAGCGGAAATCCACCTCTCTGCGCTTCGCCACAATGTCAGGACGATCCGCTCCCTCCTTCCCGCCCCGACGTCGATCTTCGCGGTCGTCAAGGCGAATGGCTACGGGCACGGGGCAATCCCCGTCAGCCGGACGCTATGCGAAGAGGGCGTGGGGACGTTCGGGGTGGCCACGGTGGAAGAGGGGATCGAGCTGCGCCAGGGCAAGATCCGGGAGCCGATTGTCGTGCTGGGAGGGGTGGACGAGAAGCAGGCCGAGGAAGCCCTGGCCCAGGGTCTTTCCGCCGCCCTGTTCGACCGTGGACAGATTCCCTATCTTGCGCGGGTGGCCGAAAAGAAAGGGACGCCCTACCCGGTCCACATCAAGATCGACACGGGCATGGGGCGACTCGGGCTTGTTCGCAATGCGACCAAGGCGGTGATCGAGGCGATCGGGTCCGGGAAGGGCCTGCGTGTCGAAGGGGTCATGACCCACCTCTCCTCGGCGGACGGACTCACCGAGGCGGACAGGGAGTACACCCGGATGCAGCTCAAAGCGTTCGGTGAACAGGTCCCTCTGGTTCGGAAGGCGTTCGGCGATGCGGTCAAGGCCCATGCACTGAACAGCGCGGGGGTCATATTGTACCGGGATCACGTCTTCGACATGGTGCGCCCGGGCATCACCCTCTATGGATCCCTGCCGGCGGAGGGTGTCGGGGCCGACCTGGGATTCCGGCCGGTGATGCGGCTGGTCACCAAGATCGTCTCGCTCAAGGAGCTTCCCGACGGGCACCCGGTGAGCTACGGGCGGCAATATCACTGTGCGGGGAAGCGGCAGATCGCAGCGGTCCCGCTGGGATACGCCGACGGATACCGCCGCACCTTCTCCAACGCCGCTTCGATGTGGGTGAACGGGCACAAGGTCCCGGTGGCCGGGAGGGTCTGCATGGACCACACGATGCTGGACGTCACCGGTGTCCCCGGGGTTTCGGTCGGGACGGACGTCCTCGTGATGGGTGAAGGGGGGGAATCCCCGGACGATCTCGCCCGCATCGCGGACACCATTTCCTACGAAATCCTCACGCAGGTCGGGAAACGCGTCCCGAGGCGTGTCATTGGCTGATACCCCGAAACGAAACGGCCTCGCCGTCTTCCTGAATACCTTCGGGACACGTGTGTTTCGGGGGATCGAGGACCTGGGGAACCTCTTCATTCTCTTCCTTCAGTGCATCACGTGGTTGTTTCGGCCCCCTTCGGAATTCCGGAGCATCCTGAAGCAGATGGAGGAGGTGGGGGTCAACTCCCTGCCGGTGGTGCTGGTCACGGCGACGTTCACGGGGATGGTGATCTCCCTCCAGAGCTGGTCTGGTTTCCAGCGTTTCCAGGCGACGAGCTTCGTCGGTTCGGTGGTGGCGCTTTCCATCACGAGGGAGCTGGGTCCCGTGTTCGCCGGGCTCATGGTCTCGGGGCGGGTGGGCGCCTCCATGGCGGCCGAGCTCGGGACGATGAAGGTCACGGAGCAGATCGATGCGCTGGTGACGCTGGCCACGAACCCGGTCAAGTACCTCGTCGTTCCGCGGGTCGTGGCCTCCACGCTCGTTCTTCCGGTGCTGGTCATCTTCGCGGACCTGGTCGGCATCCTGGGAGGGTACTTCGTGTCCGTATACCTGCTCGGCGCCAACCCCTATGTATACACCGACAAGACCTACCAATATCTCCAGTTCCGGGACATCTACACGGGGCTTGTCAAGGCGGCGGTCTTCGGGTTTCTCATCGCGCTCATCTCCTGTTATAACGGGTTCATCGCCAAAGGAGGCGCCGAAGGGGTGGGGCGCGCAACGACGAGGGCGGTCGTGGCTTCGTCCATGACGGTGCTCGTGTCGGATTACTTCATGACGTCGTACATGTTCTGAAGGGGCGGAGCAGAGGGAATTTGCGAGGGAAGCGGAGGAGCGCCTAGGCCGTCATGATCGAGATCCGGGATCTGCAAAAAAAGTTCGGAGAAAAGGTCGTCCTCGACGGGCTGGATCTGACCGTCCCACGGGGGGAGAACACCGTGGTCATCGGAGGGAGCGGGACGGGGAAGTCGGTGCTCATCAAGTGCGTGGTGGGTCTTCTGGGCGCGGACGAGGGGGAGATCCTGATCGACGGCGAGGATGTCACGAAAATGGATGAGCGGGAGATCGTGCGGGTCCGGCGGAAGATCGGCATGCTGTTCCAGGGGTCTGCTCTCTTCGACTCGATGAACGTCGGGGAAAACGTCGCGTTCGTTCTCCGGAGACTCCACCTCTTCCCGGAACGCCTCATCCGCGATGTGGTCGAGGAAAAGCTCTCCATGGTGGGACTCCGGGACATCCAGCACCTGATGCCGGCGGAGCTTTCCGGGGGCATGAAAAAGCGGGTCGGACTGGCCCGGGCGATCGCGGCGGAGCCCGAGATCCTGCTGTACGATGAGCCGACCACGGGGCTCGACCCGATCATGGCGGACGTGATCAACGATCTCGTCATCTCCCTGCGGGAGTCGCTCGGGGTGACATCGATCTCCATCACGCACGACATGCCTTCGGCCTACAAGATCGCGGACAAGATCGCCATGTTGTATAAGGGAAAGATCATCGAAGTGGGGACGCCGGAGGAGATCCGGAACACGCAGAACCCCGTCGTCGCCCAGTTCGTCGAGGGGAGGGCGGAGGGACCGATCACCGCGGAGCATGAGGACTTCATCCGCTTCGTCCGCCGCTCGGGTGAAAGCGGGATGCAGGGAGGCCGTTGATGTCGAAAGAGGCGAAGGTGGGGATCTTCGTTCTGCTGGGGATCGTAATCCTCACCTTTTTCACGTTCCGCGTCAGCAAGATGGGGGGCATCGGGGAAAAGGGATACCAGCTGACCGTCGACTTCGAGACGGCGGCCGGACTCGAACCGAAGGCGAACGTGAAGATGGCAGGCGTCCCGATCGGGAAGGTGGAGGAGATCAAGCTGGTGGAAAACAACGCCCGCCTGGTGCTCCGGATCCAGGAAGGGATCAAGATCCCGATCGACTCGGTGGTCTCCATCCAGACCCAGGGGCTGCTCGGCGAGAAGTATGTGGAGATACTGCCGGGGGAGGAAACCGACCAGATGCTCCCCCCCGGGGGGCGGGTGGCGAACACCGTTCCTCCCGCCAACCTCGACGAGATCATCCGAAAGGTGACATTGATCTCGGAGGATCTGAAGAACTTCACCCATTCCCTTGCCCAGACGCTGGGCACGGAGGAAGGGCAGAAGGCGCTCGCCGACATCATCCGGAACACCCGGGAGACGACCGAGGTTCTCCGGAAGGTGGTTGCCGGGAACGAGGAGCGGCTTAACCGGATCCTGGCAAGTGTCGACACCCTGTCCGCGGACCTGAGGGATATTTCCTCCGCCAACAAGGAGGACCTCCGGGTGACGATCGCGAACCTGCGCTCCTTTTCCGAAACGCTGAAGACCGAGGCGCCCGGGCTGGCCCGCAAGCTCCAGGAGATGAGCGAGCGGGTGAGCGGGGTGGTCGGGGAGAACCGGGAGAACATCCGGGTGAGCATGGAAAACCTCAAAAGCGCCTCCGCGAAGCTCGACAACACCCTGGAGTCGGCGGGCAAGGTGATGGCCCGGATCGAGCGCGGGGAGGGAACGCTCGGGAAGCTGGTGTCCGACAACACGACCGTCACGACGCTCAACGACACGCTGGACGGGATCAACCGCTTTGTCCGCCGGACGGAATCGCTCAAGACCTTCCTGGACTATCGCCTCGAGTTCCAGACCGAGCCGTCGGAGTACAAGCATTACGTGAACCTGCGCCTCCAGCCCTCGGCCGACAAATATTACCTGCTCGGGGTGGTGGACGACCCGAGGGGGAAATTCGAATCCAGCGACACCACGACCACGACCACCCCCGGGGGAACGGTGCGCACCCAGCAGGAGTCGTTCTCCGACGACCTGAAGCTGACCGCGATGGTGGCGAAGCGGTTTTCCGCCCTCACGGTCCGGGGCGGCGTCCTGGAGTCCACGGGAGGACTGGGGCTCGACTACCACCTGATGAAGGACCGTCTGAGCATAAGCGTGGACGCCTTCGACTTTTCCCGGGACGACCATCCGCATTTGAAGGTGTTCGGCACCTATGATATCGTGAAAAACTTTTTCATTACGGGCGGCATGGACGATATCCTCAACGACGATGAGGATTTCCGCACCCTCTTCTTCGGGTTCGGGATCAAGTTCGCGGACGAGGACCTGAAAACCGTGCTGGGAGCCGTCCCGATCCGGCCGTAACCGGTCGCACATTTCGGATACAACAGGAAGGGTAAACGGCCATGGCAAGAATCCGCAGGGCGATCGTAAGTGTTTCCGACAAATCCGGGGCTGCGGAGTTCGCCAGGGGACTGTCCCGCCTGGGGGTGGAGCTGTTCGCCTCGGGGGGCACGGCCGCGCTGCTCCGGGCGAAGAAGATCCCGGTCCGGCGGATCGAGGAATACACGGGCTTCCCGGAGATGCTCGACGGCCGCGTGAAGACGCTCAATCCGAAGATCCACGCAGGACTGCTGGCGGTTCGGAAAACCCCCTCTCACATGAAGACGATTGCGTCCCACGGCATCGTTCCGTTCGACATGGTGGTGGTCAACCTCTACCCGTTCGAAGCGACGATCGCGAAGCCGGACTGTACGCTCGAGGAGGCGATCGAAAACATCGACATCGGCGGACCGGCGATGCTGCGCTCCGCGGCCAAGAACTTTCGTGACGTGGCGGTGGTGACCGACCCCTCGGACTATCCCGGGATCCTCGGAAAACTCAAGAAGGGAAACGGCAACCTCGACCCCGGGACCCACGCGGAACTGGGACGGAAGGCCTTCGTCCTCACGGCGCGGTACGATGCCGCCGTCTCCAACTACCTCGGGCGCGGAACGGGGGGGGAGGGCGAGTACCCGCTGACGTTCACCGCCCAGTGGCACAAGATCCAGTCGCTTCGGTATGGGGAAAACCCGCACCAGAGCGCGGCGTTCTACGCCGATTCCCGCCTGCCCGGCGAACCCACGCTCGGCGGGGCGAGGCAGCTCCAGGGGAAGGAGCTCTCCTATAACAATATCGTGGACCTCGACGCGGCGCTCCAGCTCGCCCTGGAGTTTGCGAATCCTGCGGCGGTGATCATCAAACATACGAACCCTTCCGGCGTGGGGTTGTCCCGGCGGCTCGTGGACGCGTTCAAGAAGGCGAGGGAGTGCGACCCGATATCGGCCTACGGGGGGGTCATCGGGTTCAACCGGGCGGTAAACGGCGAGACGGCGAGGGAAGTCGCCTCGACCTTTTTCGAGGCCGTCATCGCACCGTCCTACGACAAGGAGGCGCGCAAGGTCCTCTCGGCGAAAGCCAATCTCCGTCTCCTCGAGACGGGCGGGACCTTCCGATGGAGCGGAGAGCCCGGGCACGAGATGAAGAAGGTGAGCGGGGGTCTTCTCCTGCAGGAAAAGGACCGGCACGTTCTCGATCCCGCGTCCCTTACGGTGGTGACGAAGCGCGCTCCCACCGGAGAGGAGAGGGAAGCCCTCCTCTTCGCGTGGAAAGTTTGCAAGCACGTGAAATCCAACGCCATCGTGTACGCGCTCAAGGACCGGACCGTCGGCGTGGGGGCGGGGCAGATGAGCCGCGTGGACTCCGCGAAGATCGCGGTGATGAAGGCGCAGCGCCCGACGGCGGGGACGGTTGTGGCCTCGGACGCCTTCTTCCCCTTCCGGGATGGCCTGGATGCGGCGGCCGCGGCAGGGGCGACGGCCGTCATTCAGCCCGGGGGGTCGGTGCGGGACGCGGAGGTGATCGCGGCGGCCGACCAGCACGGAATAGCGATGGTGTTCACGGGGGTACGTCACTTCCGTCACTGATCCGGCCGGCAAGGTGCGGAGGAAGGAGGAGGATAGTGGGTCTCAAGATTCTGGTCGTGGGGAGCGGGGGGCGGGAACATGCCCTCGTCTGGAAGATCGCGCAGAGTCCTCTGGTGGAGAAGATTTTCGCCGCCCCGGGAAATCCCGGGATGGCGAAGGATGCGGAGCGGGTCCCGTTGCCTGTGGACGAGATCGACCGGATCGTCGAATTCGCCGTGAAACAGCGCGTAGACCTGACAGTGGTGGGGCCCGAGGCGCCCCTTGCCGACGGAATCACCGACGATATGGTGAAGCACGGGCTGCTTGTCTGCGGGCCGAGCCGGGCCGCCGCGCAGCTCGAGGGCTCCAAGGTGTTCACCAAGAACATCCTGGCGAAATACGGGATCCCGACGGCGGATTTCCGGGTATTCGACTCCTACGACGACGCGGAACAGTACCTTCTCACGCACCGGCTTCCGGTCGTGATCAAGGCCGACGGACTTGCGGCGGGGAAGGGCGTGTCGGTGGCGACAACGTACGAGGAAGCGGTCGCGTTCCTGCGGGATGTGATGGAGAAGCGGGTCTTCGGCGCCGCGGGGGAACGGGTCGTCATCGAGGAGTGCTTAACGGGCGAGGAGGCGTCCTACATCGTGTTCACGGACGGGGAAACGTTCGTCCCCCTTCCTTCCTCCCAGGACCACAAGCGGATCGGCGATGGCGACACGGGGCCGAACACCGGGGGAATGGGCGCGTACTCTCCCGCACCGGTGATGACCCCCGAGGTGGAGCGGAAGGTGCAGAAGGAGATCTTCGAG
>JBFKGZ010000061.1:0-15524 GCA_041633075.1 Candidatus Deferrimicrobiaceae bacterium | reverse complement strand
GACGCAGCAACTCCGTGGATCATCTCCGGACGGCCATCGCCAACGGCTTCGCCTTTTCGGTGGTAGGCGCTCCCCTCCTCATCGCGGACGGCATCCGGGGCGAGAGTGCGGTGCGCGTCCCCGTCGAGGGGAGGATCTTCTCTGAGGTGGCGATCGGCGCGGATATCGTCAACGCGGACGCGATCGTGGCGGTGACCCACTTCAAGGGGCACGAGCTCACCGGGTTCGGGGGGACGATCAAGAACCTCGGGATGGGGTGCGCCGCCCGGTCGGGGAAACTCGCCCAGCATTCCACGGTATCCCCCAGCGTCGACCCGGCGAACTGCACCGGGTGCGGGACGTGTGTCGTCCACTGCCCGGCCGGCGCCATCGAGGTCGTTTCGCAGAAGGCGCTGATTTCCCCGGGAACGTGCATCGGGTGCGCGGACTGCATCGTGGTGTGCCCGGAGCACACCGTGCGGATCGACTGGAACGAGGCTGCCCCGGCGGTCCAGAGGAAGATGGTGGAGCACGCGGCGGGCGCATTGCGGGGAAAGAAGGAGGCGTGCCTCTTCGTATCCTTCGTCATGCAGATATCCCCCTATTGCGACTGTTACGGAAGCAACGACCGCCCCATCGCCCCGGACGTCGGAATTCTCGCCTCCGCCGATCCCGTAGCGCTTGACCAGGCCTGCGCCGATCTCGTCATCCGGTCCGCCGGGAGGGACCCCTTCCGGGAAACGCATCCGGAGATCGACTGGACGATCCAGCTCGCCTACGCCGAAGAGACGGGACTGGGGACAAGGAACTATCTCCTGGAAACGATATGACGCCGAGAAAGATGATTTTCGCGGGAATCGACATCGGGTCGCTTTCCACCGACGTCGTTCTGCTCGACCGGCAGGGGGAGATCGCCGGGGCAGCCGTCGTCCCGACGGGGGCTTCCGCGATGAAGGCGTGCGAGGAGGCCTTCTCCCGGGCTCTCGCCGAAGCAGGAGCTTCCCCCTCCGCCGTCGTCTTCACGGTCTCCACGGGATACGGCCGGGAGAGGGCGGCCTCCGCCGACCTGAAAGTAACGGAAATCACCTGCCATGCAAGGGGAGCACGCCACCTGTTTCCCGAGGCCAGGACGGTGCTGGACATCGGGGGACAGGACAGCAAGATCATTCGCCTGACTCCCGACGGGAAAGTAACCGACTTCGCGATGAACGACAAGTGCGCGGCAGGCACCGGTCGTTTTCTGGAAGTCATGGCACGTACCCTGGAGCTGGACCTGGAGGAGATGGGGCCCCGCTCCCTCCTGTCGCAAAGGACAGTGCCGGTGAGTTCGATGTGCACGGTGTTTGCCGAGTCCGAGGTGATTTCGCTCATCGCCTCTGGGACATCTCCCGAGGACATTGCCCGGGGAATTCATCTCGCCATCGCAGACCGGATCGCGGCGCTCGCCGAAAAGGTGGGGATGGTCGCACCCGCCGTCATGACGGGCGGGGTGGCGAAAAACCCCGGCGCGCGGAACGCGCTCGAGGGAAAATTCGGCTTCCCCCTCCTCGTCCCGTGGGAACCCCAGCTGGCGGGGGCGCTCGGTGCCGCCCTCATCGCCCGGGAGAAGAGCCAGGCCCACCACTGAAGGAACCGGCAGCCTCCTCCGGACCGCCGGAAAGCGATTCCTCCCTTGGGCTACAGCTCCTGGTGCGTCTCGTAGATTTCCCGGAACCTATCGATATTCGCCCGGAAGATCTCGAGAATTTCGGGGTCGAAGTGATCGGGGGTCGTCCGGCCGTCGCCTTCCGTGATGATCCGCACGGCCGTTTGGTGATCGAAGGGGGGCTTGTACGGACGCCGGCTCCGCAGCGCGTCGTACTGATCGATGAGGTTCAGGATCCTCCCCTCGATGGGGATCTCCTTCCCTCGGAGTCCCTGGGGATACCCCTTGCCGTCCCACCTCTCGTGGTGGTACAGGGCGAATTTCTCGGCGGAGCGCAGGTAGGGGCTGTCCGAACCACGGAGAATCCGCGCGCCGATCGCGGAGTGGGTTTTCATGATCTCGAACTCCTGCGGCGTCAATTTGCCCGGCTTGAGGAGAATCGAATCGGGGATGCCCACCTTCCCGATGTCGTGCATCGGGGCGGAGTAGAACATGACATCGGCATCCTGCGGGGGGATGTCCATTTCCTTCACGATGACCTCGGTGTAGTAACTGATCCGCTTGACGTGGACGTAGGTGTCCTCGTCCCGGTATTCCGCGGCGAGCGTCAGCCGCTGGACGGTGTCGAGAAGCGCCTCCCGGAGCTTTTTCGTCCGCTCTTCCACCTGCCCCTCCAGGATCCGGCTGTGGTCCTCGAGAACGTCCTGGTACTTCTTCACCTTCAACAGGTTGTTGACCCGAACCACCAGTTCCGTACCGTCGACCGGCTTGCCCAGAAAGTCGTTCGCCCCCGCCTGAAGCGCCGTGATTCGGGATTCCCGGTCCGCCTGGGAGGTGAACATCACGACGGGGATCCCCTTCGTACCGGAGCCATTCTTGAGACGCCGGCACGTCTCGAAGCCATCCATTTTCGGCATCGATATGTCCAGGAGGATGATGTCCGGCGATAGCTCCATCGCCCTTGCCAGCCCCTCGATTCCGTTCGAGGCCGATGCGACGGCGAAGCCCTGGTGCGTCAGGATCGCGCCCATGACCTCCACCACATCCGCCTGGTCGTCGACAATCAGCACCTTTGCTCCCCGCGATGGGTCCATTGCGCCTTTCCCCCGTCTTCCCGTGGTTCTCCTTTTCTATCGGAAATACGGGCCCATTTCTTTATTTATTTATTCCGGGCCGTTACCCGCCGGTTTTCTGCGCCCCGACTTCCTCCTTCACGATCTCGAAGAAGCGGGCTATCTCTTCGGAAGTGTTGTAAAAATGAGGAGATACGCGTATTCCTCCGTCCCGCGGGGAGGATACCGCATTCCTCGATAGTAGCGACTTCCAGAGCCTCTTGGGATCCGCCCCGGGGATCCGGAAGGTCACGATCCCGGATCGCTCCTCGGGATTGCGCGGAGATACGACCTCATACCCCGCCCGCAGCGCCGATTCGATCGCCTCTTCGGTGAGACGCCGGACCCGCTCCCAGATTCGCTCCACGCCGATCGACAGGAGGAGGTCAAGCGACGCGCCGAACGCGGCGAGCCCCACGTTGTTGAAGCTTCCCGGTTCGAAGCGGCGGGCATCCGGTGACAGACGAAAGTCGTAATGCTCGAAGTCGAACCGGTTCCGGACCGAATGCCAGCCGAGCATCACCGGCTCGACCATCTCCATCACTTCCCGGGAGATGTAAAACCCTCCGATCCCCTCCGGGGAAAGCATCCACTTGTGCCCGTCCGCGGCCAGGGCGTCGATCCCGTAGGCCTTGACGTCCATCGGGATGACGCCGAGGCTTTGGATCGCGTCCACGAAGAAGAATATTCCCTGCTTCTGGCAGTACTCCCCGATCCCCGGGAGATCGTTCCGGAACCCGTTGGCGAATTCCACCGAGGACAGCGCGACCAGACGGGTTTTCCCGTCGCAGGCGGAGAGCAGGTCCTCCCTTCGGACGCGACCCGCCTTCGCCTGTACCATGCGGACCTCGATGTTGTGCGCTTCGAGGCGCAACCAGGGATAGATGTTGGCGGGGAACTCGACATTTGCCGTCACGAGGTTGTCCCCCTCTTTCCACGGAAAGCCCGCGGCGATCAAGGAGATCCCCTCCGACGTGTTCTTGACGAAGGCGACCTCGTCGCTCGAGGATCCGATCAGCCGGGCAAACCGGCCGCGCACCGTATCCGACTCTTCCACCCACTTGCGGAGGTGAAACGCGCCTTCGTCCCGGTACTGGTGCAGCAGACGCACGCCTGCCGCCGCGGAGGACGAAGGGATAGGAGAGACCCCCGCATGGTTCAGATACAGGAGACGGGCGGCCACGGGAAACTCGGCGGCACGGATGGCTTCGACGTCGATCGGCACGGGACTTATCCTCCTGCATTGGATGCGGCACCCCTATGGTACCAAGGATGCCGCGGGTGGTTGCGGTATAATAGCAGGATGAAATTGACCGACGGAAACATGCTGCGGTACAGCCGGAACGTCCTGATCGAGGAGATCGGTACCGAGGGGCAGGAAAGGATTTTCCGCTCCTCCGTCCTCGTGGTGGGGGCGGGCGGCCTGGGGTCCCCTGCGCTTCTGTATCTTGCCTCGGCGGGTGTCGGCCGGGTCGGAGTGGTCGACCGGGACCGGGTCGAGATATCGAACCTTAACCGCCAGGTGATCCATCAGGAGAAATCGTTGGGGCGCCGGAAGGTGGAGTCGGCGGGGGACAGCCTCCGCGCGCTGCGTTCCGAGGTCCTGCTGGAAGAGCACGGATGCGCCGTCACGGTGGAGAATGCCGTGCAGCTGTTCCGCCGGTACGACGTCGTCATCGACGGGAGCGACAACTTCCCGACAAAATACCTGTGCAGCGACGCCTCCGTCCTCACGGGAGTTCCGCTCGTGCACGCGGGAGTCCTGCGGTTCGGGGGTCAGATGACGACGGTGTTGCCCGGAAAGGGGCCCTGTCTGCGCTGCCTGATCCCGGATATTCCCCCCCGGCGGGACGCGCCCACCTGCGCCGAGGCGGGGATCCTGGGAGCCGTCGCAGGGGTCGTCGGGGCATGGCAGGCCGTGGAGGCGATCAAGGTCATTGCCGGTGTGGGAGAACCGCTGGCGGGGAGGCTGCTCTCCCTGGACACCCTGGCCGGAACCGTTTCCGTACATGCCGTTTCCCGCGATCCGCAGTGCCCCGCATGCGGGGAATCTCCCCGGATCCGGCTGCCCCTCGAAGCATCCGAATACGAGCAGGAACGGAGTTGCGCACTATGAAAGAGGCCGTGAAACTCCATCCGAAGCGCGCCGTAATGCTTTTGTCCGGGGGACTGGACAGCACGCTGGCCGCCAGGATGATGCTCGACCAGGGGGTGGAGCTCTTCGCCCTTCACTTCACCTCCCCGTTCTGCACCTGCACGAGAGTGCCCGAAAGCGGCTGCTACTCCCAGGCGCAGATCGTCGCCGGGCGGATGGGAATTCCGATCAAAACGGTCTCGAAGGGAATCGAATACCTCGAGATCTTACGGAACCCGAGGCACGGCAGGGGCGCGGGGTTAAACCCCTGCATCGACTGCCGGGTATTCACATTGAACAAAGCACGGGAGTACATGGAGCAGGTCGGCGCCTCCTTCCTCGTGACCGGCGAGGTGGTCGGCCAGCGCCCCATGTCCCAGCGCTCCGACGCCTTCCGGATCATCGAGAAGCAAAGCAGGTGCCAGGGGCTGGTGCTCCGGCCCCTCTCGGCGAAGTATTTCGAACCGACCATCGCCGAACGGGAGGGGTGGGTCGACCGGGAACATCTTCTCCACATCACGGGACGATCCCGCAAGGAGCAGATCCGGCTGGCGGAAAAGTGGGGAATCGGAAATTACCCCTGTCCGGCAGGGGGATGCCTCCTGACCGACAAGCCGTTCTCCCGCAAGGTCAGGGATCTCTTCGACCACTGCGCGGACCCGGACATGACGGATATCCACCTGCTGAAAATCGGGAGGCATTTCCGGTTCCCCGACGGAAGAAAGGCGATCGTGGCGAGGAACGAGGAAGAGAACCGGAGGCTGGAAGCCCTCGGGAAGGGCAGAATGGATGTCTACATCGCGATCGGGTTCCCGGGGCCCTCGATCGGGGTCGAAGCGAAAAACGGAGCGGTACCCGAACCCCTGCTCTCCCGGCTTTTTACCCGGTACAGCAAGCCGGGGACTCCCTCACCCTTTCCCGTGCGGGAAGTGACTTCGGGGGGCGAGAGGGAAATGGCCCTCCCTTCCCGCGACGATTTCTCGGAGGTGGAACGTGCGCTCCTCAGCTGACCCCCTGCCTTCCGGAGAGCTTTCCCCGGCTCTCACGGCAAAATGGGAGTCTCTGCTCTCCTCGTTGGGCTCCCTGGGATCCTCCGTCGTAGCCTTCAGCGGGGGGGTCGACAGCACCTTCCTGCTGTACGCCGCTTTCCGGACGCTCGGGGAAAAGACCCTCGCGGTCACCGCCACATCCCCCACCTACCCGAAATCGGAGCGCGACGAGGCGGAGAGGATCGCCCGCGTGTGGAACGTACCCCACCGTTTCGTGGAGTCGAACGAACTCGAGATCCCCGGATTCTCCGAAAACCCGCCCGACCGGTGCTACTACTGCAAGAAGGAGTTGTTCGGCATTCTGTCGGAGATCGCCCGGGGGGAGGGGTACGCCGCGGTGTTGGACGGGACGAACAGCGACGACACCCGCGACTTCCGTCCCGGGAGGCGTGCCGCAAAGGAACTGGGAGTGCGCAGCCCCCTGCTGGAAACCGGGATAACGAAGGAGGACATCCGGGCGTTGAGCCGTCATTTCCGCCTGCCTACGGCGGACAAGGGTGCGTTCGCATGCCTTTCCTCGCGGTTTCCGTACGGGACGGCGATCGACGCCGAGAAATTGCAGCAGGTAGAGGCCTGCGAGGAGATCCTTCGGGGATTCGGCTTCCGCCAGTTCCGCGTCCGCGTCCACGGGGACGTGGCGCGGATCGAGGTCGGGCAGGAGGAAATTCCGCGCCTGTTCAAGCCGGAGATTTCGCAAGCCGTCCACGGGGGGTTCCGGGGAAACGGGTTCCTCTACGTGGCCGTCGATCTAACGGGATACCGAACCGGATCGATGAACGAAGGTGGGCTCGTGGATGGACTTCCCCCGGACCTCGACCCCTGATTCCCTTTCAGACAGAAAGGCGGAGCAGATCCTCGGCGAGAATGACCTCGCCGGAGAATGTTTCCCGGCACTGGCCGAGAATGTCCGACCCCTCGCACTCCGGGTAGAAGTGGGTCAGAACCAGCCTCTTTACCCGCGCCTCGGCGGCAATTTCCCCGGCCTCGCCGGCGGTCAGGTGCCCAGCGACCTTGCGCTCGTTGGGAAACGAGCATTCGAAAAAAGCCACGTCGGCGTTTCGCGCCGCCTCGACAAGCCCCGGACACACGTCCGTATCTCCGGAAAAGGCGATCACCTTTCCCGTTTCCGTCTCCTCGACCCGGAAGGCGACACTTTCCGGGGTGTGTGACACCGGACTTGCGGTCAGGCGCAGGGATCCCAAAGATACGGGGCGGGCGGAAATCTCCTTGACCCGGAGAGGATATTCCCCCGCTTCCACCCAGGATCCGTAGACCCCGCGCAGCCGTTCGTAGAAATCGCGGAATCCGGGCGCGCCCAGAAGGGTCAGGGCCTTCCTGCGGCCGATCCCGGGATTTCTGAGGCTGAAGAGGAACGGGGCCAGTTCCGCCGTGTGGTCCAGGTGAAGGTGGGTGAACGCGACCGCTTCGGGCTCTGCCGGGGAGACCCCGAGAACCGCAAGCTTCTGGAGCGTCCCCAGGCCGGCGTCGACCAGGAGCGTGCAGCCGGCATGGCGAACCATGTAACCGGCGGAACCCCTTCGGGGATGGGGTACGGCGGTCCCGGAGCCAAGAACGATGCATTCCATATCGATCGCTTCCGTTGCTCCCGCGGAAGGTACGGTCAGAACCGGCGGACCACGAGAGCGGTAATTGTGAGGTAGTGGTTTCCCCCTTCCCGGTCCTGCCAATCGACGTTTCCCTCGAACCCCCAGCGGGGAACGGGAAATATCCTCCCTCCGATGCCGATGGTGTGGGACGAAATATCGGCGATCTGGTCGGCCGTCCCTGTGGTGTATCCTTCCGTCCCCCGGGAGTAGTAGGCCCAGAGACGGTCGTCATCGGTCCGGAAGTGGATCAGTTTGACCATCCACGATCCGCTTGTGTTCGATCCACCCGAATCGAACTCCGTTCTCGTGAGGATGTAGCGTGCAAACACCGCGTTGCTTCCCCGGACATACCACTCGAGGGCGGCGACGGCGTTCCATGCGTCCGCAACCGAATAGTTCGCGTACTTCCCCCCCGCATATCCCACCAACCCGGCTCCGATCGGCCATGCCAGCTCAACCTCCCCGGATGCGCGGGAAAATACCTGCGCATCCGGGGAAATTCCCCCTTCGACGCGCAGGCTTCCGCCCCCTTCCCATTTCCGCATGACACCAACGGTCCCCCGTCCCTCATCCTCTCCAAACCGGTGCAGGTAATCGACGCGCCCGAGGAACTCCCACCCCGCGATGCTCCGGTCCCGGATTGCAGCGTGCACCTGGCTTCCGGGGCTTGCCCGGCGGATCCGGAGGTGGGAGACGCCCGCCTCCGCCTCCCTGCGGTATTCCCGCGCGGCCTTCGCGGCGATGAGGTCGAGTCCCCTCCGGGCCTCTTCGTTCCCCGGATCGAACAACAGGGACTTGTCGAAATGGTTTTTCGCCTCCTCCGGATGCCCGGCCCAGAAGGCCACCTTCCCTCGGCGGGTCCATACCTCCGGATCCTCGGGACGCTCTTTCGCAAGGTCGGACAGGAGAAGCCCGGCCTCCCGATACCTTTTCTGCCAGGCCAATACATCGGCAAGCCCGAGTCGTGCCTCGACGTCGTCGGGGAACGCGGAAAGCATTCGTCGATACTCCTGCTCCCCTCCCCCGAAATCCCCCGAAAAGCTGAGTGCCCTCGCTAGCCAGAGTCGCGCCTCCCGGCTGCCGGGATCCTCCTCCAGCACTCCCCGAAGCGTAGCTGCAGCCGCCGCGTACTCCCCCGAACGCACCTGGCCCACTCCCCTTTCCAGCTCTTCCCCGTCCCCGGCCGCCGCCAAACACGGGGCAAGAAGAAAAACGGCGAGAAGCACGCAACCGGCGCGCGCCGTCCACCCCATCATCCCCCCCCCTTCGCGGGTTGCTCCGTGACCTTTCCGAATCCCTTTCGTTCGAACTTCTCCCAACCCGTCTTCCCGAAATAGTAGTCCCAAATGCCCCGTATTCTCCACCAAAGGACGATTTGCCTGTATCCCAAATTCTCCAGGAACGCAAACAGGAGCAACACGGCGAGGTGGCGTCGATACTGGTAATGAAGGAGGGAGCCCTTCTCCGCCCGGTACCGGGTCGTTCGTTCCGTCCATGCGCCGGTCACCACGGCGAAAACCGACACGAGGGCTCCGTAGGTCACGGAGAGGGTGATAAACAGGAAAAGAAATTGTCCGTCTAAAATTCCCATTGCGTAAAGGAGGGGAACGACCACATACCCGAAAAACTCCAGCGGGGCACCCACGAGCTCGAAGAGCCCGAAGAAAGGATAGGCGAACCACCCCAGGTTCCCGTATCGCGGGTTGAACAGCATGGCCCGATGATACACGAGGGTCTCGATCAGGCCGCGCATCCACCGGTTCCTTTGCTTCCCCAGGCTCCTGAGCGTCTCCGGAGCTTCCGTCCAGCAAAGCGGCTCCGGGGTGTACCCCACGCGGGCGGACAGACGCTTCTCCTTGATGTACCGCTGGATCCTCACGATGATCTCCATGTCCTCGCACACGGTGTCGCGTCCTTTCCCGACGTACTCGCAAACCAGCTTTCCCGTCAGATTGCGGGTCAGGTATCCCCCGACCTTGATCACCAAATCCTTCCGAAATATCCCGAACACTCCCGAAATGACCATGATCGAGTTCAGCCGGGCAAGCGCCGTCCTCCCGATGGAGAAGGAGCGCACGTATTCGACCACCTGGAACCTCGCCAGTGCCGAGTCGGGGAGCCCCACTTTCCGCACCTGCCCTTCGCGCACCTCACAACCGTTGATGAGAGCCACCTGTCCCCCGATGGCCACGATCTCCTCGTCCCGGAGCATGATCCGGAACGCCTGTAGCAGGGCTTTTTCGTCGATGACGGAATCGGCGTCCATCGAGACGAACATGGGGCAGGTGGAGGCGTTGATCCCCACGTTCAGGGCGTCCGCCTTCCCCCCGTTCTCCTTGTCCACGATCACCCATCGGATGACTCCGGGGGGCAGGCCTTCCCGCAGTTCGTAAAACCCGCGCACGGGGCGGGTCGTGATCCGATCCTCGTACGTGATCTCTATGCGCCGGAAGCCGAATTCCCGGACGATCGTGCCGAGGGTATCGTCCGTCGATCCATCGTTGACCACGATGATCTCCATGCGGGGGAACCGCAGCCGAAGGAGTGACGAGAGGGACTCGACGATCGTTTTTTCCTCGTTGTAGGCGGGAAGAATGATCGAGAGGGGGGGAGTGAACGGTGACCCGAGGACGATGTCCAGGTCCTCGTACGCCCTGCCCCGCAACCGGCGGCGCACCTCCTGGAATGCGAGGACGACGAAGGCGAGCTGGAGACTGTTGTAGAGGAAGAAGTACAGGAGCAGGATCGCGTACAACACGGCAAGTATTATGGCAAGCGGATACACGTCAGGCCGGACCCGGATTCCGGAAAACGGAGGCGGCTTCTCTTCTCAGGTCGAGGTCCGGGTCGTCGACCAACTCCCTCGCCGCACGCTCGGCCGCAGCGGGCGAGAGAACCTGCAGGACCCGAAACGCCGTTCTCCTGCGTTCCGTGTCGGGGGACTCCCGGACCGCGGCGTCCGCGTCCTCGAGGGGAAACAGCTGCTGCAGAAAGCCTGCGGAGGCGGGATACGCGAGCACCTCCGGAGGGGCGAATTTCCCGAGGATCAGACCGACAGCGACCCACACGGGGCGCAGTTCCTCGGGCTCTTCCCCGAGGGACCCGATCCGCTGGCGTACCGTTTGCGACCCCATCCGGAACAGGGCGATCGCCGCCCGCTGCCGCACATAGGAGTCCGGATCCGCGAGCATTCGCTCCATCTCCTTCTCCCACTCCGGTGTCTGCATCCTCGAAAGCGCGTTGACCGCCGCCGCCCGGACCCGGCCGTTCGGGTCCGACAAGGACCCTCTCAGAAACCGGCCGACGATTCCTATACGGTACTTCGCGAGAGCTCCCACGGCGGCGGCGCGGACATCCGCATCCTCGTCCTCGATGTAGCGCAGAAGAAGTTTCATCGCTCCCCCGCGGCGAGTCTTCCCAAGCAGCCAGACCATGCCGAGCCTGCGGGTCTTGGTCGTGGGGATCTCCTTCATCAGCTTCGTGGCACGCTCGGGGTTGCGCGCCATGTGACCCGAGAGGGAGGTGGTCACCGCTTCCCGAAGCTTGCGGTCGGGGGTGTCCAGGGAATGAACCAGAGCCTCCATCGCCTCCGGAAATTCCATCTCCCCGAGGATCCGCGCCGCTCTCGTTCGAATGCCCGGGTACGGGTCCAACAGGGCGCTCCCGACCACTCTCGCCACCTCGGAATCCCCCCGGATGGAGACGAGAAGATCCAGTGCACCGGCGCGCACCTCCGGAGAGGGATCGTTCTTGAGGATCGACAGCGCAGCCGTGTAGGAATGGCCCGTAGCCACCACTTTGCATATTTCGAGGGCACGAAGGCGCTCCTCGGCGGTCAGCGCCTCCCGGGCCTGCTGCACCAGATCCTTTTCCAGGGCAAAACGGCTCCCCCCCAGGAAGAGGCGGGTCTCCATCACGTTCTGACGCAGCGCCTCCTCCACCGTCCTGGCGACGATGAGGTCCGGCGAGTCCTTGACGAATATCTCCCTTGCCTTTCCGCACATCTCCTCGTCGAGGGAAAAGTCCCGGATCACGGGGACCAGTTTCGGATCGTTCTGGAGCGCCAGTGCCATCGCCGCAGCGGCGCGGACATAGGGGTCCTGGTCCCGTCCGAGGGCGAGCAGGGTTTCCTGGAACTTCCGATCCTTTGAAATTCCGAGGGCCAGGGCGACTTGGAGTCGCACCGCCTCATGGGGGTCGACCGCGAGACCCTCCACCAGGGAGAGGAAGGCTTCTTGTCCTCCGAGCGCGGCGACAGTAACCGCAGCCTCGCGTATGCGATGTTCCGGATCCCGCATCGCCCCCTCCAGGAGAGCCCCCACCTCGTCCGCCGCGAACCCCCGCAGGGCGAGCGCCGCCCTTCTGCGAAGCGACGGGTCGGGCGCTCCCAGGTATTTGGAGACGAAACCGAGGCGGCCTGCCCCTGTCCCCTGGGACGCCGCCTCGAGGAGCAACAGGACCTCCTCCCGGGACCGTTCTTTGGGAGCGCGCGCGAGAAGATCCGCGAACGGCCCCTTGTGGGACCGCGCGACGGCCGCGACCAACGCCTCCAAAAGCCGGTCCGACGCCCCCCTCGCCACACGAAGGATCGTGTCGACCGACCGGTCGGTTCCCACGGCGGACATCGCCATGGCCGCTTCCACCCGCACCTCTTCGAAGGTATCGATCAGCAGCTGGCGTACCTTCGGCTCGCAACCGTGGATCTCCCTCCGCTTCACTGCCCTCAGTGCCTCCGCGCGGACTTCCGGGGACGGATCGGCGAGCAGGCCTTCGACCAGGTCGTCCCCCTTTTCCCCTTCCAGTTCCGAAACCACGCGGCACACCGCCCTTCTCGTTTCCGTCACGGGATCCCGGAGCAGGCGGGACAGTTCCTGCGTGTGCTCGTCGGCCCCGAGGAAGTAGAGGGCTTCGACCGATGCGCGGCGGACCCACTCGTCGGGGTCGCGCAGACATGCGAGGATGTCCGGTATCGCTTCCCGGTGCCGGATCTTCCCCAGTGCCTCCACGACCCGGGAACGAAAGGAGGGATCCCGGCTCTCCGAGAGGATGGACCGCAAAACGGGTCCCACCGAGGGATTTCCGATGTCGCCGGCAATCCGGACAAGCAGCTTGCGCGCTTTCTCCCCTGCCGTCCGGATGTTTCCGAACAGCACCTCCGTGACCCCTGCCTTGCCGACCAGCAACAGGATGCGGGATATGTCGGGGCGGAACCCCTCGCTCTCCAGTGCGGCGACGTTCTCCTGCACGTACCCCATTCGCTCCAGCGCCATGGCAGCGCGTCGACGCACCTCGTCGTCTTCATCCTCCAAGGCGACCAGCAGAGCCCCGACGGAACTCCTGCCGATCTGTTCGAGGGCCTCGATCGCCCGGATCCTCACCCACCATTCCGGATCCTTGAGAACATGGATCAGGTGGTCGATCACTTTCGGGTGGCCGATCGCACCCAGCGCCTGCGCCGCGCGCGTGCGGACGAAGGGTGCCGGGTCCGACAGGAGGATCTCCAGGAGCCGTTCCAGCGCCCGGGCATCCCCGATTTTGCCGAGCCCCCCCGCCGCCTTGGCGCGCACTTCGGGACTGACGTCGCCCAGGGACTCGATCAGCGGAACTGCCGCCCGCGAATCCCCGAGCCAGCCCAGGATCTCCGCCGACCACATCCGGCGGACATCGCTGTCGAGGCTGCGCAGTTCCGCAATCAGGAAGGGGACCGAGTCCGCCCCGAACAAAACGATGATCTCGGCGATTCTCGGGGGAAGAGAGGCTTCCGGGTATCCCAGGGCCTCGATGAGCCGAGGAAGCGCGCGAAGATCGCGTATACGCCCGAGGGCCCGCAACGCCGCGCCCCGGACATCCTGGTCCTCGTCCTTGATGTCCTGGACGACCCGGAGAAGGGCGGGAACGGCCGTCGCCGAACCCAAGCGTCCGAGCCGCTCCGCAGCTCTCGCCCGTTCCTCCCACTTCGGCGACTTCTCCACCACTTCGATGTACCGGTCGGTGATGGCCAGGTCTTCGTAGGCCCTGACGAAGAAGGGAACCGATTCCTCGTCAGCCTCTTCCCGGGCCTGATCCAGGATCGCCTCGCGTATCGCGGGATCCGGCACCGCCGCAAGCTGTCGGAAGGCCCCCTCGAACTCCTCGCGGGATGTTGCGCGAAGACGGGAGACGAGCGCCGAGTGCCTGCCAAGTGCACGGGAAAACTTCGCCTCTCTCCACGACCGGAGCCATTCCCGGCCGAACAGAAGGGAGGACACACCCACCATGGTGAGGAAAATGACTATTGTGGCTGCGATGAGCAGGGAGAAGGTCACGCCGTTTTTCTACCCCCTCGCGGAACCGGTTGGCAATGCGATCACGGGCAACCGGGTCCGCGCCGGCGCACCCCCACACCCGCCGGCGCCTGTCCGGACCGCTCTTATGGCCACCACCCCCACGATTACTTGAGGATGTTCGATTTGAAGATTAGTTTTTCGTGGTCCTCACCGTCTTCGGGGAAGCCGGCGTGTCCGAAACGCACATCGACCTTGAGATCCTTCATGCTCCTCCGGATCTCCTCTACCTCGTCGGTAATCGACTTCTTGATCCGGGGGATCGCGCTCATCTTGCCGTCCTCCGCCTCCGGAAGGATCATCCCGAACTTCCACTCGCTGATGCGGGCCACGACGTCGTATCCCCGGAGGGCGGACCGTATGACCTTCGCCAGCCGCTTGACTACCCACTCCTCCCTGTCGATGGCGGAAAATTCCCGTGCAGGGATCCGGGGCGTCACTTCACAGATCATGAGAACGAGCCGGCGCCGGAAGCGCCGTCCCCTGCTCAACTCGTGGAGGAGACGGGATTGGAAATACGGCAGGGTTGGAAGGCCCGTGGACTCGTCGAGATTCTTGAGCTTTTCGTTCCTTTCGAAGACGATCGCATTTCCGATGGCCTTTTCCACGTACCGTATGAACTTCTCGAACGTTCCCATGTCATCGCCGTTGAAGGAAGCCGGATAAAACGTCTTGTGCGGAAACTTGTCGAACAGGGAGACGGTGCCGATGATTTCGCCTTCGCGGTTCAGGGGAAGCAGAATCATGGTGCGCGCCACTTCGGAAAACTCCTTCCACTTCTCCTCGCTGGCCGTATCCCGGACAAGTACCAAGGGCTTACCTTTCAGCACCTCGGTGACCCCCTTCATGTCCATCCGGAAGAGGTCCTGCTGGTCTGCCTCCCCCCGCATTCCGTAGAACTCACGGATCCTGTATTTGCCGGTCTGAGGGTCGAGCAGGCGGATGATGCACGACTCCGCCTCCATGATGAGGGACGCGGACGTCGCGATAAGGTGCAGGAGGCGGGAGAGGTCCAGGGTGGAGATGATGTTGATGCCGGCCTCGTTGATTGCGGCAATCTTCGTCATCCGCTGTGCCGTGGTTTCCTCCCGGAGGGATACTCCCACAGAATCGGAGAGCAGGAGCGCGGCCTCTCCCAGAACCCCGACCTGCTCCTCGGCCACCCCGTTCTGCGACACCGACTGAACCACGAGGACTCCGAGCGGGACATCGGCTGAAACGAGAGGGAAGAAGAACATTTCGCCCCGGAAGCGGCTGTCGGTCGACCGATGCACCTCGCAAAGCGTGATCGACCTCCGCTCGCGAAGGGCCAGATCCTCGATCGTGCCCGCGGAGGAATGGTGGACGATCTGGGCGGCGGGGGAGATGCGAAGGGTGGTCGTTCTGAGGTAAAAATCTTCGGTATCCCTGTCGAAGAGAAGGATCGAGGACACCGCACCGGGGAGAAATTCTCCCGTCCCCTCGCAGAATTCCCGGAGCCTGTCCTCGATCGGTTTCCCCGACCTGAGAATTTCCCCTACGTTCCGCAAATAGTCGGCAGGCATAGCACTACCGTCCCTCCTCCATGGAGACTCGGATGCGAATGTGCACGGGATTCCCCTCCGCGTCGAGGAATACCGCGGGCAGCACGGCGTGCCCTTCCGGGGAAACGAACACTCCCTCGAACTTCAGGAAG
>JBFKGZ010000060.1:0-15752 GCA_041633075.1 Candidatus Deferrimicrobiaceae bacterium | reverse complement strand
GCCACCCCCCCCCCGGAGGCCGGGCGTTTTTTTCTGCTATTCGACGACCGTCGCCCGGAGGATCGTGACGGCCTCTTTCGGAACGTCCTCGAACATCGAGACGCGCCCCGTGGGAACGGCCCGGATCTTGTCCACTACATCCATCCCCTCGACCACCTTGCCGAACACCGCGTACCCGAATCCCCGCGGGGTATTGTCGACGTGGTTCAGGAAATCGTTGTTCACCACGTTGATGAAGAATTGCGCGGTGGCGGAATCGACCACCCCGGTCCGCGCCATGGCGAGCGTGCCCCGGTCGTTCTTCAACCCGTTGCCGGCCTCGTTCCTGATGGGCGGATGGGCGGGTCTCTTCTCCCGCATATCCTTGGTGAATCCTCCCCCCTGGACCATGAATTCCCGGATCACCCGGTGAAAGATCAGCCCGTCGTAATGCCCTTCTTTCACGTAGGAAAGAAAATTGCTCACGGTGATCGGCGCTTTCTCCGGGTTCAGTTCGACCTTGATGTTTCCCATGCTCGTTTTCAGCAGGACCACGGGATTTCCTCCTTTCGGGCCGGCATACGCACCTAGGACGATCCCGCAGGTAATTGCAAGAACACCGGTTATCCTGAGAAGATTGCCCACTGCCCCCCCCTTTTGTGGTTTCCACGAAATATCATACGCAAATCTTGGCGAACCGGGAAGGACGGGGGGGATAGGAATGCAGGCGGATCGGCTGCAACGCTTCGCGGAATGATACCTATCGAAACGAAAACGAATTTATTATTTGGTTCTTCCTACCATCCGACCATTATTGGGAGCGCCCGGCCCCTTGTTCGATACGCGCCACGACAGGGCGGCGGAAAGCGCCGACTCCTCGGCGCCGAGCACGGACTTGGCCGCAAAGAAAACCCTTTCGTTTTTCGTCATCCCCGCAGCATCCGTATCGAACGTGAAAGACGTGTCCGTTGAGGAACCAAGCGGCGTAAGCGATCCGGGAGAAAGCCCCGCGTCGGTCGTCCAATACAATTTGTACTGCACGGTTTCCCCCTCGATCGTGGCGCCGTTTTTGTATTTTGTGACGGGATCCCAGAAAAGCTGCCACGTCTTCGTCGATGGGGAATTTGATGCCACGGTAATACCAAGATTTGCGGGAGCTATCGGCCCCCCCGAGGGATCGGTGGGGGGGTCCGTGGGAGCAGGAGGAGGGTCCGCGGGAGCAGGAGGAGGGTCCGTGGGAGCAGAGGGAGGGTCATAAGGCAGGGCTGCGGAATAAATCGACTCCTCCCCAGTACTCAATATGGTCTTGACCGTGAAATAGATCGTCTCAAAATTGACCATCTCTCCTGCCGTCGGGTCAAATGTGGCGGAGGTTGCCGTTGTCGAGGAAACCAGCGGGCGCAGCGTATCCGCTGCAAGCCATGGATCGTTGGACCAGCACGCCGTATAACTTACGGTATTCTCCGCCTCGATCGGGGTGCCGTCCGTATAGGTGGTGACGGCATTCCAGGACAACTGCCGGGTTTCCGCAAGTGCAGCGCGCGCCAGAACGGATGCAAAAAGAAGGATTCCGAGAAACGCTATGCTCTTCGATTTCATGTCGACCCCGCTGGAATTAGCTCAGGTCCCATGCTAGCGGGACCATGAATCCCGACTTGATCCCATCCACTCCGACTGCCCTCAGGGAAACGTAATATGTCTTCCCCTTCTCGGTGAACGGGAGGAGATTGTCTAACACAAACTCCTTCGTAAGTTTTCTTGTAAACGATTTCCCGTCAGGTTCGAAAACATCGTAAAACCCCGACACATGTGCCACCGGCAGGTCGTCGTCGGTGAAATCCTGATCCGTCCGGAGGAAAAACTCGTAATAATCGATGTCTCGCCGAGAATCCATCGGCGATCCGTCGGGGTCAACCGCCGGTGGTTCCCATGCTATTGCCGTTATTTTCCCCGACGTGCTTCCTCCCTCACCGCCTCCCCCGCACCCGGGAAGAACGATCATCGTCACGATCAAGGCCATCAGAAAAACGGTGAGGCGGACGCTGGAACCGTTCATCTCTTCTCCCCCGTTCCGTGCTGGTTACGACAAATGCCGGTCGCGGGGGGAGTGCCTCACAAAATGCGTGCCCGAAATCCGCGGAATGGAAAGGCCTGGCGAGATGCGTTTAACTTGCTGATTTCCATTGGAAAGACATTTCCGATGCCAATAGAGAGGAATGAGTATCGTTAAATGCGGCCGGCGCGGGGTTCAGAAGTGTCACATCGATTTCAAATTGGTAACACCCTGCAGACAGAGGAAAACCGCGAAACGCCGTTTGCCGTTATGACGGAGCAAGGGACGTTTCGGCTACACCTTAGGGAACCGGTATTTGCGCAGATCACCATCCCGGGGAGATGAGCACGTACCCGGGAAAATCGACAGGGGTCGACAGTATCTCAGCGAAGAAGCGAAGAAGCGATGTGAAGCATGACGTCGATCGGACCCTCCTCGCGGGAGGGTCTTCTCGCCGAAACGAGGAGGCGTGTCACGGGTCCCTTGGGGTCCCTGCCGTATGCCGCCCGGAAATCTTCCTTGAGATCCCGGGATACCTGGATTTTCTTTCCCAGCTCCCCCTCCCCGCCCAAGAGGAAAACCGTCTCCTCCTCCCCCAGGCGGTACATCGACCCCAGAGGCGCCTCGTTGCCGAAGGCGAAGGTCAGCCGGATCCCCCCGGGGGAGAAGCCGTTCCAGATGCCCCGGAAGAAATCCCCCACCCGTTTTTTCCACGGAAGGTCTACGGAGTCCTTTCCGAACACGACCGTTACCGACACGGGGAAATGTGCCTTGTTCCGGTCGTAGTCCCGGGAGGTTCCGTTCGTGCCGGAGGATACCATTTCGATCGCCAAGGCGTCCCCGGGTGAAAGGGTCTTGCTCATCTTCTTTTCCCAGAGTACGCCCGTCCCCGGGGGCAGGACGACATCCGCCCGAAAGCTGTCGCCTCCCGCCTCCACCTTTCTCTCGGGCAACGAGTTCCATCGTCCCGGGGTGCTCTCCTCCCAGCCCGCCTTCCCCGCCTCTTCCGTCCCCTCCGCCCGAAGGAAGGAGCCGGGGAGAAGCAGGAGCATGGCCGCAAGAGGCACCAAAACGGGAAGAGCCCTACGGTTCCTCATCGGTTCCCCCATCCTCCTCCCGGCGGGAAATCTCCATTCCCGCCGCCTGCATCCGCTCGGTGAAATAGTCCGCAGACGACGACGCCTGCGGGAATTCCTCGGAGCGGAAGACGACCCGGACCCGGTACTCCCCTTCCGGGATGGGGTAGGAGCCGATGGTCACTCCCGGGAAGCCGGCGATCGTCTCCCGCATGATCGATGAATAGGCGGACTCGGGTGCCTGGCTGTACAGGGTCACACGGGCTTTTCTCCTGCCTTGCACGAGGGGTTTGAGCCAGCCGAACATCTCGTGGAGCAGGCGGGGGATTCCGGGAAAGACGGCCATCCGCCCCGCGAGAAACCCGGGAGCGCCGCTTACCGGATTGGGGATGAGAACCGCCCCTTCCGGCACCTGCGCCATCACGATCCTGTTGCCGTCCACCCGTCCGCCGTAATACGCCTCGAGACGGGCTTTCGCCTCCGGGTGGACGACGAGCGGCACCCCGGCGACGGCCGCCACGGCCTCCCGCGTGATGTCGTCCGGCGTGGGGCCGATTCCGCCCGTCAGGATCAGCAGATCGACCTCGTTAAGGTACGAGCGCAGGTGGCGCACAACGATCGGCACGTCGTCGGGGAGAATGGCGCAAAGCACCACCTCCGCCCCCCAACGATTGAGGACGGGCAAAATGTAGGAAATGTTGCTCTCCCGGATCTCGGCCTTGAGCACCTCGTCGCCGAGAACCACGACACCGACTCTCTTCGCCATTGCCTCACGCCTGCGGAATTCCCGTAAAAACCGGATCATTGTACAAAATGCGGGGGGAAAAAGCATTGACATTGAGCGGGGCGAATCAGTACCGTGGGGGTGCATTCTGGTGTCTTTCGAGGGGAAAAATCGTGAAAAAAACGGTCACCTACGCCTCCGCCGGCGTGAACATCGACGAGGGGGACCGCCTGGTTTCCCTCATCCGCCCGATCGTCGGGACGACGCACCGCAGGGAGGTTCTGGGTGGCGTCGGAGGATTCGCCGGATTCTACCGATTCCCCGCGGGGAAATACCGCGATCCCGTACTCGTAGCGGGCACGGACGGCGTGGGGACCAAGGTGAAGGTCGCCGCGATGGCGAAGCGGTTCGGGACGGTGGGCATCGACCTCGTGGCCATGTGCGTGAACGACATCCTGGTGCACGGCGCCGAACCCCTGTTCTTTCTCGATTACTACGCCACGGGAAAACTCTCCGCTCGCGACGGGGCCGAGATCGTCTCGGGGGTCGCGGAGGGGTGCCGGCAGGCCGGATGCGCCCTTCTCGGAGGAGAGACCGCCGAGATGCCCTCCGTGTACGCGGCGGGGGAATTCGACCTGGCGGGGTTCGCGGTGGGGGCCGTCGACAGGAAGAGGATCATTACCGGGAGCGCCGTCCGGCCGGGAGACGCCTTGATCGGGCTTTCCTCCTCGGGACTTCACAGCAACGGGTACTCGCTCGCGCGAAAGATCGTCTTCGGGAGGATGAAAAAGCGGGTGACGTCCCGGATCCCGGAGTGGGGAACGACGGTGGCCGAGGAACTGCTTCGCCCCACGAGAATCTACGTTCGCCCGGTTCTCTCCCTTTCCCGGAAGGTCAGGATCCGCGCCATGGCGCACATCACGGGGGGCGGAATCATCGGAAACCTCCCGAGAGTCCTTCCGCGGGGACTGGTTGCGGTTGTGGAGAAGGGGACCTGGACGATGCCGCCGGTCTTCCCCGTTCTCGTCGAATCGGCGCATCTTACCGAAACCGAGGCGTACCGGACCTTCAACATGGGGATCGGCATGGTCCTGATGGTGCGTCCCGGGGATGCGGACCGGTCGTTGCGCCACTTCCGGACGAGGGGTGTCCCCGCCTTCGCGATCGGCGAGGTTCGAAAAGGAAAGCGCGGTGAGCCGGTAGTCCTGTTTACGGGAGGGAAATCATGAGCGAAAGATCGTCGATTGCCGTTCTCGTCTCGGGAAGCGGGTCCAACCTGCAGGCGATTATCGACGCCTCCGAGAGGGGGGATATCCCCTGCCGGGTCGGAATCGTCATCAGCAACAAGGCGGGAGCATATGGGCTGGTCAGGGCGAAGAAACACGGCATTCCCACGGAAGTTGTTGACCACAAAGGGTTTGCGACCCGGGAGGAATTCGATGCGAAACTCGTCGAGGTCATCCGGAAAAGCGGGGCGGATCTGGTCTGCCTGGCCGGCTTCATGCGGATTCTCACCCCCGTGTTCGTCCGCGCCTTTCCGAACCGGATCCTGAACATCCACCCCGCGCTCCTCCCCTCCTTCCCCGGGACACACGGACCCGGACAGGCGCTTGCCTACGGGGTCCGCTTTTCGGGGTGCACCGTCCATTTTCTCGACGAAGGCGTCGACACCGGCCCCATCATCGTCCAGGCGATCGTCCCCGTGTACGACGACGACACGGAGGACACGCTCGCGGCGCGGATTCTCGTGCAGGAGCACCAGATCTATCCGATGGCGATCCGCCTGTTCTTCGCGGGCAGGCTCGCGATCGAGGGGAGAAAGGTCAAGATCCGGGGAGAGCCGAATATCCCCGAGTTCTTTCACCGGAACCCGGACGCGTAGATCCCTTCGTCATTCCCAGCGCAGGAAAAAAAGGTACCCCCAGTATTTCCACCCTTCCACGAGGAAGAGGCGCGGCAGCCGGCGCCACGCTCCCTTTCGCCTCCAGTTCGAGACCGCCGGGATCACCGATATCGAAACGGCGGGAGGCAGTACCTTTCGCAGGGCGAGGAGGGCCCGGGGAACGTGGTAGTCGGAGGTGACGAGAATCACCTCCCGGTACCCCCGGGAAACCACGGCCGATTTGGCCGAGAAGGCGTTTTCCAGGGTATTCTCCGACCACCCTTCAATGTGGATCCGCAGGAGCTCGGCGGGAGAAATCACCGTTCCCGCGGGAAGAATGCTCGAAAGCCTCGCCTCCCGCCCCGCCCCGAGGATGAAAAGCTCCTTCCCCTTCCCCTCTTTCCAGACTCGGAACCCTTCCGCGATCCGGTTCTCCCCGCCGACCATCACCAGGATGGCATCGGCCGCCTTCCCGGAGGAGGGCGCCTCGCCACGCGCAAAAAGTTGGGGAATCGCCGCGGCGGCGGCCAGCAGGAGGATCAGGACGGCGGCTGCCCGGCGAACCCCTTTCTTCTTCCGGGGGGCTCCCAAACGAATTTGATCTTGCTTTCGCCCTAGCATCCGTGGTAGTTTCGTTGGGTTTTCCCTTCGGAGGATACCATGGCCAAGTGCTCGATTTGCGGAAAGGGACCCAATTTCGGGAACAGCGTTTCCCACGCCAACAACCGGTCCCGGAAAAAATGGAAGCCCAACGTGCAACGGGTGAAGACGGTCACCAACGGGACCGTCCGGCGCGTCCACGCCTGCACGCAGTGCATCAAGTCCGGGCTGATATCGAAATCCCCCTGATTCATTCGACCGACGCGACCGCGTCGATTTCCACCAGCGCTCCTGCCGGCAGCTTCGACGCCTGGATGGTCGCGCGCGCCGGCGGGTTTTCCGGAAAGAACGTTCCGTACACTTCGTTCATCGCCGGAAAATCGGACAGATCGACGAGATAGACGGTCGTCTTGGCGACCGACCGCAGGGAGGCGCCGCCCGCCTCCAGGACCGCGGCCAGGTTGCGCAGCACCCGTTCGGTCTGGGCCTCTATTCCTCCTTCGACCATCTTGCCCGTGGCGGGATCGAGCGGAATCTGCCCCGAACAGAACAGGAAGCCCCCGGAGAGGATGGCCTGGGAATAGGGCCCGATGGCCGCCGGCGCCTTCCCCGTTCGCACCGTTTCCCGCATCTCCTACCCCTTTCCCCGCTCGACGGAATAGACGTTTTTCACCTTCTCGATCGACTTGATGAGCGTGGACAGGTGCTTCGCGTCGTTCACCGAGACGTCGAAACTGCAGATGGCACGCTTGTCCCGCGTGGTCATGACCACGGCGCGGCGTATGTCCACATCGCTTGCCGTGATGGTCCGGGAGATGTCGGCGAGCAATCCGGGCTTGTCCGCGCAGATGACCTTCAGCTTCACGGGGTGGGCTGCCTTTGTCCCCTCCTCCCACGCCACTTCGATCGCCCGGGCGGGGTCCGTCTCCAGAGCCTTCGAGCAGTTCTTCGCGTGGATGGTCACCCCCCGCCCCCTCGTGATGAACCCGACGATGGGGTCGCCGGGCACGGGATGGCAGCAGTTCGCCAGGCGGATGAAGATGTCGTCCACCCCCTTGACGATGATCGCGCTCGGTTTCCTCGTGGTGACACGCTTGAAGAGGGCCTCGAGTCGGGACTCCTTCCCTTTTTCCTGCAGCTGTTCCGGCGGGACGAGGCGTCGCAGCAGCGGGAACAGGGAGACCTTCCCGTACCCGAGGGCGATGCAGTAGTCGTCGGCGGCCTTGAAGCGGTTTTCCTCGAGGACTTCCGCGAACTCCTTGGACTTCAGTGTCTTCGCAAAGGAGAGGGAATGCTTTCGCAGCTCGCGCTCCAGGATCTGGCGCCCCACCGTCAGGCTGTGCTCCTGCTGCTCCTGGCGGATGAACGCGCGGATCTTGTTGAGCGCCCTGCTGGTCCTGGCGATCTTGAGCCAGTCCCGGCTCGGTTTGTGCGACGCGTTGGTGATGATCTCGACCACGTCCCCGTTCTTCAGGGACACCTTGAGAGGAACCATCCTCCCGTTCACCTTCGCTCCGACGCACTGGTTCCCGACCTCGGTGTGGATCGCGTAGGCGAAATCGATGGGCGTCGCGCCGCGCGGCAGCTCCTTCACGTCTCCGCGGGGGGTGAACACGTACACCTCCTCGGGAAAAAGTTCGACCTTCACGGTGTCGAGGAACTCCCGGGGGTCCTTCATTTCCTGCTGCAGCTCGAGGATCTGGCGGAGCCACACGAACATCTGATCTCCCTTGTCCGTGACCTGCTTCCCTTCCTTGTACCGCCAATGTGCCGCAACCCCATACTCCGCCAGGGAGTGCATCTCCTCGGTACGGATCTGGATTTCCATCATCTCGGCGTTGGGGCCGAACACGGTGGTGTGGAGGGACTGATAGAAATTCGCCTTGGGCATCGCGATGTAGTCCTTGAATCTCCCGGGGACGGGTCGGAACAGACTGTGCACGATGCCGAGCGCCTCGTAGCACTCCCGGATCGTCTTCGCGATGATGCGGAACCCGAGGAGGTCGTAGACGTGCTCGAAGTCGATCTCCTGCCTCGCCATCTTGTTGAAGATGCCCGAGATATGCTTGGACCGGCCCGTGACATACGCATCGACTTTGGACTCACGCAGTTTCCCCTCCAGGAGGGCGATCACCTTACCGATATGCTCCTCCCGGCCGCGCTTCCGCTCGTCGGCGGCAAGGACAAGCTCCCGGTAATCGTCCGGGTGGAGGATCGCGAAGCATTTGTCCTCGAGTTCCATCTTCACGCGGGACATCCCGAGACGACTCGCGATCGGGGCGTAGATTTCCTGGGTTTCGCGCGCAACGGCGACCTGCCGGTCCGGAGACAGGTGATCGATCGTCCGCACGTTGTGGATCCGGTCCGCGAGCTTGACGAGGATCACGCGGATATCCTTCCCCATGGCGAGGATCATTTTCCGGAGGGATTCGGCCTTCTGATCGGCCACGTCCGAGATGACGACACGGCTGATCTTGGTGACCCCGTCCACCAGCTCGGCGACATGTTCCCCGAACAGCTCCCGGATCTCGCCGATGGTGGCTACCGTGTCCTCCACGGTGTCGTGGAGCAGGCCCGTGGCGATCGTTTCGTCGTCCAGGTTCCAGTCGGCCAGGATGTAGGAGACGTTCAGGGGGTGAATGAGGTAGGGCTCCCCGGATTCGCGCAACTGGCCGTGGTGAACCTTCGCCGTGAAAACGTAGGCCTTCTGGATAAGCTCGATGTTGACCGTCGGCCGGAACGCCTGGATGCGGTCGACGATGTCGTTCAGTCGGAGCATCGCGGGCTCCGGTGTTATCGCTTGACCCGCACCGTCCCCTGGGCAATCTCTCGGAGCGCCACCACGGTGGGCTTGTCCCGCCGATGGGACGTGTCAATCGATGCTCCTACCCCGCCCAGGAGCTGCTTGGCCCTCTTCGCCGCCACAACGGTCAGTTCGAAGTGGCTTTCCACCTGCTCAAGGCAATCCTCAACCGTCACTCGCGCCATGGTTTTCCCTTTCCGCTTCCCTCGAAGATTTTCGCCAGACGCCCGGACGCCCGCTCCCGCCGGAGGCGGGCCGCCCGCACGATCCACGTCACCCTGCTCACCGCCGCCTCGAGGTCGTCGTTCACCACGAGGTAATCGTACGAAAGGAGCTCCTTCGCCTCGTCGTCCACAGCCCGGAGGCGAGCGCTCACCTCCTCGGCGCTGTCCCTTCCTCTCCCGATCAGCCTGTTCTCGAGGGAACGCCGGTCGGGGGGAAAGACGGCGACCAGGATGGCATCCGGAAGTTCCTTTTTCACCTTTTTCCCGCCCTGAACGTCGATCTCCAGGACGGCGTCCTTCCCGCGGGAGACGATGGAACGAACCGCCTCCCGCGTCGTCCCGTAGCGGTGTCCGTACACGGAGGCGAATTCCAGAAACTCCCGTGAATCTACCATATTATCAAATTTTTCCGGCTCGATGAAATAATAGTCTATGCCGTCCACCTCCCCCTGTTTCCGGGGACGGGTGGTGTAGGAGATGGAAAGCTCCAGGTGATCGAGCTTTTTGATGAGCATCCGGCAGATGGTGGTCTTCCCCGAACCGGACGGGGCCGAAATGACGATGACATCCCCCTTCTCCATGCGTCACTCCACGTTCTGGATCTGTTCCCGGATCTTTTCCAGCTCCGCCTTCCCGGCGACTACCCTGTCCGATATGCCCGCGTGCGCCGACTTGGACGATGCCGTGTTCAGTTCCCGGAACGCTTCCTGGACGAGGAAATCGAACCGCTTCCCCACCGCCTCTCCCCCGATCGCCATCAGCCCCTCCATGCCCGACAGGTGGGAGGACAGCCGGTCGCATTCCTCGGAGATGTCCAGCCGGTCGATCAAAAACGCCGCCTCCTGCTGCACACGCGCGGGGTCGACCCCTGCCTCGCCGGAAAGGGCCTCGATCCGTTCGCCGAAACGGGCCCGGACGAGCTCCTTGTTCTCGGCGGATAAACCGGAGATCTCCGCCGACAGGCCCTGCATCTTCCGCACCGCCTGCACGATCACCTCGCGGAGCCGCTCCCCCTCCTCCCGCCTCGACGAGACGAGCATCGACAGGGCATCCCGTACCGCCCCCTCCCCGAGTGCCCAATGCTCCTCCGCCGGGTCGTTTCCCTCCGGGGCAAACACGATGATGTCGGGTACCCCGACCAGGTCGCGGAACGAAAGTTCCATCGGCAGGGAATACTTTTCCCGTATCCGGTTCGCCTCCGCGAGGAACGAGGAGAGAAGCCCGTGATTCACCCGGATGGCGGTTCCCGCCCGGCCCCAATCCCGGATGTTGAGAAAGACGTCCACCTTTCCCCGCCGGAGCACCTGCCTGACCGTCGACCGGATTCGCTGTTCCCAGGACAGGAATCTCGCGGGGCACCGCACATGGATATCCAGGAACCGGTGGTTGACGGACCGGACCTCCGCGGTCACCAGGATGTCCTCTCCGTGACGGTCTCCCCTACCGAACCCGGTCATGCTCATCCACATTCGCAGGATTCCCCTTTCCGTCCCCGAATTTTTCCTGCCCGGCAAAGCGTGCGCAGCATCGTGAGGAACGTGCGGATCTCCGGCGACGCGATGTCGGGGTACGTCCACGGCAACGGCCGGTACTCCCCCTTTTCGAAAACCAGCGTCAGATCCGCGAATACGCCGTCGCGCAGATAGATCCGGTGGCTGTAATTTTTTCCCGTGGCGAGGACGACGTTCTCGTCCGTCAGCAGCCCCGGGTCGATGTTCACGTTTCGCTTCCCGTCGACCGAGAATTCCGCCTCGATCGACTCGGCGACGAGCTTCGCCTCCACCAGGTCCTCCCGCGCCACGTCATCTGCCGCCAGGAGGAACCGGCGGAACAGCGGCGCCCCCATCTCCCTTTCGTAGTAATCGGACCGGTCGAAGGGAAACGGACCGCTTGCGTATTCGATTTTCCCGATTCGCCCGTGGATCGCCCGGACGGTATGTTCGAAATCCCCGTCGTCCCGGTAGATCACCGAGATCAGCAACCTGGCTGCGGGAGGGGTTTTCCGCTGGCTCAACGGGAGAAGGGCTCCCTTCCCCCGCCCCGCGTCGCGCCTCCCGTTTCCTCGAGAGACGCCTCGCGCTCCTTCTCCCGCATCCGAAGGGCCCGGGCAAGCTTTTCCGCGGTGATGGGCGCGGTCCCCACTTCGCCCACGACGACCCCGGCGGCCACGTTCGCGAGGAGGGCGGCATCCCGAAGCGGCGCCCGCGCGCCCAATCCCGTCGCAAGGGTGCCGATCACGGTATCCCCGGCGCCGGTCACGTCGAACACCTGGCGTCCCTGCGCCGGTATGTGGAAGAAGGACCGGCGGCCGCGTTCCACCAGGCTCATCCCTTCCTCTCCCCGGGTCAGAAGAATCGCGCTCGCCCCGGTCTTCCGCAGGAGCGCCTTTCCCCCCTTCCAGATCTCCAGGTCCCCCAGAAGCTCCCGGCCTCCGAGCGCCGCCTCGGCTTCGGCCTTGTTGGGAGTGATCACGGTGCATCCGCGGTAATAGGCGAAATCGGTCTGCTTCGGGTCGACCGCAACGAAGACTCCTTTCTTCCTCGCCGCCGCGGCCACCTCCTCCACGAGCTCGCGGGAGAGGGCCCCCTTCCGGTAGTCGGAAAGGACCACCCCGTCCGCCCGGCGGAGCGCCGCGAGCACGCGGCGTTTGAGCGCTTTGCAGGCCTTGTCGGTCGGGGGCTCCTTCTTTTCCCGGTCAACGCGGACCACCTGCTGTTGATGGGCGATGACGCGCGTCTTCACCGTCGTCGGGCGATCCGGGTCAACGACGAGGCCCGCCACGCCTATTCCTTTGTTCCGCAGCATGCGCGTGATCTCGCGGCCCGCCGGGTCGGCTCCCACGAGGCCGGCAACGTCCACTCCCGCTCCCAGCGAGGTGACGTTCAGCGCCACGTTGGCCGCCCCTCCGAGCGTCCGTGTGTCGCGGATCACGGCCACGATCGGGACCGGGGCCTCCGGGGAGATCCTTCTTACGTCCCCCCAGACGTACTCGTCCAGCATGATATCCCCGACCACCAGGAGGCGGCAGGAGGGAAACCGCCCGATGTATCCGAACGCCCGGCCGATGAATCCGTCGTCATTCATACGGGGTCGCTTCGTCGATGAGGAGAATGGGAATCCCGTCGTCGATGCGGTATCCCAGGCGGCATGCCTCGCAACGGAGTTCGGACTCCTCCGGGGTCAGCATCAGGCCTCCCTTGCATTTCGGGCAAGCCAGGATCTCCAGCAGCTCCTCGTCCATGGACTACCCTCCCTGCTGGCCGGGCAGCAGTTCCCCCACCAGCGTCCAGTTTCGTATCTTCTTGAACTTCGCGTACAGACGGACGGGGACATGTCTTTCGTCTCTCGTCATCCACATCCGCATCTCCTTCTTGGTTTCCAACTTTCCCCCCTGCCGGAGCACGGGCTGGATGATAATCGTGTCGAACTCTCCCTTGTCCGTCCGGATCGTTTCGTGCCCCAGGGATTTGGCCGAGACCTCCCACAATTTCCTCCCCGCGTACATCGACCGCCCCTCCGCCTCCCCGTTCGGGCCACGGGTCCGGAAATAGTACGCGACCGAAACGGGATCGTACACGTTGGGAACGACCTCGACCTTCTTTCTGACCTTCCCGTCCTTCCGGTACCGGTAGACGATCGTCCCCTTTTCCTGGTCGTAGACGGCCACGTCGTCCCGTTTTTTGCTTTTGGTAAACTCCTGCCGAAGCGGCGCAATCGTCTCCACATCCAGATAATAGTCGATCGTGTCGTCCATCGGGTAGATCACCGAGAGAAGGTCCGATGTCCACGCGCGTACGCGGAGGTGGTACGCCTCCTTGCCCGACAGGAGTACCTTCCCCAGGAAGGAAAACCGGGCATACCCCATCGTGATGCCCAGAAACTCCACCTTGTAGACGAGTTCTTCCTTCCCTCTCGCCCAGGGCGGGCCTTCCGGTGAAAACGCCCTCTCCTCCGGAAGCACGATGATGTCGACCTTGCCTTTTTCAGTGCCCGCGGCGGGAACGGGAGCGGCCGGTCCGGTCCGCGGGGGCAGGGCCGCCACCGTTGCCCCTTCGCCCGATGATGCCGTCTCCTTCCCGTTTCCGGCCTTCTCCGGCGGGGAATCCGCCGTGGGCGGTCCCTTTTCCGGAGGCATCCCGGCTGCGGACGGGAGGGGGGATTCCCCGGAAGGCTCTTCCGGAGCCGTCTCCGGCAAAGAAACCTCCGGTACGGGGGAAGGAGCTTCTCCGGAAGAGGCTCGCGGTTCCTGCGGCGGGAGAGAGGCGACGGTTTCCTCCGCCGGTATGGCCGCGGGCTCCGAATCGGTTTCCGTTGCAACCGGCGGGGGGGGCTTCTGCGCGGGCTTTTGCGTTGCGCGGTAACAACCGGTCGCCAGGAGGACGAGTGCAGCAGCGAGCAGCAAAAAGCAACGCCATGCCCGATTTCCCGGCGAAACCGACCCGTTCACCCTAATTCCCTTCCGACAGGATCCACTCCGCCGCCTCCTTGATGCTGGGGAGGAAGGCGTCCGGCCAGAGGCCGCGCCGCTGTCCTTCCCTCTGCTCCGATATCCCGTATCCTGTCGCCACAAGTACGGTTTTCGCCCGCAGGCTGCGCCCCATCAACACATCGGTCATTTTATCACCGACGATCCATATCGTATACGAAGCCGGTTTTCCCAAACGCGCCAGCACCTTCTCCGCCATTCCGGGAGACGGTTTCCGGCAGCCGCACACGACGCGGTACTCCTTCACCGATCCGTCCGGGTGATGGGGACAGTATTCCACGGCGTCGAACTCGACGCCCTTCGCGCGGAAAAGGGCGACGAACGCCCGGTGCACCGCTTCCCCCTGCTCCTTCCCGAACTTTCCTTTCGCCAGGCCCGCCTGGTTGGAGACGACCGCGAGGACGAAACCCTCCGCCGAAAGACGCAGAAGCGACTCCGCCGCCCCGGGGATCTCCCGTATTTCCCGCGGGTCGGACAGATACCCCACGTCCTCGATCAGCGTGCCGTCCCGGTCGAGAAACACGATCCCCTTCATCTAGCCTCCCGGTACAGATCCGGCTCTCCCGGCGGCCTCGTCTTCCACCTCCGGTGGAACCAGAGCCACTGCGTGGGGTCTTCCCGGATCGCTTTCTCCAGTTCCTCGTTGCACTGGCGCGTGAGGCGGGCCACTTCCTCTTCCCGGGAAGCGGCCGGATCCATCGGCATTGCCGGTCCGAACCGCAGGGTATGGTGAAACTTTCTTTCCGGGTTCCGGAACAAGAACGCAGGGTGGATGTTCGTGCGGAGCGCAAGGGCCATCCGGGCGATACCGTCGGTGGTATACGCCTTCTTCGTGAAGAAGTCGACGAGCACCCCCTTGTGCCTGTCCACGTTCTGATCGATCAGGATCCCGACCATCGTTCCGCGCCGGACCTCGCGCATCACCGCTTTCGCGGAGTCGAACTTCCGGATCACACGGTTTCCGACGCACTCCCTCCGCTCCGCGACGATCCGGTCCCAGACCGGGTCCGCCAGCGGCCGGACGATGAACGCCATGGGGCCGATCGCCGTGCCGTACGCATGCGAGGCAAGCTCCCAGTTCCCGAAATGCGCCGTCATCCCCAGCACCCCCAGACCCCGCTCCTGCTCGCTCCGCCGGAGATGTTCGATCCCTTCGATGCGGATGTGCTCCTCGACGTATTTGCTGTCGATCTTCGGCAGGTGGACGAATTCGGCCGCCGCCGTCCCCATCCTCTGGTAGCAGAGACGGATGATCCGGGCCGCCTCCCTGTCCTCCATTTCGGGAAAGGCGATACGGAGGTTGATCCGGCCGATCTTCCGGTGTCTCGCATCCAGCGCCCATACCAGCAGCATCACCGCTTCGAACAACGCGGCCCGCACCCGCAGCGGAACGGCCTCCATCACCCGCATCGCGGCCCGGCATGCCTTTTCCTTCATCGTTTCTCCCGCTGCCCGATTCGCTCCAGAAGAAAACGGGACAGCTCCTCCCACCCGGAGAGAAAGTCGACCTCCACGCGGAGCGCCGCGACGGAAAACGGCACCTCGGCCGGAAGCCGGATCATGTCTTTTTCGGTCGTGACTGCGAGCAATCCGCCGGCGGCTGCACGAATCGTTTCGAGGTCGGCCGGCCGGTACGGATGGTGATCCCGAAAGCCGAGGAACCGGCGGACGAGGAAACCGCAATCCCGGAGGGCTTTCTCGAACTGCTCGTTCTGCGCGATACCCGAAAACGCCGCGATCTCCTTTCCCGCCAGCGGGAGCGGACTCTCCCCTCCGTCTCTGTCGACGAGGGCGCGCGGGACGATCCGGGAGAAGGCCACGGGCCTTTCCGGCGGGAACGGTACGGCGCCGGCCGCGTCCCTTCCATGGTCGACGCTCTCGCAACGGGTGACGATCAGTGCGTCCGCGAAGCGGGCGTGGACCGG
>JBFKGZ010000059.1:0-16178 GCA_041633075.1 Candidatus Deferrimicrobiaceae bacterium | reverse complement strand
CGTCCGCAACGGTGGAGACACCTAAATTAAGTATGCGGTTATTGACGGGGATGTAGGTGAGCGCGTAACTGAAATTATCGGTGAGCTTCCCGCCGATCTCGAGAAACGGGTGGTCGTCGCCGAACAGGAGGCCGCCGGTCTTGATGTCGGCGGCGCGGATGTTCCAGCCCGTGGACAGGACGAGCGCGGGCGTGAACGTGTAGTTCGCCTCGAACCGCTCGATCCCGAATTCCCCCCCGGCGTTGGCTGCTGGAATGGCGCCCTTTCCCGCAGAGGTGTAAAAAGAACGATCCGCCGTGTCCTTCTCCATGATGACGTCCGACTCGGCGATCATCATGATCTTCCAGTTGTCGCCGGATGCCTTCCACCCCAGGCGAAGTTCGGAGCGCATGTGCTCGCCGCTTGTTAAACCGCCCTCGTTCAGCACCGGGGGATCGGGGTTATTGTCGTCGAAGTCGAAGTTGCTGTAATAGGTCGGCTTGACCTTGGCCGTACCGAAGAACGAAATGTCCGCCGTCGCCGGCAGGGCAAAGGCCGCCACCAGGACCGCGGCAAGTAAAACAACGACACTTTTCCTCATCATTCCCCTCCTTGAAGAGATACGTGCCTGTCTTCTCCCAAGATCGTCTTTGCCTATCCGATCTTCCTTCCCCTTCTCCCTCCGGCCACCACCTCCTCCCTTTGTCGGTTCGTCACGCCCCTTCCCCCCGGCAAGAATCTCCGATGGTGTACAAAAAGAAACCGTGTTTTTTTCCGACCTGAATACCACCCATCCCCTTGCATGTCAACCGTTTTTACGAATAGGGGAAATCCTGCTTTCGGAGGCTAACGGATCTGAAACAGCACCAGACGGCTTAATCCCCCCTTTACCACGCCGTCGGGCTGCTCGATGACCGAGGCAACCGCCATCCCCCCCCCCTTCAGTCCGGACGGGGAGAGAAAGTCCGCTGCCGAGTAGACGCGATCCCCCTTCTTGGTTCCGGCCTTCTCGATCAGTTCCCCCCCGTCCCATTGCAGAAGAACGAGGCGGGTGGTCTTGCTGGAAAATTCCAGGTTGACGAAACCCTCTTGCGCCGCCGGAACCAGGACCAGCAGCTTCCCGGACGGCCCCCGGGATACCCGTGGCGCCTTCCTGACGTAATACCGGGTTTTTCCCTGGCGGGGCAGATAGAGCCCCCACTCGAAGGAATCCCCCGACCATCCGTAATCCGTCCCCGTCCTGTATTCGGTCTCACCGCCCGCGCCAAGAATTCGCAGATTGTCGTTCTTGTCCGTGTAGAGCCATTTCCACTCCTCCCCGATCTTCGCCGAGGAAAGGCCCAGGATGCCGGAGGAAAGTGGCGCACGCAACGTGTCCGCCGGAAGCGCCTCCCCCATCCGGAGGGTGTTCCCGTCCCATACCATGGCGTACAGCTTGCCATGGAAGGGTAAATCGTCTCCCCGCTGCTGGCCCGCCACCATCTCCTTCCCCTTCCAGTCCGGGAGGAGAACGAGGAAATAGGGAAGGCGGTCGGCGACCTTTTCGTAGGTTTCCCCTTTTTTCTTAAGGACCTGCGACCGGAGGTTGTCCCCGTCGATGCCGGTCACCACGATTTCCTTCGCCCCGTCCCCGTCGAGGTCGATCGCCTCGAGGTTCAGGATATGGCCCGGCAATCCTTCCGTGATCCGGCCGACGGGAAGGATCTCCTTTCCGCTCACCCGGTACAGGTGGATCCCTTTTCGGCCGTAGGCGATCACCTCGCCGCTGCCCCCGGAATCCACGTTGCCCGACACGACCCCGTGCAGCTCGTCCGCGATCCTGCCGGATTCCGCGACCTTCTCCATGGCGGAGGGTTCCCAGGCCTCAACCGCTGCGGGCAAGGCAACGGCCGGCGGAGGGGAAGCCGGTGCGGGCGGTGGCGGCGAAACCGCCGCCTGCGCCCCCGCGGGCACGGCCGGGACCGGGACTGCGGGGGGGGTAACCGGAGGGGGAGCCGACGGGGGCGGCGCATAGGCCCTCACCGCCGCCTTGACCCCGAACAGCTTCTCCGAGATGTCCGCGGCGAGGTCGCCCAGTCGCGGGATGATCTCGTCCTCGGTGTCGGCAGCGGCGAAGAACGCGCCTGCCGGCTGTCCCGTGGCAAGGTCTTTCACGGTGACGTCGATGCTGTACCCCGCACCCAGCTTCGCAACCGACCCCTTGAGGAGAAGAGGCAGTCCGGCTTCCTTCGCGGCATCCTCGGGGGAGGCATTCCCGGGGGGAATCAGCAGCACCTCGGCGCCCGTCATCGCCATCAGGCGCGAAGAAATGAGCCGGGGAAGGATATCGACCGTCTGACGGATTTCTTGCGCGGGTCCCAGGATGGAAAACGGGGCGATGGCGATGCGCCGGGAATAGTCCGCAGCCGCTGCCGCCGAAGAAACCGCCAGCAGGACCGCAATGGCAACCGGTAAGCGGAACCGCGCGGCGATTTTCCCCATTCCCCCCCCCTTTGGTATCGGCCAAATGTACCAGACCGCACGCCGGGGAGTCAAAGGGGAAAGTGGAGGCAGAGGGAAAGGGTCAGGAAGATTTCCCGGAGGGCGGGCGGACTCCCGCACGCCCGGCAAGCGCCCTTGCGAGTTTCCCCTGGATCCCCCCGAAGCCGCCGTTCGACATGATGAGGATCAGGTCTCCGGGGCCCGCCCTTGCGGACAGATGATCCACTATCCGGTCGACCTCTTCGATGAATACCGCCTCCCGGCCCGCCGCCCGGAGGGCGGCGACCACCTCCACCGGGTTCAGCCGGTCCTCGGGAGGGAACCGCTCCGCCCCGTACACGCCGGCGAGTATGACCGCGTCGGCCGTGGAGAGCGATTCGGAGAACTCCCTCTGGAAGATCCTCCTCCGGCTCGTGTTGGAACGAGGCTCGAACACCGCGGTCACAGGACGGCCCGGGTGCCTCGCCCGGATCGCCTGAATCGTCTCGCGGACGGCCGTCGGATGGTGGGCAAAATCGTCGATCACGAGGACCCCGCCGAACTCTCCCACCGTCTCCTGACGCCGCCGCACCCCGGTAAACCCCGCGAACGCCTCCGCGACCCGGTCCGCCGTATACCCAAGGCGAAAAAGAGCCAGGGCAGCGGCCGCCGCGTTGCCCGCGTTGTGCCTGCCCGGAAGCCGCTGCCGGAATTCGTGCGCCTCTTCCCCCCGCGCCAGGCGGAACCGGGAGAACTCCCCCTCATCCGACAGGAGGGTTATCCGCCACGTCCTCTCCCTGGGCATCGCGGGACCCGGCGAGACGCCGTAGAACCAGACCGGACACCTCGCCTCCCCCGCGACCCCGACCACGTCCGGGTAGTCGGCGGAGGCGATCAGAAGCCCGTCCGGAGGGATGATTCCCACCAGCTTCCGGAACGACTCCTTGAGGTGGGCAAGGTCCCGGTAGATGTCGGCATGGTCGAACTCGATGCTGGTGAGCAAACCGATGCGGGGGCGGTAGTGGAGAAACTTCGGACCCTTGTCGAAGTACGCCGTATCGTATTCGTCCCCCTCGATCACGAAAAGAGGACCACCGCCCACCCGGTAGCTCACCGGGAAATTCCTCGGGACTCCGCCCACCAGAAACGAGGGGTCCGCCCCCAGGGCGAAGAGGGACCAGGCCAGAAGCGACGTGGTGGTCGTCTTTCCGTGGGTCCCCGCCACCACGATCGGCTCCTTTCCCGTAAGGAACAGGTCGGCCAGCGCCTGCGGCATCGAGAGCGTGCGAAGTCCGCGGTGGACCGCTTCCCTGGCCTCCGGGTTGTCCCGCGTGACGGCGTTTCCCACGACGACGAGATCGGTATCCTCCGGGATGTTGCCGGGCGCGTACGGTGTGCGGAGCCGGATGCCCAGCGCCGAAAGCTGCGTGCTCATGGGAGGATAGACGTTGGCATCGGACCCGGTCACGCGGAACCCCATTTCCTTGAGCATCCCGGCAAGCGACGCCATCCCCACGCCGCACGCCGCGATCAGGTGAACGCTCTTCATCTTTATGGCAACGCCTCCATGACCGCGTCGTGGATCGCCGGCCTGAGCGTCTTCAGCCGCGGGTTCTCCTGCCCGTAATACACCCGGTTGGTCAGAAACACCGCCGTGATTTCCCGGGACAGGTCGATCCAGAGGGAGCACCCCGCGTATCCCAGGTGGCCGATCGAATCCTCCGGAAAGTGACGCCCGGCCTGCGACCCGCCCGCCTTCCCGGAAGTCGGGGTATCCCATCCCGGGGTATAGGAGCAATCCGGGGGCGTTCCGACTTTCGCCGTCATCTCGTTTGCCGACCGCCGGGTGAGCACCCTTCCCTCCCCCCGTCGTGCCCGGAGGATTTCCCTTGCGAAGAGGAAAAGGTCGTGCGCGGTGGAAAACACCCCCGCGTGTCCCGCCACCCCCCCCATCGCCGCCGCGTTCTCGTCGTCGACTTCCCCTACTTTCTCCCTGCCCCGCTCCTCCGAATGCCCGGTCGACATCAGTCTCCCCGTCTCGCATTCGGAAAACCGGAGGAGAGGCAGGTAGCCGGTGTCGTGCATCCCCAGAGGGACGGCAAGCTCCCGCCGAAGCAAGCGGTCGAGCGTCGTGAACGACGCCGCCTCGATCACCCGCCCCAGGAGGAGGAAATCGAGGTCGCTGTAGACGCATGCGGTCCCCGGCGGGGACTCCAGGGGAAGGGACAGGACAGAAGCCACGATCCGGTCGTGCCCTTCCGCCGTCCCCCACATTCTTCTCCCTTCCTTCTCCTCGGCCTCCCGCAATTCGCGGTAGAACCGACGGTACGCCGGCAGACCGGATGTGTGGGACAGAAGATGGCGGAACGTGATCTCCGGAAACCCCGGGTCGGGCGATCGCACCGGGAGGATCTCGGAGACCTTACCGTCCGAAGACAGGGTTCCCTGCTGGACGAGGAGGTAGAACAGCGAGGCGACCAGCGGCGTGGTCATGGAGGCGATGTCGAATATCGAGGAGAGGCCGGCCTCCCCCGCCGAACCGTGGAGGAGGTTCTCCTCTCCCCGGGCCACCAGCAGGACGGCGGCCTGGTACGCCTTCTCCCCGACGCCGCGCCGGAGCAGCGTAAGCGCGTCGCGGAAGCGGTCCGTGTCGCCCCGGATCTCCCGGGTCACGTCGCCGCCACCGGGGACTCGAGCAGGAACAGCCGTCCCCGCGCGTCGATCCTCGCCCGCACGCCGAACGGCAGGGGGTAGTTCGGACGGGTGTGGCCGGCGGGGAACCCGTACCAGACGGGGACGGACAGACGTTTGCCGGTGGATGCCAAGACCTTCCGGATCTCTTCCTCCCCCTCGTGTTTCACCGGGGCGATCTTCGCCGCCACGATGCCGCGGATCCTCTGCAGCCGGCCGGACTGGACCCACTGCGTGAGCATCCGGTCGATCCGGTAGGACGGCTCGCGGACGTCCTCCAGAAACAGGAGCGCCCCGCGGAAATCGGGCTCATACGGCGTTCCCAGCAGTGCGGTGAGCACGGAGAGACACCCGCCGGTGAGAACCCCCTCCGCGGCGCCGCCGCGCAACCTCTCGCACGGCAGACCCCAGGGCTCCCGGGGGTTTGCGTGTCCCCCCGCGAGCCGGACAAATGCCTCGAAGGCGTTCCGGTCGGGCCTGTATGCCAGGTCCGCCGTCGCCGCCATCGGGCCATGAATGGCGGCCAAGCCAAGCCGGGTGGAGACGTACGCCAGGAGCGCCGTGACGTCGCTGTACCCGATCAGGAGCTTTGGACGCGCAGCGGCCCGCCTCCAGTCGAGGAGCGGCAGGAGCCGGGCCGTGCCGTACCCCCCTCGCGCCGCCATGACGGCCCGCGCCTCCGGTAGGGTGAGCGCCCACTCCATCTGCGCCGCCCGGTGCCTGTCGTTCCCCGCCAGGTACCCCTCCCTGTCAAGCAGCCCCGCCGCGGTTTCGGGAACAAACCCCGCGGCCGAGAGGCGGGCAACCCCCCGGGCGAGCCTTCCCCGGTCCACGGGGCCCCCGGGGGCGACGATCGCGATCACATCCCCTTTTCGAAGCGGCCTGGGCAGGATCCTACGCATCCTTCCTCCCGGACGTGACGAGATAGAGCAGGTTCGCCATGGTGAACAGGACCGAGGATACCAGGATCGGCAAGGCCCCGGGGTCCCGGTTCGCGTCGAAAACGGCGTACCGGGGCCCCCACGGGGTCGGTCCGAAGTCCTTCAGATAGACGCCGTATCCCTCGTGGAAGAGAGGTTCGTTGGTGCGCACCACCCCCTTTGCAACCGGTGTCATCTCCTGATACAGAGCCACCGCCGCCGAGAACTTCCTCGGATATCCTTCCGGCGCCATCACCACATCGAGGCGGCCGAGTGCAAGCACCCATCCCGTTTCGCCCACAGGGACAAATCCTCCCTCGGGCACGGCAAGGCCGGGGATCCTGTCCCCGTACACGCTGCTCGCCAGGTGGGAAAGGATTACGCCCAGGAACGCAAGATGCATCACGTGGGGCAGAAGGCGGCGAAGGGTGACCTCTCCACGGAAGATCTGGAGGAGCCTCTCGAACGTGCAGCATGCCGCATTCCCCGCCAGGAGCGCGGTGGCCAGGAGCAGCCCGTACAGCCATGCCGTCGGTCCGGGCGCAAGAAATCCCTTCCGGACGAACCACCCGGCAAGGATCTCGGCATCCATGTCGGAGAAGATTTCGGGGTATTGCCCCAGCGCGACGGAGCCGACAGCGCCCGCGACGCAGAAGCCAAGCCCCACCCATGCATACGTCGTCAGGGAGGTGAGGAACCGCCACACGGCCCGCATCATGCCATCCCCTTCCGTCCACGGAAAGTGTGCAACCGTTTCATCATATGACGAACCCCGGGACAAACAACAGCCCGTCAGAAGGAGTGGGAACTGCGCAACAGGAGGCTCACGCCGAGGAACGTGGCGAGCATCACGAAATACCCTGCCGCGGTCGCTTTCATTTCCAGCCGCCTCCCCCAACCCGGCCACCCTCCCCCCGCGGGCAGGAACTTGAGGTGGGTAAGCGCAGCGAAGTAGACCCACAAGACCACCGACCAGATCTCCTTCGGCGTCCAGATCCAGTAGGATCCCCAGGCGTAGAAAGCCCAGATCCCCCCGCATACCATCCCCGCCGAAAACGCGGAGAACCCGTAGAGGGCAGACCTTCCCGCAGCGCGATACAACTCGTCCCCCTCCTGCCGCAGGTACGACCAGGAAAGGGCGAGCCCGGCGGCAAAAAAGCCGTACCCGAGAAAGGACAACCCCACATGGGTGGCGAACCACGGTGTGTCCAGGGCCGGGTAGAGAGGCGTCAGCCGCTTGTCAATGAGCGCCGCCCCCGCCTGCGGAAGCACCACCAGCACCGAAAGGATCTTCCAGGCAGCCATCGTCTCTTTCGTCCCGCAGAAAAGGAAGGCCGAGAAGGCCGAGCAGAAGGAAAAGACCGTAAGGGATTCGAACAGCCCTGCCATCGGCGCATGCCCCGACAAGATCCATCGCACGGCCAGGAAAAGACCGTGAAGGAGGAGCCCGCCGAAGAGAGCCGAACGGTAGGGAGACTTCGGCGAAATGCCGCCCAGCTGCAGGCCTGCCTCCGCTCCGTAGGCGGCGAACGAAAGCCAGAAAAGAACGATATGAACTCCGTACATGGTCCGCCGGTCCTTCCGTGCGGGGAAATCAGCGGTAAAGGGTATCACGTTCCCGATATAATGGACGGAAAACAGCCGGTTTACCGGGGGAACCCGATTTTGCCCGAAACGCCCTGGGACATAACGCTCGACGCCCTCGAGTGGCGAAAAGTCGTGGCCCGCCTCTGTCAGCACGCCTCCTCCGACCCGGGAAGAGACCTATGCGCCGGTCTTTTGCCCGGGACGGACCTCGACGCCATCCGGATCTCCCTCGAGGAGAACCGGGATGGCCGCCGGATGCTGATCGGCGAGGGACCGCTTCCCCTTGAGGGACTCAAGGAGATCCTTTCCCCGGTGGAGGAGGCGGAAAAGGGGGCGCTGCTATCGCCCTCCGAACTGCTCCTCGTCGGGCAGACAGCCCGGACCGGGGAGCGCATCCGCAGGTTCTTCGAGGACCGGCGCGGAAAGTACCCGCGCCTCGCGCACCATGCCAAGGGAATTCCTCCCTTGCGCGACCTGGCCGACGAGATCGATTTCAAAATCGACGTTTCCGGGAATGTTCTCGACCGTGCGTCCCCGTCCCTGGGGGCCTTTCGCCGCCAGCTGCAGCAGCTGAGAAACCGCCTCCAGAAGACGGCCGAGGAGATCATCGGCTCGCCGCGGTTTGGCCGCCACATCCAGGAGGCGTATGCCACCCTTCGCTCGGGGCGGCTCGTCATCCCCTTCAAGGTCGCCGCCAAGGGACTTTTCCCCGGCATCGTGCACGACACGTCGCAGAGCGGTCAGACCGTCTTCTTCGAACCGGAGGAACTCGTCTATCTGAACAACGAAGTCAAGATGGCCGAGATCGAGGTGGAGCGGGAGATCGCCCGGATCCTGGCCGAGCTGAGCGGCAAGGTCGGCCGCCGTTCCGAAGAGCTTAGGCAATGCCGCACCATACTGTCGACCATGGACTTTCTCCAGGCACGGTGCCTCCTCGCGGAGGAACTTTCCGCCGCGGAGCCCACCGTGAACGCATCCGGCGAGGTGAACCTCCTCTCCGCGCGTCATCCCCTGATGGTCCTGGCCCGCAAAGAAATCGTCCCCAACGACCTTTCGCTCGGCCGTCCCTACCGCTGCCTGATCCTCACGGGGCCCAACGCCGGGGGGAAGACCGTCGCGCTCAAGACGATGGGGCTCTTGACGCTGATGGCGATGGCGGGACTGTCGGTCCCGGCCTCCGGCGACTCGACGGTTTCGACCTTCCCGCAGGTATTCGCCGCCATGGGGGACGAACAAAGCGTCGAGCAGGACCTTTCCACCTACTCCGCCCACGTGCGGCGGCTGAACGAGATCCTCGCGGGGGCGGACCGGGGGTCGCTGGTCCTGCTGGACGAGGTCGTAACGGGGACCGACCCGAGGGAAGGAGCGGCCATCGCCCGGGGATTTCTGGAGACGCTCGCAGACCGTGAGGTCCGTGTCCTGGCCACAACCCACTTCGAGGAGCTGAAAGGCATCGCCTTCGGGGACCGGCGCTTCGAGAACGGCTCGATGGAGTTCGACCCGGAGGCGCTTCGCCCCACATACAGGCTCCGGCTCGGCGTCCCGGGAAGGAGCATGGCGATGGAAATCGCCCGGTCGCTGGGATTCCCCGAGGAGGTTCTCTCCCGGGCGAGGCGGTACCTCACAGGAGAGGAACAGAAGCTCGACGAGGTCCTCGCGCGTCTGGAACGGGAGAGGGAGAAACTTGCCGCCGAGGCCGCGGACCTTGCCGGTAAGCGCCGCGAGGCGGAAGAGGAAAGGGAACTTCTCCGTTCCCTGCGGGACCGCGCGCGGGAGGAGGATTCGAAGACGCTGGAGAAGGGGCGCCAGAGAATCCGCGAGGAGATCCGGAAGGCGGAAGTCGAGCTGCGGGCGGCCACGGAGGATCTGCGCAAGGAAAGGAAGATCGAGACGGTCCGGAAGGCATCGACGGTGCTGCGCGAGTGGAAGGAAAAGGCAAGGACGGCGGAGGAGGATCCCGCGGTGCGGACGATGATGAGCAGGACCGCTCCCGTGCAGCCGGGGGCCGTCCTCTACCCGGGGCAGAAGGTATTCCTGTCTCCCCTCTACAAGGAAGGGGAAGTGAGCGCACCGGCGAGGCCGGAAGACAACGAGGTAGAGGTGCGCGTGGGAGGGATGAAAACGCGGGTACCGAGGGAGCATGTCCGGGTCTTCGCATCGGACCGGCGTCCCGCCGGGGCGTCGGCTACCGGCAACGCACGCCACAGCGCGGAGTCCGCGGGTGCGGTGTACGTCCAGACCCCCGAGAATACGCTCGATCTGCGGGGCATGTACGTGGACGACGCTCTCCCCGAGGTGGAGGTCTTCCTCGACCGGCTCTCCCTCGCTCAGGCCTCACACGCCTTCCTCATTCACGGGCACGGAACCGGGGCGCTCAAAACGGGGGTGCGACGCCATTTGAAAACCTCCCCGTACGCCAAGCGGTTCTTGGCTGCGCCGAGGGAACAGGGGGGCGACGGGGCGACGATCGTCGTGCTCGCTTAGGAACGTCCCTGTTCCTGGCGGAATGCCTTCCACGCCTGCCGGGAGAGGTTGGGATCGGCGAAGAGATCGCAGGCGGAAAGCGCCAGCGCCCGGATCCCCTCCATCATCCCCTCCACTCCGGCCGGGCTCGTGGTCGCCTCCTCGAAGGCGCGCGTATGGATCTCCACCCGTTCCCCGCCCGAGATCGGCACAAGCGGGTGGAGTGCCGGGACGACCTGGGAGACGTTTCCGATATCGGAGGAGCCGAGATTCCGGTCGGGGGGAGCCCCGCTTTCCTTGAGGCCCAGACGCGAAAGGGCGCGCCGGTAGCAGTCGGCGAGCACGGGGTTGACCTTCATCGCGGAAAGGGTATACGGACCCTCCTCCATCCGCAGCCGGCTTCCCGTCGCGTTTGCCGCGCCCCGGGCGCAACGCTTCACTCTCCGGACCGCATCGAGCATCTCGGCATCGGTCTCTCCCCGCACATAGAAGTACGCCTGGGCGCGTTCCGGGACGATGTTGGGAGCCTTCCCCCCCTCCGTGACGATCCCGTGAATCCGGACGGTGTCCGGAAGATGCTGCCGCAGCGCCGCGATCCCCTGGAAAAGGAGGAGAATCCCGTCGAGCGCGTTCACGCCGTACTCCGGGTAGGCCGCTGCATGCGACGCTTTCCCCAGAAAGGTGAACCGGATCTTGTGGAGAGCCAGGCACCCCTTGCCCACGTGGCGCTGGGAAGAGGCGTGGACCATCATCGCCGCGTCGATCCCCGCAAAAACCCCCTCTTCGACCATCCGGGCCTTCCCGTACCCCGTCTCCTCGGCGGGGGTCCCCAGGGCGATGATCTTTCCCGCGCGAAAAAACCCGGCACCGAAGCGAGCCACCGCCGCGGCCGCGCAGGCAGAGGCGACCCCGCCCAGGTTGTGCCCGCAGGCATGCCCAAGCCCCGGGAGCGCGTCCATCTCGCACAAAAGCGCCACCGCCGGCTTTCCCCTGCCGAAGGAAAACTCCGCCCGGAATGCGGTGTCCATCCCAGCAATCCCGCGTTCGACCCGGAACCCGCGATTGGCAAGAAACGTGGAGAGGAGTTCGGACGTTTGCGTCTCGCGGAGCGGAAGCTCGGCGAACCCGGTGATCTCCCGAAGGATCCTTTCCGCCTCGGGCCGGAGCGTTCCGGCAATACGGAGGAGTTTTGCTCTGTTCCGGTCCATTATTCTGTCGTGGCGGGAAGGCAAGGTGCTATCTTAGCATATTCATGGTACGGCGTATTCGCCCGGAGACCGGCCAAACGAACCAAAAAGGCAGGAGAATGACACGCTGGAAATCGATCACGGTGGAGACGCGACGGGAGGCGGTAGACGCTCTCTCGCACTTCTTCACGGAACACGGTTCGCTGGGGATGGCCTACGACGAGCGAATGTTCGGCCCCGACGGGGATCCGGCGGACCCCCTTCCTCCCCCCGGCGAGGTGACCCGGCTCACCGCATACTTCCCCTGGGAGGCGGATCTGCACGCCGTGAAGAGGAAATTCCTCGACTTCCTCCCCGTGCTGGCCAAATCCTTCGGCATGGAAGCAGGAGCCTTCATCTCGGCGGCGGAGATTACGGACTTCGGCTGGGCGGAAAAGTGGAAGGAGAACTTCAAGCCGGTGCGGATCGGGAAGCGGATCACCGTGAAGCCGTCGTGGGAGCCGTACTCGCCCGCCCCCGAGGAGGTCGTCCTCACCATCGACCCGGGCCAGGCATTCGGCACCGGGACGCACGAGACGACGCAGATGTGTCTCCGGTTCCTGGAGGAGACCTTCAACGACTCGCCGGCACCCCGCCGGGTGCTGGACATCGGAACCGGGACGGGGATTCTCGGTATCGCTGCGGCCCGCCTGGGGGCGTCATTCACGCTCGGGATCGACGTCGACCCGAAGGGAGTGGAAGTCGCCGGCGAAAACGCAAGGAACAACGGCGTGGAGGACCGGTTCCACACCGCCACGACCCCGCTGTCATGCGTGGAGGGAAGGTACGACCTCATCCTGGCGAACGTTCTCGCGGAGATCCTCTCCGACCTCAAGCAGGAGATCACCGTCCGGCTTACGCCCGGGGGGAAACTGGTCCTCTCGGGGATTCTTTCGGAGAAGAGCGACTCGGTGGCAGCGGAGTATGAAGCCATCGGATGCCGGCTTGTGGGAAAAAAGGAGGAGGGCCAGTGGACCGCCTTCCTCTTCCGGCGAAACAGGGCAACCGATTAGGATGCCCACGTTTTTCGTCAATCGCGCGAAGGTCCAGGGGGACACGGCCGTTCTCTCCGGCACGGAGGCGGGCCATATGCTCCGGTCGCTCCGCCTGGCCCCCGGCGACTCGTTCTTCGCCTTCGACGAGGAAGGGGTACGGTACCGAATGCGGATCCTCGAGTCGACGTCGCGGTCGCTCCGCGCCGAAGTGCTCGAATCGTGGCCGCCGGAACCTCCCCCGGAGGTCGCCGTCACCCTGCTCGTCGGACTGCCCAAGGCCGACAAGATGGACTTCATCCTCGAAAAGGCGACCGAACTCGGCTGTTTCCGGGTGGCGCCGTTCCGGTCGTCCCGGACGATTCCCCGGCTCGACGCGCAGGACGCACGCAGGCGACTTGCGCGCTGGGAGCGGGTGGCGTTAGCCGCCGCCAAGCAGTGCGGCTCCGCCCGGGTGCCGGATATCCCGGGACTTCTCTCCTACCACGAAGCGCTGGCTTTCGGAGCCGCGGCGGACGGACGAATCGTCTTCTACGAGGGCGAGGGGCGGTTCGGGCTGAAGAAGGTCCTGTCCGGCATGGGGGAGGCGAAGCGTGTGGCGCTTCTCATCGGTCCCGAGGGGGGATTCTCGGAAGACGAAGTAAAGGAGGCGGAGCGGGCGGGGTTTGTCCGCGCGGGGCTGGGACAAAGGATCCTGCGGGTGGAGACGGCCGCCATCGCCGCGGCGAGCATGGTATTGTATCATTTCGGGAACCGATGACGGACTTGCATACGAATAGGGAAGAACACCATTACGCGGGGTTCTGGATCCGCCTGGCCGCGCGCATCATCGACCTCATCCTTCTCCTCGCCGCGTTCAATCTTTTCATCCTGGTTGACCGGATGGGGGCGGAAGCGGGCTTTTGGACCCCGACCGGACTCGACAACGGGATCGGGTTCGACCGGCTCTCGGCGGAGAACCTGGCCCGGGGCGTCTTTTTTCTTTTCTTCCCGGTCTTCTACTACGTATACCTTCACGGCGCCTACGGCCAGACCTTCGGCAAAATGGCCCTCCGGATCAAGGTGCTCAATGAGGACGGGTCCTCCCTCGACTACCGAAAGGCGTTCCTGCGCTGGCTTGGATATTTCCTGTGCGACCTGACCCTCAACATCGGGTACATATGGGCCGCCTTCGACCTGCGCAAGCAGGGGCTGCACGACAAGGTGTGCAGGACGATCGTCGTCCATGAGAACTCGGCGACCGGCGCTTGACAGGATCTAGCCGGTATCATTACAATTGTTCGTTCCCGGACGTGGCCCTTTAGCTCAGATGGTAGAGCAGAGGACTGAAAATCCTCGTGTCCGCAGTTCGATTCTGCGAGGGGCCACCATTGCACATCAAGGACTTGGCCGACGCCGGCCAAGTCCTTTTTTTCTGCCACAGGCGAGGAACCTGCAGTGCGAGCTTCCGGGCGGATACGCGGGAGGGGGGGCGGTCCCTACCCTTCCAGCTTCTCCATCACCGACCGCACCTTCCCCTCGATGGATGAAGTCTTGTCGCGACGATCGTCAATCTTGATCAGCGTGGATACGCGCAAGGCACCCTGGGCAAACGGCAATTCGTGCATCCGTCGCAGGACCGGCAGGATCGCGTCGATCTCTCCCTCGATGATCGTCCCCATGGCCGTGAGATGGCTTTTCAGGCCGCTGTCCTTGAGAACCCGCTCCACCCCGGCCACGTAGGACGAAAGGCTGGTCGTCGCGGTCCCGAGGGGGGAAATACTTACGAAGACGATGGCCATTCCTCTCCTCCCGGTGTATTCCCGATCCGCTGGTGCTCCGTCATTTTCTTGTCCCTGATCCTTGTGTCGAAAAAAATCCCGTCAGGTTACCCCTCCTGCACGATCTCGATGTCGATGATGATTTCCACTTCATCGCCCACGACCAACCCTCCGGTTTCGATCGCCTTGTTCCATGTGAGTCCGAAATCCTTTCGGTCGATCGTGGTGGACGCCGTTCCCCCGACGCGCATCTTCCCCTGAAGGTCCTTGATGGGAGGAGTCGGCCCCTCGACGTCGAGCACCACCTCCCTGGTCACACCGCGGATCGTCAGGTCTCCCGTAACCTTGAGCTTTCCCTCGCCGGCCCTTTCCACCTTTTTCGATTTGAAGACAAGGAGGGGGTACTTCTCTGCATCCAGAAAATCCGGGCTTTTCAAATGCTTGTCGCGTTTGGCCACGCGGGTGTTTATGGAGTCGGCGTCGATCGTGACCTCCGCCGAAGACCGGGAGATGTCCTCCTCATCGTAGGTGATGTTTCCCGATACCTTCTCAAAATCACCGCGTACGTTGGAAACCATCATGTGACGCACCTTGAAATGGACCGCCGTGTGTGCGGAATCCAGTTCCCACGTCCCCGCCGGGACCGCCGCAGGAAGCATCAACAACAGCGCGACAATGCTCATGAGGCAAAACCGCCGCATCACTCTCCTCCTCCGGGAGCGAATCGGGTCCCCGGGTCCTTCGGTACGATCCGCCGGGACCGTCGCTCCTCCGGGTTTTTCGGATCAGGCTTCGGAAGACGGGACGTTCTTCCGGGACTGTTTGACCCTGCTTCGTTGATGCTTGAACTCCAGCCTGCGTTCCCTTGATTTTCTCGTAGGCCGCGTTTTTCGGCGAAACCTGGCGGGCTCGGCAGCCTTGCGGATCAACCCGGCCAGGCGTTCCCTGGCATCCTCCCGGTTGCGCTCCCTGGTCCGAAACCGTCTGGCTTCGATGATCAGGTCGCCTTCGGCGGTCATTCGCCTTCCCGCCAACCGGACCAGACGTTCGCGGACCGCATCGGGAAGAGACGGGGAATTGCGGACATCGAACCGAAGCTGGACCGCCGTCGCCACCTTGTTGACGTTCTGCCCGCCGGGGCCCGAGGAGCGGATGAATCGTTCCCGTATCTCGCCTTCCGGGAGAAGAATTGTCTCCGTAACGCGAATCATATTGGTATGGTAACGCTTCGCACGCCTGTCGGAAAGCGTCAGGTTGCCGTAATTGGTACCCCAAGGGGGGTGTAATAAGCAGAAAATACCCTATATTGGAAAAGTTTTTCTTATCGTATTCTCCCTCCTTCCAAGCAAAATACAGAATCTTTTCAAGTAAATACCTTCGCTTATACGATAATATTTGCCCTATTCCTGCCTGGCATTGATATTGCATTTATCTTTCATGGGGAAATACCTGAACGGGAGGACATGAAGCGATGCAACGGGACGGCGAACGGGAAACTGGCGCCATGCAGTTGCTGTCCGCGGGCGAGGTGGCGAAAATGCTGAGCCTTTCCAGATTGCATGTCCAGACCCTGGCGGTAAGCCGGGAACTCCCCGGAGTCTGGCTGGAAAACACGCTCCTCTTCCATCTAAGCGATGTGGAGAATTACCTGCGGACGCACCGAAAGGAGAAGTTGGCCATCGCCTGACACAGGGGTTTTCCGCGTTCCCCTCTGTGATGCGTCCGGCAGGCTTTCGCCTGCGAGGCATGCGGTCAACAAGCTACTGGGGCTTCCCGTAAACCCCCTGCTTCGCCGCTTTGCGAAACCACTTCTGCGCTTCACCGCCGTTCCGATCCACACCAAAACCGTTGTTGTACATCACGCCCAGACCATACTGCGCATTTGGGTCCCCTTGCTCGGCTGCCTTTCGGTACCATTTCACTGCCTCGGCGTAATCCCGGGGAACACCCTGTCCGTTGGCGTACATCAGACCGAGAGTCGCCTGGGCCTCCACAACGTCCTGTTCCGCGGCTTTCCGGTACCATTTCGCCGCCTCGGTGTTGTTCTTCGGAATGCCCTCACCGTCGCGATACATCTTCCCGAGGGTGAACTGGGCGTCG
>JBFKGZ010000058.1:0-16684 GCA_041633075.1 Candidatus Deferrimicrobiaceae bacterium | reverse complement strand
GGAGACTTTTGTGCGGGTTTCTCGGTCTCTGCCATCCTACGATCCCGAGAGGCCGTTCGGCCCGTGGCTTCGGAAGATCGCGTGGAACTGCGGCCTTTCCGTTCGTCGCGACGGGCATGCAGGAGTGCCTCTGGTTGCGGGAAGCGATGCGCCCGAGGCGGTCGATCCGGCGCCCGGCCCCGAGGAATCGGCGGCGGGGAATCAGGAGAGGCGGCGGGTGGCGGGTGCGATGGCCGCCCTTCCTGCCGAACTTCGGACGGTGATGGTACTGCGGGCGGTCGAGGGGCTTTCCTACGCCGAGATCGCCCTGGTGGCGGGGATTCCGGCGGGCACGGTGATGTCGCGCCTCTCCCGCGCCCGCAAGCGGCTGCTGGACACGCTGGGGACAGGGTCCGTAGGAGGTTCGTGATGGATTGCCGGGAAACGCAGACGCTGCTGACCGCCTTCCACGATGGGGAACTGCCCGATGACGACCGCATCCGGGTGGATAATCATCTGCGCGGCTGCCCGGACTGCGGCAGGTTGCTCGCCGACCTGGCGCGGGCCGATGAGGTTGCCGGCGTGCCCGATCCGGGGGCCGGCTACTGGGACCGGTTCAACACCCGCTTGGCGGATCGCATCGAACGGGAAGCGGAAGGCCCGGGAGTGGCCGTCCTGCGCCCGAAACAGGGTTGGATGCGGCAGCAGCTCCGCTTTCTCGTCCCCGCCGTGGCGGCCGCGGCGCTGGTCGTGGTGGTCGTCCGGTTCGGCGGACGCAGTCCCGTCGCCCCGACGCCGACCTTCCCGCCGGCAGAGTCGGTTACGGAACAGTCGGCGTTGGATTCGGCGGGGCAACGCATGGCAAAGGAGGAGATGGGACGCGCCGCCGGGAAAAAGAGAGGAGACGCAGCGGTGTCCCGACGCCCGGCGGCGGAATCGAATCGGGCCGCCGAGGCCCCGGCGGCGGCGCCGCCCGCCATCGCCACGGAACGTTTCCCGACCGCGGCGCGTGAGGGGAAAGACCGCCTGGCCGATCGGTTACAAACGGAAGAGAAAGAGCGGGCGATGCGGGATCGCGCGGCCGCACCTGCCGAAATCGACGCCCCCTCTCCGCCGCCGCACCCGGCGTACCAAAGCGTCCCCGCCGGATCACTGCCTGCCACTATGGCGGATGGGAGGCCCTCAAAAGAACAGGCAAAGCAAAAGAAGATGGCGGGAGCCGCGCCCCCGGCAGCGGAACCGCAGCTGGCCGCCAAGGCGGAATTGTCTTCCGGGATGCGGGACGAGCGCGCCTCCTCCCCTTGCGAGAGGGCGCGAACGCTGGCCGCCCAGGAACGCTTGAGGGAAGCGGAAGCCGCCCAGCGGGAATGCCTCGCGCAGGATCCGTCGCCGCCCACCCAGGAAAAGGGTCTCATCTTCCTGGCCGAACTGCTCGACCGCCAAGCGCGCTTTGCCGATGCCGACGCGGTCCTCACGGAAGTGTACAGGCAGTTCCCGAAAAGCCGCCCGCTTACCCTCTACCGACAGCAGCGACCGATGGTGCAGAAGCAGCAGAAACCCGTCCCGGTTACCCGCTAGTCCTTTTCCCCGTTCCAGGAACCGCTGTCGTAATCAGAGAGGGACCCGGAATTTCATGGGAATGTACGTTCCTGCCGACGCGCTTTCCTCCCTTGTCTCGCCCGGAGGAGCGTGTATGGTATTGGCGATAAGGGGCGAAAAAATGGGGGAATCCATCGTCATCGAACGGACCGTAACGGGAAAGGAGTCCTTCGCGGGACGGATCATGCGGGTTGCCGCCCTCCTTCTCCTGTTCGGGCTGCTTGCCCCTTCGGAAGCGTCGCCCGGCCCTGCCGCCGCTCCCGGCAACCCCTCTTCACACAGCGCAATGGCCGGGGACAATTCCGTCTTTCTTCCCCGGAATGTACGCGTTTCCACGCGTCTCTTCGGTCTCCCGGGACTCACCAACGTCGGCCGCGTTGCCGACGGAATCTATCGGGGCGCCCATCGGGGTTGGTGATCCTTACAAATTCTCTTTGCCGCAAGGAATATCCGGCATACAGTTTTCTTATGGATCATGACGCACAAGACTTCCGGACCATCTATGCTTCTTACCATCCGCGGATCTTCCGGTACCTGACGCGACTTGTCGGACAAAGCGAAGCGGAGGACCTGACGCAGGAGGTGTTCCTGAGAGTCAACAAGGGTCTCCCGGACTTCAAGGGAGACGCGAAGCTCTCCACGTGGATCTATCGCATAGCCACCAACGTTGCCACGGACAGGCTGAGGAGCCGTTCGTTCCAGGAGAGCCGATCCGGCAAAGCGATCCCGCTCGATGAGCGACTCATGGAAGAACGCGTCGATTTGACGGGAGAAAAGAACCCCTCCGTGGAAAAACAGGCAATGCGGGAGGAAATGAGTTCCTGCGTTCACGACTATATCAACAGCCTTCCCGAGAGTTACCGCGCACCCGTGGCCCTGAGTGAAATCGGGGGGTTGACCAACAAGGAAATCGCGAAACTCCTCGGGTTAACAGTGGAAACCGTCAAGATCCGGCTGCACCGGGGACGTGCGAAGCTGAAAGAAACACTCGAGGCCGGATGCAGTTTCGACCGCGATGAGGAAGACATCCTGGTTTGCGACCCGAAGGCCGATCCTGATCCTTCCGAATAAGAAATCGTAAAAACAGATCAGAGCGAAGGTGTATCCTTTCCCGCCTCCCTTCCGTCTACGCTTTTCAGAAAGGAGGTGATCTTGATGAGCGGACTGGAGAGTTTCTGGCATTCCTACTGGTGGGTCCTTTTCCTCATCCTGATGCTTTTCTGCTGTTTCGGAATGAAGGGGAGGAGAGGATCGGGGATGTGCGGTTTCCGTTCCTGGAGGACCGACACACGGGACATCCACCCGACGGATTCGGCAATCGACATTCTCGATAAACAGTATGCCCTCGGGGAGATTTCTCTTGAGGAGTACGAGGAGAGGAAAAGAATCATCGGCCAGGGAAGGGTGTAGGAAAAGGGATACCCAGAGACGACAGGGAGGAATGGTTCATGGAAAGGATGAGGAAAATGCTGGAGAAAATGAGCAAGGAAGAAAGAGTGAGGATGATGGAGCGATGTTTCGAGTTCATGAAAGAAAAAGAGAGTGGGAAGGACAAGGAACGGGAGGAAAAGAAAAGGAAAGAATCAGCCTGCGGTCCGGACATGGGCAGGATGGCGGAGTGCTGTCCCGAGATGATGGAAACATTCTTCCTGAAAAGGGAAAACTGCTTCGAGGGGAAGGGGGAATGATCATGGAAAATCGATATCCCAAGTTCCATGACCGCATCAGAGGTTTGTTGAGCAAACTGGGAAAAGAGGCGGAAGGCACGATGGCCGGATTTGGGCAACTGCACTAGCAGGCCATGGCCGACGGCGCGCTGAGCACAAAGTTCAAGGAGCTCATCACCTTGGCGATCAGCATCGCCGCCCACTGCGAAGGCTGCATCGCTGTTCACGTTCGCGCCGCCCTGCGTGCCGGCGCCACCCGGCAGGAGATCGTGGAGGCCATCGGAGTCGCCATCTACATGGGAGGAGGGCCGGCGATGGTTTACGGGTGCGAGGCGTTTGAGGCCTTGGGGCAGTTCGAGGCCTCAGGCGCGCGTTAGTCGTTGCTTCTGCGAGCGAGCCACTTTGGCGGGTAGCGCGCCGGATGGGACCCGAAAAAGGGGAATGAACCGGTCATTTCGGAGCTTTTCTTTTTACATAGTGAGGTCTGAAATGATCGGTTACCGCAAAGGCGAGCTCTTCGAGGTAACGACCGTATAGATCTTCGGGCGCGTTCATGCTGAGCGAGAGGGTTTTGGCGTTGGAACGGATGCCTGCCACCTTCCAATGCCCCTGACGCGAATTGCTCCAGATCGTCGCCCCGCTCACGGTCTCCCAATGCTTTGAAACCATCGAGATTTTCACGACCGCAGACGCGCGGAGGGAAGAAAGGTCGGTTGCCATACTCACCTTTGGTTTCACGTTTGAAATCTCAAAGCTTCCCGTAAAGACAGAGCTCACCCCGTATTTTTCCTCAATCGCTTTGATGGCCTCGATGTCCAACGCGTCCCGGCCGAGCTTTCTCATCAATTGGTCTTCCGGCCCCAATTCCAGAAAGCGCACCTTTGGTTGCGCGTCCTGGATACAGCCCATGAATTTCTGGGTGGCCACCTGATTGAGGTTCTCCTGGGAGTTGGAGGTAAATTCCACGATGCCGATCGTTTCATACGGCTGCAAATCGATTTTCGGGGGAACTTGAACAACGACCGTGTGGGCGCATCCAAAGACCGATAAACCGACCAAAAGGGATCCCAGGAAGATTTTCAAGGCGCGCAGGTTGGGAATAATCATGGGGTCTTCCTTTTACCCGAAAGATGACGTCGACTGTCCTCCGTAGGATGTATCGGTGACAAACGCAAAGAAGTTTATGGAATGCGGACATCCCATGTCCGGAAATTTCAGAGATCCTCCGCTACGACCGCCATACCGTTTTCCCGGTCCTTCCCATGGTCGCGGGCGATGAGCATGTAGATGGAGGGGATGATGAACAGGGTGAAGAAGGTGCCGATGAACATGCCGCCGACCAGCACCAGACCGATGGAATTCCTGGCGGCGGCACCCGCGCCGGTAACCAGGGTCAGCGGGAAGTGGCCGGCAATGGTGGCGGCGCTGACCATGAGGATCGGGCGGAGACGGATTATGGCCGCCTGGCGAACGGCCGCAATCTTCGGCAAGCCCTGGAGCTGGAGCTGGTTGGCGAACTCGACGATCAGGATGCCGTTCTTGGACACCAGCCCGACCAGGGTCACCAGCCCGACCTGCGAATAGATGTTTAGGGTGGTGGTCCAGCCATGGGTCCAGAACGGGACGTTCGGGTCGGGCATCTTCAGGAACGTGAATAGAAGCGCCCCGAACATCGCCAGCGGCACCGATCCTGCCAGGATGACGAACGGGTCCCGGAAGCTGTTGAACTGGGCCGCCAGCACCAGGAATATCAGGATGACGGCCAGGCCGAACGCAGGCAGAAATTTGTCCCCCTCGGTGCGCAGCTGGCGGGACTCGCCTGTGTAGTCGATGACGTAGCCCTCGGGCAGGATCTTCGCCGCTTCGTCCTCCAGAAGGCGCAACGCCTCGTCCAGCGGCCGGATGGCCACGCCGCTGATCTTCACCGCGTTCAGCTGCTGGAACCGGTTGAGCGAACGGGGAACGACCGATTCGCGCAGGGTGGCAAAGGTGCGTAACGAAACCAGCCTGCCGTTCGGACCGGTGACGTAGACATCCTTGAGCTGGGCGGGGTTCAAGCGGTCGACCCGCTGGACCTGCGGGATGACCTTGTAGCTGCGGCCGGAGATGTCGAACCGGTTTACGAAGTCGCCTCCCACTAAGCCCCCCAGGTCGCCGGCGATCTGCCCCAGGTTGAGCCCCATAATGGCCGCCTTGTCCCGGTCGATGACAAATTCGGACTGGGGCTGGTCGATCTTGACGTCGATCTGCGGGGGGAAGGCGAACATATTGCTTTGCATGGCCTTCACCTGCAGCTTGTTCGCGAATTCGAGGATCTGCCCCGTTTCGGCCGTCGAAGCCAGGATGAATTCCACGGGGAAATCGCCGCCGCCGGGAAGGGCCGGCGGAGCGGTCGGGAAAATCCGGACGCCGGGAATCCGTTGCAGCTTTTGCTGGACACCGGGCAGGATCTCGGAGACGGTGCGCTCGCGTTCATCCCACGGTTTGACGACCATGCCGCCGAAACCGGAATTGGGAAAGGTGACCTGGAAGGTGAAGTCGGTTTCCGGCTCGCTCTGGAAGACCCGGTTGACCTCCGCGGCGAAGACGCTGTTCTGGTCGAGGGTGGAGTTGGCGGACGCGTCGAGGATGCCGAAGATGACCCCCTGGTCCTCCAGCGGCGCAAGCTCCTTGGCGGACATGACGTACATCGGCACCGCGGCGAGGGACACGACGACCCAGACCACGTAGACCGCCGGACGCGCCGCCAGGGTGGCGTCGAGAAGGCGGCCGTACAGGTTTTTCAGGCGTTCGAAGACGCGACTGATTCGGCCGGCCAGGCCCCGCTCCGCTATCCCGGGCTTGAGAAACCTGGCCGACATGACCGGCGACAGCGTCAGGGCCACGATTCCGGAGATCGCAACCGCTCCGGCCAGCGTGAAGGCGAACTCCCGGAAGAGCGCCCCGGTCAGCCCCCCCTGCAAACCGATCGGAAGGTAGACCGCCGCCAGGGTGACGGTCATGGCGATGATCGGCCCTACCAGTTCGCGGGCGCCGATAAGGGCCGCCTCCACAGGCGTTTTCCCCTCGCGGAGGTGGCGTTCCACGTTTTCCACCACCACGATGGCGTCGTCGACCACAAGGCCGACCGAGAGAACGATGGCCAGCAGGGTGAGCAGGTTCACGGTGAACCCGAGGAGCTGCATGAGGAAAACGCCGCCGATCAGCGACAGCGGGATCGCCACCACCGGGATCAGGACCGAACGGAAGGAGCCGAGAAACAGGAAAATGACGATCATCACGATTATCAGGGTGTGGCTCAGGGTCCGGAGCACTTCGCGGATGGCGTTGGAGATGTACTCGGTGGCGTCATAGGCCACGCGGCTTTCGAGTCCGGCCGGCAGGTCGCGCTGGATGGCTTCCATCCCCGCCCGCACCCGATTGATGACGTCGAGAGAGTTGGCGTTGGGGAGCGGCCAGATCCCCATGAACACCGCGGTCTGTCCGGAAAAGCGGACCTCGGCGTCGTAATCTTCGGCGCCCAGGACCACGTCGGCGATGTCCTCCAGCCGCACGATGGTCCCGTTGCGCTGTCGCACCACCAGGCGTCGAAACTCGCCGACCGTGCGAAGGTCCGTGTCGGCGGTGAGATTGACCTGGATGTATTCCCCCTTGCTCCTGCCGAGGGCGGCCAGGAAGTTGTTGGCGGTCAGGGCCTGACGCACCTGGGCCGGGCTGATGTCCTGTGCCGCCATCCGATCGGGCTTGAGCCAGATCCGCATGGCGAAGGTGCGGGCGCCGAGGATGTCGGCACGCTGCACCCCCTGGATGGCGGAGAGGCGGGGTTGCACAACGCGCACCAGGTAGTCGGTGATCTCATTCTGCTGGAGGATGTCGGAACTGAAACTCAAGTACGCCGACGCGAACTGGCTGTCGGCCGACTCGATGTTGATGACGGGCACCTCCGCCTCCGGGGGGAGGTCCCGGCGCACCTGGTCCACCTTGGAGCTGATCTCGGCCAGGGCCTTGGTGGAATCGTAGTTGAGCCGGAGGCGCGCACCGATGGTGGAGAGGCCGAGGGCGCTCTGCGATTCCATGTACTCGATGCCGTCGGCGGCGGCGATGGCGCGCTCCAGCGGCGAGGTGACAAAGCCACGCACCAGGTCGGCGCTTGCGCCGATGTAGACGGTGGTGACGGTTACCGTCGCGTTCTCGCTGCGCGGGTACTGGCGGACATTGAGGGTCCGGATCGCCTGCAGGCCGGCGATGATGATGACAAGGTTGACCACCACGGCCAGGACGGGACGGCGAATGAACAGGTCGGTGAATTTCATCGCTTAGCTGTTTTTCGGGGTGGGATCTTCCCGGAACGACGGGGCGAGCGTGTTGTCCACCACCACCGCCTGGCCGTTGCGCAGCTTGAAGACGCCGGTGCTGACGACGGTTTCTCCTTCCTTCAAGCCCTCGGTGACGACCACGAAGTCGCCTCGCTTTTCGCCGAGTCGCACGAACTGCTGATTAAGCGTCTTCCCCCCTTTTCCCTCCTTGTCATCGACGACAACGAAGACCGAGTCCCCGTAAGGAGCGTAGAGCACGGCCGTGACCGGAATGGCCAGCACCGTTTGCCGGACCGGGAGGCCGACCGCCACGTTGACGAACATTCCCGGCCGGAGCGTTTCCTCCCGGTTGCCCACCGTCGCCTGCACCTGGATGTTGCGGGTATCCGAATCCACCAGCGGATTTACAGCCGTCACGCGCCCATCGATCGCAAGACCGGGCAGGCAATCGCACGTCACGCGCACAGGCAGGCCGGTGCGCAACCGGGCAAGTTCCTGCTGGGGAAAGGTGAAGTTGACGTAGATCGGAGCAAGGGATTGCAGCGTAACGATGGGGTCGCCTTCGCGGAGCAACTGGCCGAGATTTACCTGTCGGATGCCCAGGCGGCCGCCGAAGGGGGCCCGGATCGTCTTCTTGGCGATAATCGCGCGGATCTGGTTGACCAGGGCCGTCGCCTGCTCGCGGTTCGCGACGGAGGAGTCGTAGTCGACCCGGGAAATGATCTGTTCCTCCAGCATCTTGGCGTCGCGGGCAAGGATGGTCTGCGTCAGGTCGGCCTGTGCCACGGCGCCGGGGAGCTGGGCCTCTTCCACGCTTGTGTCCTGGCGAATCAGCAGGTCCCCCTTTTTCACCTTTGCTCCCGACTGGAAGGCGATCTCCGCGACCTTTCCCGATAGCTCGGCGGCCACGGTGACCCCCTGGACCGCGGTCAGGGAACCGACCGCCGTGAGTGTCGTCTCCCACGATTCCGCGCTGGCCACGGCGGTGGTCACCGTCTCCGGCGGAGGCACAATCTCCTTTCCCTGCGCGATCATCGCCCGGATCTGCAGGGACTTGACGCCGGCCAGCACGGCGATGACAACAACCAACCCAAGAAGGGCGAACAGGATGCGTTTTATCATGGTCGGATGGCTCCGGGTTCAGGGTTATTTCCGTCATTGCTTGATGTCGATTCCGTGCCGCCTTCCGGCTCCGGGTTCCACCAGCCCCCGCCGAGCGCCTGGAAGAGCGCCGCGGTGTCGGCATACCGCGTGGCCTGCGCCTGGACGAGGCCGATTCGCGCCTGCTGATGCTGGCGTTCGGCGTTGAGCAGCGTGAGGTAACTGGCCGCTCCCAGATGGAACCGCTGTCGGGCGAGCTCGAGAGCCGCCCGAGCGGCAGCTTCGGCCTCTGCCTGCGTCTTGAGCGCTTCCGCGTCCCACTCCAATGCGCGCAACACATCGGCCACATCCTGGAACGCCGCAAGAACGGTCTCGCGGTACTGCGCCTCGGCCTGGTCATATGCGGCAATGGCGGCACGTCGCTTTGCGGTGAGTTCCCCTCCCCGAAAGACCGGCTGGAGCACCCCGGCGCCGAGATTCCAGACTGACGTCCCGGTGCCGAACAGATCCCCGACCTTACGCGCCTCCGACCCGAAGCTGCCGGTCAGGGTAAGCTGCGGGTAGAGGTTCGCCGTGGCAACGCCGATCCGGGCGGATGCCGCATGCAGAAGCGCTTCCGCGGCGAGGATGTCCGGGCGCTGGCGCGCCAGCGACGAGGGGAGGCTCACCGGCAAATCCTGCGGCAGGAAGAGCCCGTCGAGGTCGAATTCGGGGAGCGTTTCCGCTTCCCCGGGAAACCTTCCGGCAAGCACCGCCAGGCGGTGGCGGGTCTGGACAAGCTGTTTTTCCAGCGGAGGCAGGGTCGTCCGGGTCTGGGCAAGCTGTGCCCGCTGGGCGAGGACGTCGGGACGGGATGCTCCTCCCAGCTGGAACTGCCGTTCCACCAGGGCCAGTTGCTGCTCTTCCGCCACCACGATTTCCCGCGTCGCCCGGATCTGGCCGCGAAGCGCCCCCTCCCGGATCGCGGTGGTGACCAGGTTGGCGGTGAGGGTGAGCCAGGCGCCTTCCCGCTGAAATCGCTGGTAATCGACCTGCGACTGCAAAGCCTCCACTGCGCGCCGCGTTCCGCCGAACAGGTCAAGTGCGTACGAAACGCTCACCGAGGCGTTATAGAGAGTGAATGCGGGGTTCGTGCTCCCCGTTTGGCCGAACAAGGCGCCCGAGATCTTCTGCCTGCCTGCCGAGACGTTTCCGTCGACACGCGGAAAGAGCGCGCCGGTCTGCGCCCGCCGGTTCTCCTCCGCTTCGCGGAGCCTCGCCTGGGCCGCCGAAAGCGTCGGGCTGTCTAGCAGCGCTTGCCGGATCAGCCGGTTCAGCGCCTCGGAACGAAATAGCGCCCACCACAGCGGGGGAATCTCCTCCCCGGAGACGAACCGCTGGGGCGTCCCCCCGGCGACCTTTGCTTCGGCCGTCTCCCCCGGAAGCGCATCCGCCGTGTAGGAAGAAACCGCCGGGGGGGCGGGACGGCGGAAATCGGGGCCGACCGCGCAGCCGGCGATCGCCAAGGCAACGAGCGCGGTATGCGCGCACAGAAGACGCTTCGCGTCCCTGCGTATCGATCTGGAGATCCCGACTTCAGGCATGCGCAGAAACATCAACCGGACAACCTCTCTGAATCCAGAAGATATCCTCGTTTCCCCTCGGCGTCAAAAACGTCCCCGGACGGGGTCCACCCCGCGGATCGCGTGGATCCTTTGTTGGATGCGGTTTTCGGGAAACCGTCTCCGGTCGCCCTTTCTGTTGGTAACATTCCCGGGCCGTGTTTATCTATTATGCGGAGGGAAGAGGATGCAACAGGAGGAGGAACGCGGCCTGATCCGGAGGGCGAGGCAAGGCGATACCGCCGCCTTCGGAGAGATCATCCGTCGGTACCAGTACCTCGTCTATGCGACGGCGCTCCCGATCGTGAAGGACCCCCTCCTGGCGGAAGACGTCGCCCAGGAGGCGTTCGTGTCCGCCTTTCGGTCGCTTGCGCAGCTGCGGACGGAGAGTTCTTTCCCGCCCTGGCTTCGGAAGATCACGAGGAACCGCGCCCTGGCGGTTCGAAAGGAGCAAGGCCGCTTCGGTCCTTTGGAGGAGACGGATGGCATGCAATCCCCTTCCCCGGAAGCCGCTGCGGCATTCGAGGGGGAGCGACGCGAGGCCGATGCATTCGCGGAAGAAGTGAGGCGGATCGTCTCTTCCCTCTCCCAGACACTCCGGTTCCCCGTTCTTCTTTGCCACATCGACGACCTTTCGACCAGGGACGCCGCACGATTCCTCGGCATCACGGAGGGAGCATTGCGGAAGCGGCTCCACGACGCAAAGAAAAAACTCCAGGAGCGAATCGTCAGGATGGCGGAAAAGAGCTTCCAGGAATACCGCCTCCCCCGCGACTTCGCCAAGCGGTGCATCTGCGGCTGCCGCCGTGCACAAGCAGAAAAACCAAAAAGAAGAAAAGGAGGTGAGTAGATTGGCCAAAAAAGAGAATTGCGGATGCGGTTGCGTACCTCCGGGGAAGAAGACGAAACAGAACGTCAAGGCCGGAAAAACGAAACCACGCAATAAGAGAACGTAGCGTTCGGTTCGGGGGGTGTTGGCGGGAGGAGGGTCACGCCCTTCGAGCAAATCGTTCCTGCGGGATTTTACTTTGCCAGCAGTTTGCGGATGGATTGCAATTCCTTTCGCTGCGCCCTGGTCAGCTCAGGGTAGCTCATCTCGAGTTCTTTGAGCGTGTCGAGGAAGACCCGGGAAATGATCAGCCGCGCGTTCTCCTTGTCGTCGGCCGGCACGACATACCAGGGCGCGGCGTTCGTGCTGGTTGCGCTAAGGCACTCCTCGTAGGCCTTCATGTACTGATCCCACAGCTTCCGCTCTTCGATGTCGGCGAGGCTGAATTTCCAGTTCTTTTCCGGTTCATCGATGCGCTTGAGAAAGCGCTTTCGCTGTTCTTCCTCCGACAGGTGGAGAAAAAACTTGATTATCCGGGTCCCGTTTCGATGGAGGTGGCTTTCCAGATCCACGATGGATCGGTACCGCTCCTGCCAGACCGCCTGCGTATCAAGCAGGGTGGGCGGTATGCCCTGGCTGTGGAGAATCTCGGGATGCACGCGAACGATGAGCACCTCCTCGTAATAGGAGCGATTGAAGATGCCGATCCGCCCGCGTTCCGGCAGGCGCCGCGTCGTGCGCCAGAGAAAATCATGATCCAGTTCTTCTGCGCTCGGCTGTTTGAAACTGAACACCTGGCAGCCTTGCGGATTGACACCGGACATGACATGCCGGATGGCACCGTCCTTTCCGGCTGCGTCCATGGCCTGAAAAATCAGAAGAACGGCATACCTGTTGTACGCGTAGAGAAGACGTTGCAGAGCGCTTAATTCCTCGATGTCCTCATTGAGAAACTTCTTGTACTGCTTCTTCGATTTGTAGAACGGCTTTACCGCGGTCGGCCACTTGTCGAGTTCCACCGTTTGCCCGGCCGGGACACGGAAGTCTCCGGGGTCGATTTTCATCGTTCTCCTTCCTTCATGGTTCGTTCCGCCAGCCCCCGCCACCAGGGGTCTCTCCCCAAGTAGTATACCCAAGCCGCACGCGATTCACCCGGACGATAGAATCCTTTCCCCCCCTTCGCCAATCTAATCATGCACGATCGGTCTATTGGAGCGGGTCACCATCCCTTGACCGGTCAAATCCAAAGGGCTATTCTGTAACCTCTCAAGTTTTTAAGGGATTAGGTGCCCTGCCCGAAGAGTAGTGCCAGGACCACAGGGGCGGTTTTCGATAACGACCCAGGTGCGTAAGCCGTCAGGGAAGCCCTGGCTTGCATATCCATTGCGCTGATCCTTAAGGTACGCAGCAGTCGTCGGTGTGGGCCGAAACGCCCGCACCCCGTTCCATTCAACCCTTTCTGAAAAGGAGGCAGTCCCATGAAACGAGCGGTAATCCTGGCCCTCTCGACAATCTTCATCCTCAGTGCCGGCGTTGCCTTTGCCGAGTACCCCGAGCGCCCCGTCACCTACACCATCCCCTTCAACCCGGGTGGGGAGTCGGACATCACGGCACGCCTTCAGGAGCCTCTCCTGGAGAAGGCCCTGGGTGTCAAGGTGAACGTGACCCACAAGCCCGGCGGCGGGGGGGCGGTGGCGTGGGGCGAGTTCCAGCGCGCCGCGAAGCCGGACGGCTACCAGTTGATCGGCGTCAACATTCCCCACATCATCGGCCAACCCCTGCTCCGGAAAAACGCGGGCTACAAAACGGACGGCTTCGACTTCATCATGTGGTTCCACTTCACCCCCAACGCCCTCATCGTCCGGGCGGACAGCCCCTTCAAGACCCTCAAGGATTTCATCGACTACGCAAAGGAACATCCCAAGGTCATCACCGTGGGCGGCAGCGGCACCTACAGCGCCAACCACCTCGAGACCCTGCGCCTGGAGCGTGAGGCGGGGATCAAATTGACGTACATCCCCCACACCGGAACGGGCCCCCTCGTACCGGCCATCCTCGGTGGGCACCTAAGCGGCCTGATGAACTACTCCATGCTCCCGGCGCAGCAGGGGGACAAGGTGAGGGTCCTGGCTGTGGCGTCCGAAAAGCGGGTCGAGGCCCTGCCCGACGCCCCCACCTTCAAGGAGCAGGGGTACGACATCGTGGGAGGCGCTTTCCGCGGTGTGGCGGCGCCCAAGGGGACACCCAAGGAGGTCATCGCCAAGCTCGCCGACGCCTTCACCAAGACGAACAAGGAGATCGCCAAGAAGCAGCTTCCCATGGGGTTCGTCATGGAGTACGCCACGGGGAATGAGGCCAAAGCCCTGGTGGACAAGATGCGCAGGTCCTACAGCGACGTGATCGTCGATATCATCGACAAGCGGAAGAAGTAACAACCTCGCATCAAGGCAGCGGCAGCCGCGAGCGGTCCAGGAAGGTCGTATGGAGCTCTTTTGGAACGTGGCCACGGAATTGATGGACCCGATCGTTTTCCTCCTCATCCTGGGGGGAGTGACAGCGGGCCTCTTCGTGGGCGCCATGCCGGGGCTCACGGCGGCCATGGCCCTCGCGGTGCTGCTGCCCTTCACCTTCAAACTGCCGCCGCTGTACGGGCTGGTGGCGCTGGGCGCCGTCTACATGGGCGCCATCTACGGGGGGGCCTTCGCGGCCATCCTCGTCAATACACCGGGGACCCCCTCTTCCATCGCCACGGCCTTCGAAGGGTACCCCATGGCGAAGGACGGACGCGCCCTGGAGGCCATAAGCCTGGCGACCGTCGCCTCGGCGATTGGCGGACTGGCAGGCGCGTTCTTCCTGCTGGTCCTCTCCCCCCCGCTGGCACGCCTCTCCATACAGTTTGGGTCGGCGGAGTACTTCTGGGTGGCGATGCTGGGGCTGACCCTCATCGCCAGCCTTTCCCCGGGCTCGACCCTGAAAGGGTTCCTGGGTGGATCTATAGGCATGATACTGGCCTCGGTGGGTGTGGCGCCGATCGGCGGGGATAACCGCTTCACCTTCGGGATGCCGGTTCTCCAGGGCGGCGTGGAGATGATCGTGGCGCTGATCGGGTTATTCGTGATCCCGGAACTGTTCAACATGGCGGCCCAGGGCCGGGCGGCCCTGGCCGAGGTCACCATGGAATCGAGAAAACGCGGCACCTTCCTCGCCGCCATCCGCACCGTGTTCTCCATGCCCGGTAACCTCATCCGCTCCTGCATCATCGGCGAGATCGTGGCCATCATCCCCGGAGCCGGCGGCAGCATCGCCAACCTGGTGGCCTACAACGAGGCCAAGCGGGCATCCAAACATCCGGAGCGCTTCGGCAAGGGTTCCGTCGAGGGTCTTGTGGCCTCCGAGTCGAGCAACAACGTCACGGTGGCCGGAAGCATGGTGCCGCTGCTCACCCTGGGGATCCCGGGGGCACCCCCCGACGCGGTCATCCTGGGGGTGTTGCTGATGCACGGCCTGCGCCCCGGCCTGGACCTGTTCACCGTGAGAGGCGACCTCACCTACGGGTTCATCATTTCCATGGGGCTCGCCGCCCTGTTCATGATCCCCGTGGGTATACTGGGGGGGAGACTCATCTACCGCCTGATCCTCAAGACCCCGCACTACCTGCTGATCCCCTCCATCGCCCTCGTCACCATCCTGGGCACATACGCCCTGCGCAACAGCCTGTCCGACGTGGTCATCATGCTCCTGCTGGGGACCTTTGGTTTCCTCCTGAAGGAGCTCGGAGTGGAGTCCGCGCCCATCGTCCTCGGCCTGATCCTGGGAGGTATCGCGGAGATGGGTTTCGTCCAGACCCTCCTTCGGGGTTCCTCCCTGGAGCACCCGTGGCTGATGCTGTTCCAGAACCGTCTTTCCCAGATCATCATCGTCCTGATGGTGCTCTCCTTTGCCTCCCCCTACCTGTCGGCGGGGGTTAGGAAGCTCAAAAAACCCCTGGATATGCTGCGGGAGGAGGAGCCCCCCGAATGATGCGTCGCGCGAACACCGACCTGTTGAGCGGCATCCTCGGGTTGGGCCTGGCGGGCGTCTTCTGGTGGGGCCGGGGCGATGTGGGGCGCCTGAGCATCATGTTTCCCCACGCGCTCCTGGTCCTCCTTGCGGCGTTCTCGGTGGCCCTCGTGGTCAAGGGGATGGTTCGCCCGGAACGGCGGTCGATCTTCGCCGAGGGAGATCGGGGCAAGATCATCGGCAGCTGCGCCATCCTCTATGTCTGGGTTCTCGCCATTTCCTACGTCGGCTTCTTTCTTTCCAGCGTGGCCGGCTTCTGGGTGATGGCCTGCTACCTGGCTTCGTCGCGCCGGGAGGTCACGCCGCTTCTGGCCGCCAAGTTGTTCTGCGTGGTCCTGGCCGAGGTGACTTTTTTCTATCTGGTCTTCGCGAAGCTCCTCTTCGTGCCTCTGCCCACCGGAGCGTTTTTCAATTAAAGGAAGCCGGATACCGACAGTCCGGCCCAATAACAGGAGGACATTTCAACATGAGCAAGCGGTACCGCATCAACCTGGTTCCCGGAGACGGCATCGGCAAGGAGGTCATCCCCGAGGGGGTGAAGGTTCTCGACGCCCTGGCGGCGCAGCACGGTTTCGGTCTTTCTTACCAGGAATTTCCGTACTCCTGCGAATACCGCAGCAAGCACGGCCGCATGATGCCCGAGGACGGCATCGAGCGGCTCTCCCAATGCGACGCCATCTACCTCGGCGCGGTGGGGTACCCCGGCGTACCGGACCATGTGTCTCTCTGGGAGCTCCTGATCCCCATCCGGAGGGAGTTCCAGCAGTACGTGAGCGTCCGCCCGGTGCGCCTGCTGCCCGGGATCCGCTCCCCCCTGGCCGACCGTACGGCAGAGGACATCGACTTCATCGTCGTGCGCGAGAACAACGAAGGCGAGTATTCGGAGATCGGCGGAAGGATATACAGCGGCACGGATAGGGAGTCGGCGAACCAGTTGTCGGTCTTTTCGCGCCACGGCGTGGACCGGATACTCCGGTACGCGTTCGAGATGGCCCGCACGCGGCCGCGCCGGCACGTGACCTCGGCCACCAAGTCCAACGGCATCGTGCACACGCTTCCGTTCTGGGACGAGCGTTTCGCCATCATGAAGAAAGAGTACCCGGACGTCAAAACGGACCAGTTCCACATCGACATCCTGTGCGCCCACTTTGTACAGCACCCCGACTGGTTCGATGTTGTCGTGGGAAGCAACCTCTTCGGCGACATCCTGAGCGATCTGGGGCCCGCAGTGGCCGGCAGCATCGGCATCGCCCCCTCGTCTAACCTGAATCCGGAGCGCAAGTTCCCCTCCATGTTCGAGCCGGTGCACGGTTCGGCTCCGGACATCGAAGGCAAGGGGATCGCGAACCCCATCGCCGCGTTCTGGTCCGGGGTCCTGACCGCGGGCGCCGACGGCAGGGCCAGCGCCAGCTTCGAGCTCCCCACGTTCGCCGGCGCTCTGCGGCTCATGGCGGTGGCCGCCGACGGCCAACGGTTCGGCGCCGCCGAGGAGCGTTCGTTGGTGCGCGACCCGTTGATCTTGACCCCCACCCT
>JBFKGZ010000057.1:0-17085 GCA_041633075.1 Candidatus Deferrimicrobiaceae bacterium | reverse complement strand
GCGGGATCGCCTTGATCATCGTCGGAGGGTTTCTCTCGGTGCCCATCGCGATCTTCACCGGTCTCGTGAGCTAGGGGCGCTGCATGAACCTCGACGCCAAGATCCCGCGCGGCCCCGTCGCCGAGAAGTGGACCCGGCACCGCTTCGACATGAAGCTGGTGAACCCGGCGAACAAGCGAAAGTACAAGGTCCTGGTGGTCGGGACAGGGCTGGCGGGTGCCTCCGCCGCTGCGTCGCTCGGCGAGCTGGGATACAACGTGGAGGCCTTCTGCTACCAGGACAGCCCCCGCCGGGCCCACTCCATCGCGGCGCAGGGCGGGATCAACGCCGCCAAGAACTATCCGAATGACGGCGACAGCATCTACCGCCTCTTCTACGACACCGTGAAAGGCGGCGACTTCCGTGCAAGGGAGACCGACGTGTGGCGGCTCGCCCAGGTGAGCAGCAACATCATCGACCAGTGCGTCGCCCAGGGGGTGCCCTTCGCGCGCGACTACGGGGGCCACCTGGACAACCGCTCCTTCGGCGGCGCCCAGGTGTCCCGGACATTCTACGCACGCGGGCAGACGGGCCAGCAGCTCCTGCTGGGCGCCTACTCGGCCCTCTCCCGCCAGGTCAAGGCGGGGACGGTTGCGATGTTCCCCCGGACCGAGATGCTCGACCTGGTGGTGGTGGACGGGGAGGCGAAGGGGATCACGATCCGCGATCTGATCACCGGCGAGATCCGCGTTCACGTCGGGGACGCGGTCCTTTTGTGCACGGGTGGCTACGCGAACGTCTTCTACCTCTCCACGATGGCGATGGGAGCCAGCGTCACCGCCGCCTGGAAGGCCTACAAGAAAGGCGCGTTTTTCGCCAACCCCTGCTATACCCAGATCCATCCCACCTGCATCCCCCAGTCGGGAGACTACCAGTCGAAGCTGACCCTGATGTCCGAGTCGCTCCGGAACGACGGCCGGATCTGGGTCCCCAAGAACAAGGGAGACAAACGACCTCCCAATGAGATACCCGAGAAAGACCGCGACTACTACCTGGAGCGTAAATACCCGAGCTTCGGGAACCTGGCGCCCCGCGACATCGCCTCCCGGGCGGCGAAGGAACAATGTGACGACGGCCGCGGCGTGGGACCGGGGGGGCGAGGGGTCTATCTCGACTTCCGCGACCCGATCGGGCGCCTCGGCGAAGAGACGATCCGCGAGCGGTACGGAAACCTGTTCGAGATGTACGAGCGAATCACCGGAGAAAACGGCTACCAGGTGCCGATGCGGATCTATCCGGCACCCCACTACGCCATGGGGGGCCTGTGGGTCGACTACAACCTCATGAGCAACATCCCGGGCCTCTTCGTGCTGGGCGAGGCCAATTTCTCCGTCCACGGGGCGAACCGCCTCGGCGCCAGCGCGCTCATGCAGGGCCTGGCCGACGGGTACTTCGTCATCCCCTACACAATCGCCCATTACCTGGCAGAGACCAAGCCGGGGAAGGCGAAGGAAGATCACCCCGAATGCCGGAAGTCGATCGAGGACGTCAAGGCCTCTTACAAGAAGCTCCTCTCCATCAACGGCCGGCGGACGGTCACGGAACTGATGCGCGAGCTCGGCACCCTCATGTGGAACAACGTCGGGATGGCCCGCAGCAAGGAGGGACTAACCGAGACCATCATGAAGATCCCCGCCATCCGGGAGGAGTTCTGGGGAAACCTGCGGGTGACCGGCAACGGCGGGGAGATCAACCAGCAGCTGGAGAACGCGGGACGCACGGCGGACTTCCTCGAGTTCTCCGAGCTGCTCTGCCGCGACGCCCTTCACCGCAACGAGTCGTGCGGCGGCCACTTCCGAGTGGAATACCAGTACGAGGACGGGGAGGCGAAGCGCGACGATAACAACTACTGCTATTCGGCAGCGTGGGAGTTCAAGGGGGTCGACCGCGAGCCCGAACTCCACAAGGAACCGCTGGAGTTCAAGGAAGTCAAACTCGCCGTAAGGAGCTACAAGTAATGAGCGGACAGAACGAACATCGAACGATGACCCTCAAGCTGATCGTCTGGCGGCAGAACGGTCCGAACGAACCAGGCCGGTTCGAAACCTACACCGCCAGAAACATCACCGAGCACCATTCCTTTCTCGAGATGCTCGACGTCGTGAACGAGGACCTCATCCGGGAGGGAAAGGAGCCGATCGTCTTCGACCACGATTGCCGGGAGGGGATCTGCGGGGTCTGCTCGCAGGTCATCAACGGCATGGCTCATGGCGGGCAGGAGCGGACCACCGTCTGCCAGCTCCACATGCGCAAGTTCAAGGACGGCGACACCATCTACATCGAGCCGTGGCGCGCCCGGGCCTTTCCTATCCTGAAAGACCTGTTGGTGGACCGGGGCGCCCTCGACACGATCATCCAGGCGGGAGGGTACATCTCCACCCACACCGGCGGCGCTCCCGACGGCAACGCGATCCTCATCCCCAAGCCGGACGCCGAATACTCGATGGACGCCGCCGAATGCATCGGATGCGGCGCCTGCGTGGCGGCTTGCCCGAACGGGGCCGCCATGCTCTTCGCAGGGGCCAAGGTGTCCCAGCTGGCCGCCCTTCCCCAGGGGAAGGTGGAGGCAAAGGAAAGAGTTCGGGCGATGATCAAGGCGATGCAGGAATGCGGTTTCGGAAACTGCACGAACCACTACGAGTGCCAGGCCGCCTGCCCGAAGGACATCCACGTGAAGTTCATCGCGAGGCTCAACCGGGAATACCTGAGGACCCTCTTCGGCTAGCGAAAGCGGATCCCTTTTCACCCCGTCCGGTGGTCGTCGATGAGCGGGAAGGTGTTGCCGTAGACGATCTGCCGCACCTGCGCAAGAAACGCGAGGGGAAAGCCCAGGTCGACGCGGCTTGCCTCGTCCAGCCGCCCGAGATGCTCCGCGGAAAGGGCGACATCGAGGGACCCGAGGTTGTCCTTTATCTGAGCAGTCTTCGTAGCCCCCAGAATGGGGAGGAACACCCCCTGCGGCCGATGCCGGACCCAGGCGATGGCGACCTGCGAAGGCGATCTCCCGATCTCCTTCGCGATCCGATCGACTTCTTCCGCGATGCGTAAATTCCGTTCCGTAACGTAGATATTTCCCCATTCCTCCTGGGAGCCGTACCGGGCATCTTTCGGGCGGGGCTTCCCGGCCTTGTACTTCCCGGTCAGCACCCCGCCTCCAAGCGTCCCCCAGGGCGTGACCGCGAGGTCCAGGGCCCGGGCCATCGGGAGGAGCTCCCGCTCCGGCGTCCGCTCGATGAGGCTGTAGGGGATCTGCAGTCCCGCGAAGGCGCTCCACCCCATGAGGTCGGCGAGGATATTCGCCCGGGAGACGACCCAGGCGGGGGCGTCGGAGATCCCCACGTAGAGGATCTTTCCCGCGCGGACCAGATCGTCGAGCGCCCGCATCGTCTCCTCCACGGGAGTCATCGGGTCCCAGGCGTGGACCCAGTACAGGTCGACGTAGTCCGTGCGGAGACGCTTCAGGCTCTGCTCGAGAGCCTGGACCATGTTCTTCCGGTGGTTTCCGCCTGCGTTCGGGTCGTCGGGCCGCATGTTCAGGGTGTACTTCGTGGCGATCACGAACCGTTCCCGCTCGGAGGCGACAAACTCTCCCACGAACCGCTCGCTCGTACCGGCGGTGTAGTAGTTGGCGGTATCGATAAAGTTGCCTCCCGCCTCCGTGAACGCGTCGAAGATCCTGCGGCTCTCCTCTTTCGACGTCCCCCAGCCCCACTCCTCGCCGAAAGTCATCACGCCCAGACACAGCTCCGATACCCGCAATCCGGTCCGTCCGAACAGCTTGTAGCGCATCGCTTGCCTCCTTGTCATTCTCTTCCGTATTTTGACTATTCATTGCCCGGAAAGTTTCCCTTTCCGCATTTCCCGATCGTAGGAAAACCCTCCTCCCGTTCGGGCGCCCGAGGACGTCAGGATCGGGAATTCCTGCCGGAACCATTAAGGTTTTCTGTATTTTTTTCCGATAATAGCAAGCGGTACCGGTGGAACCTTCCGGCGGCGGGTCCATCGACCGGATGGCCATCGGGAAAATAGTGCCAGGAGGAGAGATGAGGTGATACGCCGTGGTGGAAGATCGATTCCCTTCTTTCTTTTCCTGGCCCTTGGACTCATGGGTTTCTCTCTGCCCGATGCCCGCGCCCGGGAAGAAGTCCGAATTTCCGGCACGGGGGGCGGCCTGGCAGGTATCCGGCTGATTGCGGATGCCTTCAACAAGACCCACCCGCGGACGTCGGTAAAGGTGATGCCGATTATCGGAAGTACGGGAAGCATCAGGGCGGTGATTGCCGGCAAACTCGATCTCGGGGTCTCCGGCCGGCCCCTGAAACGGGAAGAGCGTGCCGCGGGAGCGAACGAGATCCCTTACGCAAGGACCCCTTTCGTCTTCGTCGCCCATGACACCGTGCCCGTTGCCCGGATCACGATGGAAGAGGCGGTCGACATCTACAACGGGAAAACGAAGGCCTGGCCCGACGGCACCCCCATCCGGCTCATTCTCAGAAACGAGGGAGAATCCGACCTGGTCTTCCTGAAAACAATGTCCGCCGAGATGTCCCGTGCGGTGGACAACGCGCTCCGGCGGAAAGGAATGATCGTGGCCGCAACGGACATGGACAACGCCCACATCCTGGAAACCACCCCCGGAACGCTCGGCACAACGGCCCTGTCGCTTGTCCTTTCGGGAAAGCGGCAGATCCGCGTCCTCGCCCTCGGGGGCGTTACACCAAGCGTGGAAGCGATATCGGACGGTTCCTACCCGTTTGCAAAACCGTTCTTTCTGGTCACGGGGAGAACGGTCACGCCCGCCACGCAAACATTCATCGATTTCGTCGTCTCGCCGATGGGAGCTTCCATTCTGGGAAGCACAGGGCATGCCGTCATACCGGGATCATAGGGCAGGTAACGGGCCGGGGACCACCGCCCGCTTCATCACGCTGCTCGGTTATATCATCGCCGTCGCGATAGCCGTTTTCCCTCCGCTTGTCTATTTTTACATTACCTACCAAATGGAGCAGGTCCAATTACACGCCGAGGCGTCAAACATTTCCCAGCATGTGACGGAATTTATAAATACAAAACCGCATTTGTGGAAATACGATGCAATCCGGCTCCGGGGGGTTCTCGCTCTCAACCAAAACAGGGATCGGTCCGAGATCCGCCGGATCCGGGACGAAGAAGGCAATATCGTCATCCAGCTCGGACAGACCGTGGACTTTCCGGTCATCACCTCGTCCCAGGAAGTGATGGATGCCGGTCGGGTTGTGGGAAGGTTCGTAATGGTCCGCTCGGTTCGGCCCATTCTGGTAAATACCGGATGGGTGGCGATTATCGGTCTTCTTCTCGCCCTGGCGGAGCTTCTTGCCTTCAAGACGTTCCCGTTAAAAACACTCTACCGGACGTTCGACACCCTGGCCGACGAAAGAGACCGGGCTCAGGTCACGCTGGATTCGATCGGAGATTGCGTCATCGTCGCGGACCCGGAAGGAAACGTCGTCACCCTCAACCGGGTTGGCGAGCAGGTGACGGAATGGACGCAAGACGATGCCCGGGGAAAACCCCTCTCCGAAGTAATCCCATTGAACAGAGCGAGCGGCGGGACAGGCGGAGAACAACCGCCACGGGATACCGTAACGAAGATCGAAATCCACCGGGATCTGCTGGTAACCGCGAAAGGAAGGGAACGAATCATCGACGGGGTCATCACACCGATTTACGACAGGAACGACAACCGCAGGGGCTCGGTTTTCGTCTGCCGTGACATCACGGAAAAAGTCCGCGAGGAAGACGAAGTGTTCAAGGCCAGAAAGCTGGAATCGATCGGTATCCTCGCAGGCGGAATCGCTCACGATTTCAATAATATCCTTGTCGGGATCATGGGAAATCTTTCGCTGGCAAAACTGTCGGCCTCTCCGGGCACGAATATATTCGACAGGATCGAGGAAGCGGAAAAAGCATCCACCCGGGCAAAGGAGCTGTCCTCCCGGCTCCTTGCGTTTTCCAAGGGAGGGAAACCGGCAAGGAAATTGATGCCGGTATCGGACCTGCTCAGGGAATCCGCGTCTCTGGCCGCGAGAGGTTCCGCCTCCCGGGTACTCTTCCACATCCAGGAAGATTTATGGATGGCCGAAGTCGACCCGGTCCAACTGGACCAGGCGATCGGCAATCTCGTCGTCAACGCCGTCCATGCGATGAAGGATGGCGGCACGATCCAGATAGAAGCGCAGAACGCCGTCGTGGCCGAGGGAGAACTCGTGCACGTCAAAGGGGGTGATTACCTCAAGATTTTCGTGCGGGACGAGGGACCGGGAATCCCGGAGGATATCCGGGAGAAGATTTTCGATCCGTATTTCACGACGAAAAGACGCGGCAGCGGCCTGGGCCTGACAACGACCTACACGATCATGAAAAGCCACAGAGGGAACATATTCCTGGAATCCGAAACCGGCGTGGGCACCACGTTCGTTCTCTTCCTTCCTGCGGTCAGGCAAGCCGCGCCTTCTGTAACGCCGCTTCCCGAAGAACGCTCGGCCCGTGGCTCGGGAAAAATTCTCGTCATGGATGACGAGGAGATGGTGCTCGACGTCGCCGGACAGATGCTTGCCCACCTGGGGTACGAGCCGGTGCTTGCCCGAAACGGCGAAGAGGCGATCGAACTGTTTTCCACCATGTCCACGGGAGGATCCGCCATCGATCTGCTGCTCTTGGACCTGACCGTTCCGGGAGGGATGGGAGGAATCGAGGCGGCCAAGCGCATCCGTGAAATCGATCCGGACGCGAAAATTCTCGTCTCCAGCGGGTATGCGAACAACGCGGTGATGGCTCAATACCGGGAGCACGGGTTCGCCGGGCGCATCGTGAAACCTTACAAAATCAGTGAATTGGGGCAGATGATCGGGACGATCGTCAGGTCCGCGTCCGTGTGAAACAGCCGCTGCGCCCACTCATTTGACGAACGTTCCGTTGCGCAGATCCGACAGCGCCTGGTCGATTTCCTCCTTCGTATTCATCACGAACGGGCCGTATCGTGCGATCGGTTCGCCTAGGGGCTTTCCCGAGAGAAGCAGGAACCGGACGGGGTGGCGATCCGTGCGGATAAACAGGGAGTCCCCGTCCCCGAAAACCACCAGGTTCGTCGAGGAAACCTCGCACCCCCCTCCGTTGACGTTCGCTCCGAAAACCCCCTTCCCCTCGAAAACGTACGCACAGGCCGCGTGCCCCCGGGAAAGGAGCTGCCCGAACGACCGGCCGGCAGGGATCGAAACATCCAGGTAACCGGGATCGGCGTGGATTTCCGTAACCGCTCCCCGGACTCCGTCCACTTCTCCCGCGATCACCCGGATGCGGACACCCCCCTCGCGGGCGATCCGGGGGATGCGGGATGATTGCACCTCCTTGTACTGCGGCCTTGTCATCTTCCGCTTTGCCGGTAGATTGACCCACAGCTGGAACCCGTACATCTTCCCGTTCTTCGGCCGGGGCATTTCCTCGTGGAGGATTCCGCTGCCCGAGGTCATCCACTGGACGTCCCCGGCCCCGACCGTGCCGGAGTTCCCCAGGCTGTCCTTGTGGTGCACGACCCCCTCGAGCATGTACGTCACCGTCTCGATCCCCCGGTGGGGATGCATGGGAAACCCCGGAAGGTAATCGGCGGGATCGTCCGACCCGAAGTGATCGAACAGAAGGAACGGGTCGAGATAGTCAAGCTGCCGGGTGGCAATGCTCCGGCGAAGCCTTACCCCCGCCCCTTCCCTGACGAATTGCGGCTCGATGACCTCCCTGACTGGTCTGGCATGCATGCCGACGGCACCCCCTGCTACTCCATCGTGAATTCCTGCGAGTCGAACCAGAAGCCGCTCTGGCCGATGGAGTCGATCTCGGCTTTGAGGATCTTCATGTGCAGTTCCTCTTCCTTTGCCAGTGCGAGAAACATCTCTTTCGCCTCGGGAGACTCCGTCTTGGCGGCCAGGTCGAGGTAATACCGGTTCGCGATGATCTCCCGGTCGACGGCGAGATTGAGAATCCTGATTTCGTCCACATTCTCCAGGTCCGCTTCGCTGATCTCCTTGTCCGGATAGGCGCTCGAGGCGAACACGGCGGCCACCGCGTCGATCTCATCCGCCTTGGGGTAAAGCCACGGCTGATCCTTGAGGATGTTCAGCAGATGCTTTTCGAGTTTTGTCAGATGCCCCACCTCGTCATCGGCGAGGTTGATGAGCACGTTCTTCGCCTTGGGATCCTTTACCGCCTTCGCGAACTTGATGTAGGCCCGGATGGCATCCTTCTCTCGGTAGATGCCCCGGTGGATGATGGCGACCGCCTCGGACGTTTTCATGCCCTGCCCCCTTCGATTGATTTCGTCGGCGAATTTCCGTGGAAATGGAACTATCGCCTATCATACTCAGGAATTCGCCCGTTGACCATAGATCCTGCAAAGAAAGCGTCTCCGGATGAGATTACCGAATCGCACAGCGCTTTGATGCAGTTCCGTCTTGCCTATTTTCCGTTAATGTCATAATTCTGTTGGAAGTCCCATTGATCGATCCCGTTTCGGTCGACTGACGAAAGGAGGGGAGTATGGTCCGCAAGAAACGAAAGAACCAGTATCTCCTTCGGATTACCCGGATCGAGTCGATCCAGGTTCATGACAGGCCGGGTCATGCCCTGTCCCTGGTCGAAATGGAGGGGGAGCCCATCGGAGAGCTCGACGTGGGGGTAGCCGGCGAGTTTGTCTCTCGCCGCAGCGTCACCTTCCTTGACCGGACCAAAAGCAGAGGCCCCATGATGGGGTATTCCATGGCCTACTTCCGGCATGGATCCGTATACACCCGATTCGAAGGCCAGCGGGTCAGCAAGGAATACGAAAAGAGCACGGGCACGTGGAAAACCTACGACGGAACGGGGAAGCTCGCAGGCATCAAAGGAGAGGGTACGTTCAAGATCACACTGGCGGAGAGACCCAACGAATTCATTCTCGACTTCGAGGGCGAATACGAGCTCTGATGATGCAATCCGTCGTCATCACGGGATGGCGCACGCCATTTATGGAATTGTGAGGAATGATGCTTTCCCGGCGGGAAAATACCTCGTGTTGCATGTTACATAACGAACCTTAATCCCTTAACATATAACATTATCTAAAGCCAAAAAATATCGAGTAACCCTTCGCCGGGGGATTTGCTCCGGTATGACAGCAAGCAACAGCCAGGGAGTCATCGTCCCAAGGCGATCACACCGGGCGTTGAACGAATTGCCGGGCCCGGGGCAGATAGGAGACATCCCGAGGGGGGCGACCGGGGCGGATCTACGAGACATCCTCCGGGGCCGATGGGGCCTGCGAAACAACATCGACAGATCTTTCCGGTCCCATCAACACGGCGATCCACCGCGTATCCTCGCTGCTGTCCAGGCCGATCTTTACTGTCATGGTCAAGGGAACGGATAGGAGCATCCCGACCGGTCCCAGTACCCATCCCCAGAACACAAGCGATAGGAACACGACCAGCGTAGACAGGCCGAGACCGCGCCCCATGAACCGCGGTTCGATCACGGTGCCGAATACGATGTTTACCACCAGGTACCCCAGTGCCGCAAGGAGCGCCGGCCCAACGCCAAACTGGAGCAATGCAAGAATCACCGCCGGCACGGCGGCCAGGAGCGACCCGATGTTGGGAACATAGTTGAGCAGAAATGCCAAAAGACCCCACAACAAGTGGTAGTCGACTCCAAGGATCGCCAGCCAGACCGTTATCGCGATCCCCGTGGCCAGGCTGACCACCGTCTTGATCGCCATGTAGCGTTGGATGGTGGAGAGGAACCTGTCGATCGTTTCGAACGATCGATCCGGGTCGGCCACCGTGGTGCGAAGTTTCGCGAAGAAACCCGACGCCTCGAGCAGGATGAACGTCACCGTGATCAGGATCAGGAATGCATTGGTGAGCGCCCCGCCCAACCCGGTGAGCAGGCGCGCAACCAGTTTCATGGCCGCTCCCGGGTCTAACGCCTTCTGAAGGCCCCTTTCCGGCACATCGATGCCCAACCCGCCAAGCCATGCCAGCAAAGCGGCCATCTGTTCTTTCAGTCGCGCCTGGTAGACAGGCAGCGAGCGGGAAAATTCGTCGATGGAATTTCCCAACAGAACCGCCAGGATCAGCCCGATGGCGATGACGGTCGCGACCACGATCAACAAGGCGAGCGCTCTGGGAACACCTTTTCGATGGAGCCAGGACAACGGCGGTCCGCTGATGATCGCGATAAACAAAGACAGGAGGAACGGTACCAGAATCGGCTGCGCCACTCGTATTCCCGCAATGATGATAACGAGTGCCGCCGCCATGAACAGAAAACGGGTTCCGCTCCCCTGTTTCGTTCCTTCGTTCATCACGTATTCATCCTATCGGTTTTATTTAGATCACGGTGGCGCATGTATACCGGAGATGATAAGGGCATACGGGAGGCAATTTCGATGAAATATTTGACCGGACTGGCAGCCGTTTGAAGCATTTCGCGGATTGTCAAACTTTCGAAGGGGTTCCGCCGGTCAGATATCCAGGAAAAGCCAGGGGGACTTCGCCTTCCCGTCCCGTTCGTAGCGGGCGATGTCCGGCTCGTGCTGGAACGTCAGAGCGATCTCGTCAAGCCCTTTCAAGAGGCAATCCTTTGGAAACGACCCGATGTCGAACTTATATACCTTACCGTCCGGGCCGGTCACCGACTGTGCGGGGAGGTCTACCGAAATCTCGCTGCCCGGGGTCTCCTGCAGCTGTGTGATCAGCTCACGTACCTCGCCGGACGAAAGGCGGACAGGCAGCAGCCCGTTCTTGAGCCCGTTGCTGTAGAAGATGTCGCCGAAGGAGGGGGCGATGACGGCGCGGACCCCGTAGTCCATCAGGGCCCAGATGGCGTGCTCCCGCGAAGAGCCGCAGCCGAAATTCTCCCCCGTCACCAGGATCTTCCCGCCCCGGTACGGAAGCCTGTTGAGCGGGAAGTCAGGATCATCCTTTCCGCTCTCGTCGAATCTCCAGGCATGGAAAAGGCCTTCGCCAAGCCCCGTGCGCTTGATCGTCTTGAGGAACCGGGCAGGAATGATGGCATCGGTGTCCACGTTCCCCCGGTCCAGGGGGATCGCCACGGCCTTGAGGGTGTCGAATTTCTCGATCATTCGTTACAGTACCTCCCGCACGTCGGTGATCCTCCCGGTGACAGCCGCCGCGGCCGCCATCATCGGGCTCATCAAGTGGGTGCGTCCCCCCGGCCCCATCCGTCCCTCGAAGTTCCGGTTCGAAGTGGAAGCGCAACGCTCGCCGGGGTTCAAGCGGTCCGGGTTCATCCCGAGGCACATGGAGCACCCCGGGAGTCTCCACTGAAACCCCGCTTCGAGAAAGATCTTGTCGAGCCCTTCTTCTTCCGCCTGCTGTTTGACCAACCCGGACCCCGGAACGACCATGGCCGTCACGCGATCCGCCACTTTCTTCCCCTTCGCTACCTTGGCCGCAACCCGCAAGTCCTCGATCCGTGCGTTCGTGCACGACCCGATGAACACCTTGTCGACCGGGATGTCGGTCAACCGCGTCCCCGGTCGAAGGTCCATGTACCGCATCGCCCGCTCCATCCTCTCCCGGATCCGGGAATCCGGCTGGTTTGTGGGGTCCGGAACGACGCCGGTCACGGGGAGGGAGTCCTCCGGGCTCGTCCCCCAGGTTACCTGCGGGGCGATCCGGGAGGCGTCGATCGACTCTTCCCTGTCGAATAAGGCATCGTCGTCGGTGGGCAACATTTTCCATTCCGCCACCGCGGACTTCCATAGTGCTTCCCCCGGGGCCGCGGGGCGCCCCGAAAGATACGAGAAAGTCGTCTCGTCGGGCGCCACCATCCCGAACCGGCCTCCCGCCTCGATCGTCATGTTGCAGACCGTCAACCGCTCTTCCATCGACATCCGGCGAATCGCCTCCCCGGCGTACTCGATCGCGTAGCCCGTGCCCCCTCCGGCCCCGATCTTCGCGATGATCGCCAGGATCACGTCCTTCGCGGAGACGCCAGGGCCCAGCCTTCCCGTGACGGTGATCCGCATCTCCCGGGGTCGTTTCTGCCACAGCGTCTGGGTGGCAAGGGCGTGCTCCACCTCCGAGGTCCCGATCCCGAACGCGATCGCCCCGAAGGCACCGAGGGTGGAGGTGTGCGAATCGCCGCACACCACCGTGATCCCCGGCAGGATCAGGCCGTTTTCCGGGCCCGTGACGTGGACGATTCCCTGTCGGATGTCGTCCATGTCGAAGAGGGTGATGCCCGCCTCCCTGGCGTTCTCCCGCAGCGTCTCGATCTGCCTGCGGCTGTCCGGATCCTCGATCCGCGTAAGGCGGTCCGCCGAGGTAGGCACGTTATGGTCCGGAACCGCCAGCAGGGACAGGGGTCGCCGGACCTGCCGGCCCGCCAACCGAAGGGCCTCGAAGGCCTGGGGGCTTGTGACCTCGTGGACCAGGTGCCGGTCGATGTAGAGAAGGCACAATCCCTCCTGCCGTTCCGTCACGACGTGCCGGTCCCATATTTTTCGGATGATCGTTGGCATAGGAATTCTTACGATGCGTAAATCCTGGGATAGGTTTTATCGGACAGAATTTCCCGGGGAGGGATCATCAAACCCTAACTGATTAAAAAGAAGAGGAATCTAATCCCTTATACGGCGCATCTACTGACCGGGGACACTCCTACCGCATCGCGTAGATGAACCAGGGGTGTCCCTGTTGCGCATTACACAGGAAAGAGAACTTTCCATGGCAGGCCGAACCCTGAAACATCGCAGCACGATGCTTACCGGCACCCCGGGGGGAGCCGATTGGGCCAAGCGAGCGGCCGCGCGCGCCATGCTTCGCGCCGTCGATTTCACGGACGAGGATTTCGCAAAGCCGATCATCACGGTGGCCTGTCCCTTCACGAACGCCACCCCCTGCAACGATCATATCCGGAACCTCGGCGACATCCTTTCCCGGGAGATCGACCAGGCGGGAGGGAAAGCGTTCCTGTTCGGCACGCCCGTCATCAGCGACGGGGAGACGATGGGCATGGAGGGGATGAAATATTCCCTGATGTCCCGGGACCTGATCGCCGACTGCATCGAGACCATGCACGAGGGGTATGCCGCGGACGGGATCCTCACGCTCTCCGGGTGCGACAAGAGCATCCCGGGAGCGCTCATGCCCATTCTTCGGAACAACGCCATCGGGCTGACCCTGTACGGCGGAACGATCCTGCCGGGAAGATACAAGGGGGAAGACCTCACGGTCGTCAGCGCCTTCGAGGCGGTCGGCGCTCACGGGGCGGGGAAGATGACGGACGCGGAACTGCACCAGGTGGAGTGCCATGCCTGCCCCGGTTCCGGTTCGTGCGGGGGAATGTACACGGCCAATACGATGGCTTCGGCGATCGAGGCGCTGGGAATGAGCATCCCGGGTTCCGCCTCGCACGCTGCGGTGGACCGGCGGAACCGGATCTCGGCCAGGAAACGGAAGGATTGCATCGATTCCGTGAAGGCGCTTGTCGGGCTTCTCGACCGGGGGATACACGCCCGCGACATCGCGACGAAGGAGGCGTTCGAGAACGCCATCGCCGTGATGATGGCCCTGGGCGGGTCGACAAACGGCGTCCTGCACCTTCTCGCGCTGGCCCATGAGGCGAAGGTGGCTCTTACGCTCGACGATTTCCAGAGGATCGGACAGAAGGTTCCGCTTCTGGGAAACTTCAAGCCATCCGGGAACTACGTGATGTCGGACCTGGACCGGATCGGGGGTCTGCCGATGGTGATGAAATCGCTTCTCGGCGCCGGCCTGCTCCACGGGCAGTGCCTGACCGTCACGGGGAAGACGGTGGCGGAAAACCTGGCGGACGCCCCCACGGTACGCCGCGGTCAGGACATCTTCTTCCCGCCGGAGCGCCCCTTTGCACCGGCAGGCAGGCACATCACGGTCATCCGCGGGAACCTCGCTCCCGAAGGTGCGGTCCTGAAGCTCAGCGGAAAGGAACTGGATCACCACACGGGACCGGCACGGGTCTTCGAGCGCGAAGAGGACGCGCTGGACGCTATCCTTGCCGGCAACATCCGGAAAGGCGACGTGATCGTGATCCGGTACGAGGGACCGAAGGGCGGGCCGGGAATGCGGGAGATGCTCTCCCCTTCGGCTGCGCTGATGGGCGCGGGATTGGGGAAGGATGTCGCGCTGATCACCGACGGCCGGTTCTCGGGCGGCACGCACGGGATCATGGTCGGACACATCGCCCCCGAGGCGCAGGCGGGAGGGCCGATCGCCATCGTCCGGGAAGGCGACCGGATCACAATCCATCCCGGAGACCGAAGCATCTCTCTCGAAGCGGGAGATGCGGAAATCGCGGACCGGCTATCCCGGTGGAAGGCCCCGGAACCGAAGTACCTGCGCGGCGTCATGGGAAAATACGCAAGGCTCGTGGGCAGCGCGTCGCAAGGCGCAGTGACGAGCTAGATCCTTTACGAAAAACGGAGAAGAACCCAATGGCCAGGCAGAAGAAAACGATCAAGGGGGCGGAACTTTTTTGTCGATCCCTGGTGGAAGAAGGGGTGACCTACCTGTTCGGATACACGGGGGGCGCGATCATGCCGGTGTACGACGCGTTTCCCAAGTTTCCGCAACTTAGGCACATCATGGTCCGCCACGAACAGGCGGCGGCGTTCGCCGCCCAGGGAATGGCACGGGCTACGGGAAAGCCCGGGGTATGCATCGCCACCTCCGGACCCGGGGCCACGAACCTGATGACCGGGATCGCGGACGCCCACATGGACTCCGTACCGATCGTCGCCATCACGGGACAGGTGGCGACCTCCGTGATCGGGACCGACGCGTTCCAGGAAAGCGACATCATCGGCATGCTCGTCCCGGTGACGAAACAGTCCTACATCCTGGACGACCCGTACGAAATCCCGCGCGTGGTGAAGGAGGCGTTCTATCTCGCCAACACGGGGCGGAAAGGGCCGGTCAACATCGACCTTCCCAAGGACATCTCGAATGCCGTCATTCCCGATGACGGCTTCGACGCGACGATCCGGTACCCTGTTCTCCCGCCGCCGGGAATCGGCAAGGACCAACTGGCCCGCGCGCAGAAACTCATGGCCCAGGCGGAGCGGCCGATCGTCTTCGTGGGGCACGGCGTCATCCAGTCGGGGGCGCAGGGCGAGGTCCGGCGATTCCTCGAAAAGTCGAACATGCCGTTTTCCTGCACCCTTCACGGGATCAGCGCGCTGCCCGGAGATCATCCGCAGTATCTCGGGATGATGGGAATGCACGGTACGGTGGAGGCCAACCGCGCCATCGAGAACGCCGACCTGATCATCGCGCTGGGGATGCGGTTCGACGACCGCGTGACGGGGAAACTCGACGAATACGCGAAAGACGCGGACGTGATCCACGTGGAGCACGATCCTTCCGAAATCACCAAGAACGTCCGGGCGACGGTTGCCATCTACAGCGATCTCAAGCCCGCGGTCGCGGAAATGACGAAGGTCGTGGAACACAAGCCGTACAAGAAGTGGTACGCCTTCGCGGCGGAGAACCGCAGGTATTGGGAGGGTCTCGACCCCGTGAACCAGGGAAACGGCCGAGGCGACACCAAGAACCTGCTGATGGGAACCGTCATCCGGAAGCTGTCGGACCTGACGGACGGCAAGGACAACGTGGTCGCCGACGTCGGACAGCACCAGATGTTCGCGGCGCGGTATTACCAGTTCAACCGCTTCAACACGTGGTTCAATTCCGGAGGTCTGGGGTCGATGGGGTTTTCGGTCCCGGCGGCGATGGGGGTCAAATATTCCCGCCCGAAAGAGCGCGTTTGGGTGATCGTCGGAGACGGATCGTTCCAGATGAACATCCAGGAGCTGGGCACCATCATGGAGCAGAAGATTGACATCAAGATCCTGCTGCTGAACAACAACTTTCTGGGGATGGTCCGCCAGTGGCAGGACCTCTTCCACGGATCGCGGTTCGTCGGAACCCCGGTGAAGAACCCCGATTTCATCAAACTCGCCGCGGCGTACGGGATCGCCGGAGAGAGAATCACGAGGGAGAAATCGCTCGAGCCGGCCTTGCGGCGGGCGATGAAGCACAAGGGGGCCTACCTGGTCGAGATCGTGACCGACATGGAGGAGATGATCATGCCGATGATCCCGGCGGGCTCCCGGTTTTCCGATATGAGGGTTACCCCATGAGGCAAAAAAAACTCAACACGATCCTGGCATTCGCCCACAACCAGCCGGGCGTTCTGTACAAGCTGCTCTCCCTCATCCGGAAAAAGCGGTACAACGTCGAGACGATCACCGTCGGACATACGCACGTCGAGGGGATCAGCCGGATGACGATCTCGTTTTCCCATGGAGAAGGGAACAAGATCGAGCAGATCGTCCAGCAGATCGACAAGATCACGGAAATCCCCAGGACCGATGACGTAACCTACGCGAACGTGATCAACCGGGAGCTCATCCTTCTCAAGGTGAAGGCATCCCCCCAGGACCGGGTTCACGTCACCTCGACCACGCAGATCTTCGGCGGCAAGGTGATTTACGTGGCCCCTGCCCATATGATCGTGGAAATCACGGGGAAGCAGGAGAACATCGACAGCGCCATCAAGCTGTTCGAGGAATTCGGGATCGTAGGAATCGCCCGGACGGGAGCCACGGTCATGCACCGGGAAGAGGAGGACATGGGACTGGACCGGATCGTGCTGCCCGGGAGTCGAGTGGTACCTTTACGAAAGAAGCGCTGAAGGCGGCCTTCGACGTTCAGGCGAAAAAACCGGCCGCGATATTCGAGGCGAACTTCGCGCAGTCCGCAGGGGCGGTGCGGGCGGAAGCGCGAAACGCAGGACTGGAGAACAGGTCGTCGTAACCAAAGGAAGATGCAACGCGAAACCCTGCGCGGGCGCGTCCTCCACGCGGACCCTTGACAACCGCCGGGCGGGAAGGCATAAAAAGTAAGGAGTATCGAGGCCTTGACGTTCCGGTGAAGGGAGGCCATGAGGGCCACACGAAACGTTGTCATC
>JBFKGZ010000056.1:0-17179 GCA_041633075.1 Candidatus Deferrimicrobiaceae bacterium | reverse complement strand
CACACCTTGCGGAGGCTCTCCCTTGCCAACGCGGAGGTAGTGCAGGCCCGCCTGGAATCGAATCACCGCCTCCCCATCGGGACGTTCGAGCACATCGTCACCCGGGCCACCCTCCCGTCCGAGGCGGCCGTTACCGTTCTCCTCCCCTACGTTGCGAAGCCGGGGCGCGTTCTCCTGATGAAGGGGCCCGGAAAGGGGAGGGGGAAGTCCCGTCGGGAAGAGGGCCTCTTCCCAAGGGAGGATGCCCGGGAACGCACCGTCCGGTTCGAACTCCCCTTGCGAATGGGTTTCCGGGAGATACGGGAGATCCGGATCCCGTGAAGGAAAGAGGAGACAAGCGGAGGAGAACGGGATGCGTCCCGGCGCGGAAGCTCCGACTTCGGCAAGTGTGCCGGGGGGGAAGCCGGAAGAAATTCGTTCCTGCCGCGTCCCCCGGCGTGGTACATATACCGTATTTCCCGAAATTGCCCGATATCGAAGGCTTTCGGAAAGGGATCCTTTGACCCACGTCATCGCGGTTGCCAACCAGAAGGGGGGGGTGGGCAAGACCACTACGGTGGTCAATCTTGCCGCTTCCCTCGCGGTGATGGAGAAAAGGACTCTCCTCGTGGACCTGGATCCCCAGGCGAACGCAACATCGGGGGTGGGCGGCGCCCCCGGGGGAGAGAGTGACAGGAACATCTACCGCGTGGTGATGGCCGAACTCCCGGCTACGGAGGCGGTGTGCGAAACCGCCCTCCCTTTTCTCCATCTTCTTCCGGCAACGGCCGATCTGATAGGCGCGGAGATCGAGCTGGTCGGCCGGGAGGGGTGGGAGACGCGGCTTCGTGAGGCGCTGCGCCCCCTTGTGGAGCGGTACGACGTGGTCCTCATCGACTGCCCCCCGTCCCTGGGGTTACTGACCGTCAATGCCTTGTGCGCGGCAAGGTCCGTGCTGATCCCCCTGCAGTGCGAATATTACGCCCTCGAAGGCCTGGGAAGCCTCTACCGGACCATCGAGAAGATCCGGGAATCGGTCAACCCATCCCTCCGGGTGGAGGGTATCCTTCTCACCATGTTCGAGTCGCGAAACAACCTGTCGCACCAGGTTGCCGCGGAAGCGCGGGAAAACCTAAATTCCCAAGTATTTCAAACAGTTATACATCGCAACGTGCGGCTTTCCGAATCCCCGTCCTTCGGGAAGCCGGCGATCCTGTACGCGGTGAGTTCGCGCGGGGCGGCATCCTACCTCGAACTTGCCAAAGAGATGGTGAGCCGATGGAACGAAAACCCGATCCGCTGAAAAAGAAGGTTCTGGGAAGAGGCCTGTCGGCCCTTCTCCCGGGCCCGGCCGAACGGGAGCCCGTCTTCCTGCATATCCCGGTGAACGAAATCCGGGCCGGCTCCCAGCAGCCCCGTCGGTCTTTTTCCGCGGGAGAGCTGCGGGATCTGGTCGATTCCGTGCGGGAGAAAGGGGTTCTGCAACCCGTCCTCGTTCGCCCCACGACCGCCGGGTACGAACTCGTCGCGGGGGAGCGGAGGCTGCGCGCCGCGGAGGCCGCAGGCGTTACGACGATCCCCGCCATCGTCAAGAAGTTTTCCGACCGGGAATCGCTCGAGGCCGCCCTGGTGGAGAATGTCCAGCGCACGGACCTCAACGCCATCGAGATTGCGGAGGCGTACCATCGGCTGTCCCACGAGTTCGCGCTCTCGCACGAGGAGATCGCCCGGCGCGTAGGAAAGGACCGCGTCACGGTGGCGAACACGGTCCGGCTGCTCAAGCTCCCTGCTGCCGTGAAACAGGCGGTCGTGGACGGCCGCATCTCCGCAGGGCACGCGCGGGCTCTCCTTTCGGCGCCCCCCGGCCGGCTCCCGGCGATCTTCGAGACCGTGATGCGCAAGGGACTCTCCGTGCGCGAGGCGGAGCGGATGTGCCAGGAGGGGGAGAGGAAACAGTCGATGCGCAAACCGAAGCGCCGCGACCTGCATCACAAGGATCTGGAGGATCGATTGTCCCGGAGAGGGGGCACGAGGGTGCGCATCCGCGGGACGGCGAAGAAGGGGAGGGTAGAAGTCTCCTACTTCTCCGAGGGGGAGTTGGCAAGGATCTGCGACATCCTTTTCGCGGGGAACCCGGATCCCGCTGCGGGACCATACGATACCGAGCGCCAGGAATAAGGGGAAAAAACAGTTGCAACCCGACTGGCATGTGCTATATTTTGCCGCATAAACGCCAACCACTTTGTATCCGGGAAACGGACAAACCGCGACAGGAAAGGAGCGTTAAAAATGCGTAAATTGTGGGCGCTGTTTCTGAGTCTGGTCTTTGCCGCATCCTTTAGTCTGGCAGCATGCGCGAAGAAGGAGGCTCCTCCTCCTCCTCCGCCACCCGCCGAGGAGGCAGCTCCTGCCGACAACGCGGCGATGGCGCCTTCCATGCCGGAGAAGGCCATGGAGGCCGGAAAAGAGGCCATGGAAGAGGGCAAAGAGGCCGTGGTGGAAGCGGGTAAAGACATGAAGGAAATGGGAGCAGGGGCCATGGAAGAGGGTAAGAAGGCCGTAGAGGGAGCGAAGTAGAGAGTCTTCTCCGCACCGCTGTCGGACGTGGGAAGACAAGCGTGACGGCAGAACGTTGTCACCACATGCCGGGCGCAGAGAAACTCCCCGGAGCGGGAACGCTCCTCCTGTAACGATGGGCACCGCGGCTACCCGCGGTGCCCTTTTTCCTTTCGCTTCCGCGCACGGACTACCGTGGGCGGTTTTCCCACTAACCGCTTGACAGTGGCTTTCCTCCCGTGATAGCAATTTCCTGTTTATCTTTCTAATGCCTGTCGCTAGCCTGCAGGGAATTCCGGAGGAGATGGTTGCATGGAGCTCGTCCTCAAGATATTTGAGACTTTGGACATTACACTGCTCGCCGTTCTTCAGATGGCGCTGGTGGTCTTCCTGGCATTCGTCCTTTCCGTGACTCTCATCCGGCCTGTTCTCGCCACGTTTCAGGAACGCGAGAACCTTTCCGTCCTGCCGCTGGAGGAAGCGAAACGGCTTGTCGCCGACGCCGATGCCAAAACCCGACAGTATGACGAGTCCCGGCGGAAAGCAGCCGGCGAGGCCCTCGCCCGCAAACGTACCCGGCTGGAAGAAGCGTCCCGGGCCGAGCGGAAAGGGATCGAAACCGTCATGGAAGAGACCAACCGGCAGATCGACAAGATGAAAGGGGAGATCGTCGCGGAGAAAGAAGATGCCGCCCGGGTGCTGCGCGCCCAGGTGTCGCGCCTCTCGCAGGAGATCGCCGAGAAGATTCTCGGGAGGCGTGTGGCGTGAGGGCGATCCTGCTCCTCCTTGGTTTCCTTGTCGCGCCCGCCGTCGCGACCGCCGCGTCCGAAGCGGGCGGCGCCTCGGGAATCCCGTGGGGGGAGATATTCAAGCAGGCCGTGAACTTCAGCATTCTGGTGGGGGTGCTCGTCTATTTCCTGAGGAAGCCCGTTGGAGCGTATCTCAAGGAACGGGCGGAGATGCTTCGGAGGTCGATCGACGAGGCGGCCGAGGCGAGAGCATCCGCGGCGGAGAAGCTCCTGGCGATCGAGACCCGCATGGCCAGGCTCTCCCAGGAAATCGAGGAGATGAACCAGAAGATGGACACCGAATCCGAAGAGGAAACCCGACGGATGCGGGAAGTGGCGCAGGCCGAGATCGGACGGCTTCACACCCAGGTGCAGTTCGCCGCCGAGCAGGAAGTGAAGAAAGCGAAGGCGGAGCTGCGTAAAGAGGCGGCAGAGCTTTCCGCCCGGGCCGCCGAGGTGATCGTGTCGAAGACGATAACCCCCGAGGACCAGGACCGTATGGTGCGGGAGAACATCGACAGGATCCGGGAGGTCGTTCCGTGATCGGAGGGGGAAGCCTGGCAAGAAGGTACGCCCGTGCGCTGCTCGCCATCGGCCAGGAAGAGGGTCATCCCCGCAGAATCCTGGAGGAGACGGAGCGATTCGACAAGGAGGTTGGCGAAACCCCCCTCCTGCGCGAGATGATGGAAGCCGCACACATCAACCGCCGGGACAAGAAGACCACGCTCGAGGCGGTCCTCTCCTCCGACGGGTTCCTTCCCTCGACGAGGAACTTTCTTTTTCTGCTGGTCGACAAGAGGCGGATGAACATCCTCTCCCCGATCGTGACGGAGCTTCGCCGGATGATCGAGCAGAGCGAGGGGATCGAGCGGGTCGAGGTTTCGGTGCCGATGCCTCTCTCGAGCACCCAGCGCGACCTGGTGGCGTCCGTCCTCGAGGGGCAGACCGGCAAGAAGGTCGTGTTGGAGGAGAAAGTCGACCCGGACGTGCTGGGGGGGATGGTCGTCAAGGTCGGTTCCACCGTCTACGACGGGAGCGCACGGACGCAGATCCAACAGATTCGGGAAAATCTAGAGAAGGGGTGAGGCAAGCGCCATGAGCATCCGCGCAGATGAGATCACGGAGATCCTCAAAAGCCAGATCAAGGGTTACGAAACCCGCGTCGACGTTGCCGAGACCGGCGTCGTCCTTTCCGTCGGGGATGGTATCGCCCGCGTCCACGGACTGGAAAAGGCAATGGCCGGGGAGCTTCTCGAGTTCCCCAGTGACGTCCGGGGGATTGTGCTGAACCTCGAGGAGGACAACGTCGGCATCGCGCTTTTGGGGGAAGACCAGCTCATCAAGGAAGGAGACGTGGTCCGCCGCACCGGCCGCATCGTCGAGGTGCCGGTGGGGGACGCGCTGATCGGCCGCGTCCTGAACTCCCTCGGGCAACCGATCGACGGGAAGGGCCCCATCGAGACCAAGGAGTTCGGCCGAATCGAGATCAAGGCGCCGGGGATCGTCAGACGCCAGCCGGTGAAGGAGCCGCTCCAGACCGGCATCAAGGCGATCGACTCGATGATCCCGATCGGCCGCGGGCAGCGCGAGCTCATCATCGGCGACCGCCAGACGGGAAAGACCGCCGTGGCCCTCGACACGATCATCAACCAGAAGGGGACCGGCGTCATCTGCGTCTACGTGGCGATCGGCCAGAAGCAGTCAACAGTCGCCCAGGTGGTCGAGAAGCTTCGCCAGTTCGGCGCGATGGACTACACGATCGTCATCTCCGCGACCGCTTCCCAGTCCGCTCCGATCAATTTCATCGCCCCCTATTCCGGGTGCACGATAGGAGAGTACTACCGCGACAGCGGCCGTCACGCGCTTTGCATCTACGACGATCTGTCCAAGCACGCAGTGGCCTACCGGCAGCTTTCGCTTTTGCTTCGCCGGCCGCCGGGACGCGAGGCGTACCCGGGCGACGTCTTCTACCTGCATTCCCGCCTGCTCGAGCGGGCGGCCAAGCTCTCCGACGCCGAGGGGGGCGGGTCGCTGACGGCGCTGCCGATCATCGAGACGCAGGCCGGGGACGTCTCCGCCTACATCCCGACGAACGTCATCTCCATCACCGACGGCCAGATCTATCTCGAGGCCGACCTGTTCTACGCCGGCGTCCGACCGGCGGTGAACGTCGGGCTGTCCGTTTCCCGTGTCGGGGGGAACGCGCAGATCAAGGCGATGAAGCAGGTCGCGGGGCGCCTGCGGCTCGAGCTCGCGCAGTACCGCGAGATGGCGGCGTTCGCGCAGTTCGGTTCGGACCTCGACAAGGCCACCCAGATGCAGCTGGCGCGGGGTGCCCGCCTGTTGGAGATCCTCAAGCAGAACCAGTACGAGCCGCAGCCCGTCGAGCAGCAGGTCGTGACGATTTTCGCGGCCACCAACGGGTTCTGCGACGGCTACGAGGTCGCATCGCTTTCGCGCTACGAGACGGAGCTCTCCGCTTTCATGCGGGACAAGCACGGCGCGATCCTCGCGGACCTGCGAGAGAAGAAGACGATTGACGACGACATGAAAGCGAAGCTCTCCGCCGCCCTCGAGGAGTTCCGCGGCGTATTCCAGGAATAACGGCGCGCAAAGGGGCGACGAGGAACCATGGCGAACCTCCGCGCGATCCGGAAGCGGATCGGCAGCGTCAAAAGCACCCAGCAGATCACCAAGGCGATGAAGATGGTGTCTGCTGCGAAGCTCAAGCGGGCGCAGGACGCCATCGTCGCCGCGCGGCCGTACGCGCGCCAGATGCGGGAAGTCGTCCAAACCGTCGCTCGGCGGGCCGGGCAGGATGCGCACCCGCTCCTTTCCGTCCGGGAGAAGAGGACGATCGGGCTCCTCGTCGTCTGCTCGGACCGCGGCTTGTGCGGGGGCTTCAACGCGAACCTGCTTCGCGCGGTGAACCGGTTTCTCCAGGAGAACCGGGAGAGGTACGAAGACGTAGCGCTGTTCGCCGTGGGGCGCAAGGCGCGGGACTTCTTCCGGCGCCGCCGGATCCCCTTGCGGAAGGAGTACATCAACATCCTCGGGGCGCTCTCGTACTCCCACGCCGAGCAACTGGCGCACGATCTGGCGGATGCCTACCTCGCCGGTGAGGTCGACGAGGTGGTGGTGGCGTTCAACGAGTTCCGATCTGCCATCTCGCAGGTCGTCCGGATGGAAGGGCTCTTCCCCATCGCCTTCGCGCAGGCGGAGGAGGAAGGGCCGGCAGTGGGCATCGATTACCTCTACGAGCCTTCCCAGAGGGAGATCCTGGAGGCCCTGTTGCCCAAGTACGTGGAAGCGCAGATTTTCCGGGTGCTCCTCGAGTCGGTGGCGGGGGAGCACGGCGCGAGGATGACGGCGATGGATTCGGCCACAAACAACGCGGTGGAGATGATCTCCACCCTCACGCTCCAGATGAACCGCGCGCGACAGGCCTCCATCACCAAGGAACTGATGGAGATCATCGGCGGAGCCGAGGCGCTGAAGGGATAACATCGATCAAGGCTTGCCCCCGGGCGGGCCGCTTTGCTGCGGATATCGAAGGAAGCGAGGGAATCATGAACAAAGGAAACATCGTCCAGGTGATCGGACCCGTCGTGGACGTCCGGTTCGAGCCGGGCCAGCTTCCGGCTCTCTACAACGCGATCAAGCTCACGAACCCGAGCATCAGCGACAAGGAGGGGAACCTAACCGTGGAAGTGGCCCTGCACCTGGGCGACAACATCGTCCGCGCCATCGCGATGGACTCGACCGAAGGGCTGGTTCGGGGGATGGACGCCATCGACACGGGCGGTCCGATCACCATTCCCGTCGGCCCCGAGACGCTCGGCCGGATCATGAACGTGATCGGGGATCCTGTCGACGAGATGGGGGAGATCACCACGGAGAAACGGTACCCGATCCACCGGCACGCCCCTTCTTTCGAGGAGCAGTCGACCAAGGTCGAGATCCTCGAAACCGGGCTCAAGGTCGTCGATCTTCTGGCCCCCTACTCCAAGGGGGGGAAGATCGGCCTGTTCGGCGGTGCGGGCGTGGGGAAGACCGTGATCATCATGGAGCTCATCCACAACATCGCGATCGAGCATGGCGGCTACTCCGTGTTCGGCGGCGTGGGGGAGCGCACGCGCGAGGGGAACGACCTGTGGCTCGAGATGAAGGAGTCCAAGGTTCTCGAGAAGGCGTGCCTGGTCTTCGGACAGATGACCGAGCCTCCCGGCGCGCGGGCGCGCGTCGGCTTGTCGGCCTTGACCGCCGCGGAATATTTCCGCGACGAGGAGGGGCAGGACGTGCTCCTCTTCATCGACAACATCTTCCGGTTTACCCAGGCCGGTTCCGAGGTGTCGGCGCTTCTGGGCCGGATCCCCTCGGCGGTCGGCTATCAGCCGACACTCTCGACCGACCTCGGGGAGCTCCAGGAGCGGATCACGTCCACGAACCGCGGCTCGATCACCTCGGTCCAGGCGATCTACGTCCCCGCGGACGACCTGACCGACCCCGCTCCGGCGACGACCTTCTCGCACCTGGACGCCACGACCGTTCTCTCCCGGCAGATTGCGGAGCTCGGGATCTACCCGGCGGTGGACCCGCTCGACTCGACGTCGCGCATCCTTTCCCCGCTGGTACTGGGCGAGGAGCACTACGAGGTTGCCCGCGCGGTCCAGAAGGTCCTCCAGCGGTACAAGGACCTCCAGGACATCATCGCGATCCTCGGCATGGACGAGCTTTCGGAGGACGACAAGCTGCTGGTTGCCCGGGCGCGCAAGATCCAGCGTTTCCTCTCGCAGCCGTTCTTCGTCGCCGAGCAGTTCACCGGGATTCCCGGAAAGTACGTCCGGCTCGAGGATACGATCCGTTCCTTCAAGGAGATCGTCGACGGGAAGCACGACGATCTTCCCGAGCAGGCGTTCTACATGGTCGGTACGATCGAGGAAGCGATCGAGGCCGGGAAGAAGCTCCTCGCCGCCGAATGAGGCGAATCGAAAGCAGGTAACGCGAGTCGTTCCGCAAAGCGGAGCTTTGGGGGAAGAGCACGATGGCATCGACGATCAAGCTGGAACTTGTCACCCCCGAGCGCCTTGTCGTCTCCGAGGAGGTGGACGAGGTCATCGCCCCCGGGCACGAGGGGGAATTCGGCGTGCTTCCCGAGCATACCCAGTATCTGGCGAACCTCCGGATCGGGGTGCTCTGCTACCGGAAGAGTGACCGGGTCTGGAAAATCGCCGTGGGCGGAGGATTCGCGGAGGTGACGCCGGAGCGGGTGGTCATCATGGCGGACGTGGCGGAAAAGGCCGACGAGATCGACGTCGATCGTGCGCGTCAGGCCCACGAGCGGGCCGAGGCCGCCCTCCGGGACCTGTCGATGGACGACGCTTCGTATCAAAAGATAGCGAGCGCTCTTCAGAGGGCGATCGCCCGGATGTCCGCCGCGGGTTAGCGCGTTCCCGCCTTGATTTTCGGTTTTCCCCCCTCGATGGTGACACGGAACTTGACCTGCCGCGCGCCGGACTTCCCGGCGATTTCGGCGGCGCGCGCCTTGAGCATCGTTCGCAGGGCATCGAGGTCTTTTTCTTCCGTCGTCATGCCGCACTCCTGCCGGGCGCTCTTGAGCTGTTCGAGCACCTGATCGAGCTGGTCCGGGGGGATCGTTTCCTTGCTCAAGGGGGTCGCGTGGGCGATCTTTCCTCCGCTGTCCCGCGTAAGCCGGCCCTCCTCCAGATCCCTGATCATCCGGGTCCACAGGTTGGAATAGGAATGGAACCGGTTCTGCAGGCTGCTGAACCGGAATTGGTCGGAAGTGTTCGGGAGCTTCCGCTGCCCCATCCGGCGAACCATCCATCCGAGGATCCTGCGCTCCTCCTGGGGCTCGGTGCGCCTGGTTCCCTGGAAGAAGAGGTCATACTGGCGCTTCAGGTCGTTGAGGTCCGACTCGATTCTGTCCAAAGCGTTCTTCAGATCCGTCACTTTCGGCGTTCCCTTTCCCCGGGGAAACCGGGTACACTTTAGTACGGCCGGATGGAGCCAATTCTACCATCCGGGAAAGGATGAGGTCCATGGCGGATGTCTCCGCGATCATTCTTGCCGCAGGGCAGGGAAAACGGATGAAGTCCCGCCTCCCCAAGGTGGCGCACCCCGTTTCGGGCAGGCCGATGCTGTGGCACGTCGCCCGCGCGGCCAGAACGGCCGGGATCGCCGAGATCGCCTTTGTGCTCGGTCAGGGGCGGGAGAAATTGGCCGGGACGGTGGAGGAGTTCGGGGGGAAGGTGGCGATCCAGGAAACCCAGCTGGGGACCGGAGATGCCGCCCGCTGCGGGCTTTCCGTGCTCTCCTCCAATACGAAGGAGGTCGTCGTCCTGTGCGGGGATGCCCCGCTCATTCATCCCCGGACCATCCGTGCTCTCATCACAACCCGGAGGCGCAGGAAGGCGGCCGCGTCCGTGCTGACCGGGATCCTCTCCAGCCCTTCCGGGTACGGGCGTGTCCTGCGGAACCCGGACGGCACCGTCGCGCGGATCGTCGAGGAGAGGGACGGGGGTTCCGAGATCCGGAAGATCCGGGAGGTGAGCTCGGGAACCTACGTCTTCGACCGGAAGTTCCTTGCGAGGAACCTCCCGCGCCTGACCGACGTCAACGTGCAGCGGGAATTCTACCTGACCGACCTGGTCGTGCAGGCCCTCCAGGAAGGGAAGAGCGTCGTACCCGTGGTCGCCGGGAACCCCGACGAGGTGCGCGGGATCAACTCCCGAAAGGAACTGGCCGAGGCCTCCGAGGTGCTGCGGCGGACGAAGATCGATGCCCTGATGGACATCGGGGTGACCGTTCTGGCGCCGGATCACACCTACATCGAGGCGGAAGTTACCGTGGGAGCCGACTCGATGATCGAACCCGGGGTCGTGCTGCTCGGGAAGACGAGGATCGGCAAAGGGGTAAGGATCCAGACCGGATGTGTGGTGGAGAATTGCCGGGTGGACGACGGCGCGCACCTGAAGCCGTACACGGTGCTCACGGATTCACATGTGCGAAGAGGCGCAATCCTGGGGCCGTTCGCACACCTTCGCCCGGAGGTGGACGTCGGGGAAGATGCCCGCATCGGCAATTTCGTGGAAATGAAGAAAACCCGGTTCGGGAAGGGGTCGAAGGCCAACCACCTTGCCTACATCGGCGACTCGTTCGTGGGGAAGAAGGCCAACATCGGCGCCGGGACGATCACCTGCAATTACGACGGGATCGCAAAGCACACCACCGTGATCGGCGACGGCGTTTTCGTCGGCAGCGACACGCAGTTGGTCGCACCGGTTGCGATCGGGAAAGGGGCCCTGATCGGGGCAGGGGCGACCATCACCAAAGATATCCCGCCGTATGCCCTCGCCCTTTCGCGGGTGGAGCAGAAGAACATCGCCGACTGGGTGATCCGGCGGATGCCCGAACTGCTGAAGAAGGCGGGGATAAAGATTCCCGCCTTGAAGGAAAAGGACTGACGCATGTGCGGGATCGTGGGGTACACGGGTCCACGGCAGTGCGGGGAGATTCTCCTGGACGGTCTGCGGCGGCTGGAGTACCGGGGGTACGATTCCGCGGGGATCGCCATCCTCGACGGCGGCGAGATCGTCATCCGGAAAAGCGAAGGGAAGATCGCGCGCCTTCTCGACCTTGTCTCCCGGGAACCGATCACCGGCACATGCGGCGTGGGCCACACCCGGTGGGCGACGCACGGGCGGCCGTCCGACATGAACGCCCATCCGCACAAGACCGGTACGGTGGCGGTTGTCCACAACGGGATTATCGAAAACCACCGCAAGCTGAAGGACCGTCTGATCTCCCGGGGTCGAACGTTTTTTTCCGAGACCGACACCGAGGTGATCGCGCACCTTCTCGACGACTTCGTCTCCTCGGGTCTCTCGCTGACGGAAGCTGCACGAAAGACCGTGTCCGAACTGAGCGGCTCGTACGCGTTCCTCGCCATCTCCGAAAAGGAGAAGGGGACGATCGTCGGGGCGCGCCTGAATTGCCCGATGGTGGTGGGGATCGGCGAGGGGGAGACCTTTGTAGCATCGGACCTGCCGCCCCTTCTGTCCCACACGCGCAACGCGATATTTCTCGAGGACGGGGAGATCGTCGTCGCCACCGGGAACGGGGTCCAGCTTTCGGATTTTCACGGAAACTCCCGCCAGCACAAGACGGTGTACATCGACTGGTCGCCCGTCATGGCGGAAAAGGGCGGATACCGGCACTTCATGCTGAAAGAGATCCACGAGCAGCCCCGGGCGATCCTGGACACGCTGGCCGGCCGGATGCTGCCGGATTCAGGCAAGGTTTTTTTCGAGACCCTCCCCCTCCCCGAGGATCAACTGCAGCGCCTGTCGAGAGTCATCATCGTCGCCTGCGGCACCTCCTGGCACGCTGGGCTGGTCGGCAAATTCATCATCGAAGAGCTTGTCCGCCTCCCGGTGGAGGTCGATCTCGGGTCCGAGTACCGGTACCGAAATCCTGTCGTGGAGCCGGGGACGCTCTGCATCCCGATCTCCCAGTCCGGTGAAACGGCGGACACCCTGGCCGGTCTACGGGAGGCGAAGGGAAAAGGCGCAGTATCGGTCTCCATCTGCAACGTCTTGTCCTCGACCATCGCGCGGGAGTCCGAGGGGGTGATCTACACGCACGCAGGACCCGAGATCGGCGTGGCGTCGACCAAGGCGTTCACGACCCAGCTTGTCGCCCTGTACCTCCTGGCGTTGCACCTGGCGCAGGCGCGGGGGAAAATTTCCTCCCGCGAGATCTCCACCCACCTGTTGGAGCTAAGCGATCTGCCGCGAAGGATCGAGGACGTGCTCAAAAGAGAGGACGAAATCCTGGCGATCGCCAGAAAGTACAAGGACTCCCGGGATTTCCTGTATCTGGGACGTGGGATCTCCTACCCGATCGCGCTGGAGGGGGCGCTCAAACTCAAGGAGATTTCCTACATCCATGCGGAAGGGTATACGGCGGGAGAGATGAAGCACGGACCGATCGCCCTCATTGACGAGCAGATGCCGGTGCTTGTCCTGTGTTCTCGGGGCGACACCTACGAGAAGACCCTGTCCAACCTCGAAGAGGCCCGCACCCGGGGCGGCAGGATCATCGCCGTGGGCACGGAAGGGGACCAGGAGTTGGCCGAAAAAGCGGAGGACGTATTTTTCCTTCCGCCGTGCGGGGGGCTTGCCCTCCCGATCCTCGAAGTGGTGCCGCTGCAGCTTCTGGCCTACCACATGGCGGTGCTCAAAGGCACCGACGTCGATCAGCCGCGGAACCTCGCAAAAAGCGTCACGGTGGAGTAGGCACGCAGGAATCTTCCTCTCCGGGTTTCCGGTTTTTCCCCGAAATCGTTTCCTGGGCCCTAAACCAAAGGGAATTGCATCGAAAGGGACAGGAGGGGGCGGACTTTTCTCCGGGAAGGGGTAAGGTTATCCCGTTCCGGGGCGACGAACGGACAGGACATATTTTTCCTTCGGAGGTCAATCATGGAGATTCGGCGCTTTGTTCCGTGGATCACCCTGCTCGTCCTGGCCGGGATGACCGGCGCGGGTCTTGCCCGCGCGGCATCGGTGATCCGGGAAAAAGAGAAGACCTACCTCGTGGACCAGAGGGGAGAGCGGTGGGACGTCACCCAGGCGATAACCCTGGGCTTCGACCCGAAAGGGTTCCAGCACGGTATTGGACGGAACGCGTTTACCCCCCTGACCGACTCGTACGTCAGCGAGGAGGGAAGCGGGCTTCCCGGGCGCACGCGAGTCATCGGGGTGGCGGAGGGGGAGGAGACGAGGGCGTACTCGGTCCCCCGACTGAGCAGGCACGAGATCGCAAACAGCACGCTGGGGGGAAAGCAGATCGCGGTCGCGTATTGACCGCTCGTCGACCTAGCGGCTGTGTACAGCCGCCAAATCGACGGAAAGACGCTGACGATCGTCCCCACCGGGTGGACCTACCGGGACACCTTCGTGCTCTACGACCGGGAAACGGAGACGCTTTGGTACCCGTACGCAAAAGGGCTGCTGGGGATCCAGGGAAAATATTTCCGGCGCTGGCTGCGAAAGCTTCCCTCGGACGATACGACGTGGGATCGGTGGCGGGAAAAACACCCGTCCTCGGAAATTCTCGAGTAGCGGAAAGGAAGAAGCGGTTGCATCGCGAAGAAAGATCCTCGCGGGTCGGACGGGACGGTCCCCGCGAACCGGGAAACCCGGGGAAACGGAAGGATCAGCGGGCGGACGCGATCGTTTGCGCCTTGGCCTCCGGTTCCGGCTTCTGCGGGGACGGGACGATCGAGGCCAGTTCGAGTCCCCTTTCCCGCCGGATCTTGTCGTAGTCGGCGAGGAGATTCTTCGGTATCCCGTCGCTGCGCGGGACGTCTACCCGGAGCGGGTTGATGGTCCGGTTCCCCTTCTTCATCTGGAAATGGAGGTGGGGGCCGGTGGCCCGGCCGGTCGATCCGACGTATCCGATGACGTCCCCCTGCGCGACCCGGACGCCGCGCCGGATCCCCTTGCGGATCTTGTGGAGGTGTCCGTAGTAGGTGGTGAATCCCTTCGGATGCTTCAGGATCACGAGGTTACCGTTGGATCCCTTGTATCCGGCGAACTGGACGCTTCCATCCCCCAAAGCGGAAACCGGTGTCCCCCGGGGAGCGACGTAGTCGACCCCCCGGTGCGGCCGCCGGATCTTGAGGATCGGGTGCCTCCGGCTGTTGGTGAACCGGGAGCTGATGCGACGGTAGGAAAGCGGTGCTTTCAGGAACGACCGCTGCAGCGATTTCCCCGCTTCGTCGTAATACCCGGCGCGCCCGTCGGGGCCCTCGTATCGAAAGGCCCGGTAGGCCTTCCCGTTGTTGATGAATTCGGCGGCAAGGATGCTTCCGTATCGTTTGAACCGACCGTCCAGCCACTGCTCCTCGACGACGACCTTGAAGGTGTCGCCGTTGCGCAGGTCGGTCGTGAAATCGATATCCCATGAAAAGATGTCGGAGAGAGCGTAGGCGAGAAGGGAGGATTCCCCGCCATTGCCGAGTGCGTCGTAGAGGTTGTTCTCGATGATCCCCCCGATCTTGCTCGTTTTCGTTTCGTACGGGATCGTGATTTTTTCCGCCCGGAAGCCGGGGTTGGCACGGGTGATGTTGAGCAGAACGTCGTCGTTGATCTGGTACGTGAGGGACCGAACGCTGTTGTCCGGGCCCAGCTCGATCCGGTATGGTTTTCCGTCGGTGATCTTCCCCAGCCGGTGGACGCCGGCGGACGCTTCCTTGAGGTGGAACAGATCCTGGGAGTTCAGTTCGTACTTCTTGAAGATGTCAAACATCGTCTCCCCGGGCTTCACCACGTCCTGGATTTCCCGCGACGTCTCCCCGGGCTTTTCCGCCTGGGCATGACCGGGCAAATCCTGCGGGCGGGGGAAGATCTTAAAAAGACCGAACAGGATCAGGGCGGCGAGCACAGACGCAATGAAGAGTCGTTTATTCATCTCTCCCCCGTAAAAAGAAAATCAGGAAATATTGTCCATATTTCCGCATCGAAGTCAAATCCTTACGGGGGAAGGCATCCATAATCATGCGGTTATCTGCATTTTTGTCTTTATCTGGATGATGATCCGGAAAATAAACGCGAAACGGTTCCTGGTTCAAGGTTTTAAAACGGGAGGGTGTCGTGCCGTGCCCGTGGGATTCTCACCGTGGGGAATTTGTCCGCAGGACTCCGGATTTCATTCCCAAGGGATTTCCTGATGCTTGAGAAGGAGAGCCCATGGGCTTGAAGAGGAAACAGAGAATCGGCGGGCGGCATCTTACGTTCTGGAAATTTCCGCGGAGCTGAATCTTTACGAATAGGGATGTTATGGTATGGCGAAATCTGCCCCGCGCAATTCCCGCAGACCGAAATCGAACTCCGATGCCGGCAGGACCCCACACCGGACAGGAGTAAGGCGAAAGCCGAGCGGCTCCCTGGAAATCCTCCTGCTGGGACTTCTCTCCGTCTGCATCGGTGTTCTGCTTTTCCTTGTTTTTTTTAAAACCTGAAAACGCGCCTACGACCCGATGAAGAGCTCGACCTCCCCTTCTCGATCCCCCCCCTTCGGGTGGGAGTAGAGAAAAGACACCGCGGTCCTTTCCCGCTTGACCATGGTAAGGACAAAGGTGAGGGCCCCGGTGGTTACCAGGGCGGCGAGGAAATAGAAGGCCCGAGGGAATTTCACAGATATCTCCCGACATGCCGCAACAACCGGCGTTTCCTCTGATTGTAAGGCAAATTCCTTGCACGGCCAAGCGCGAAAGGTCCCCGGCCGGAATGACCGGGTCTTGCACCGGCCAGGAAAAACGTGATAATCGTTGACATTCAGGAAAGATAGATGAAACTCGGTTTGCGAGGTCGAATCTAACGGGGAGTGGAGAATGCCCGCTGAGCGGTTGCTAGACGACAACGTTCTGCTGGAGGAACTTCGGAACGGCTCCTCCGAGGCCGTAGAAGCGCTCTTTGAGCGGTTTCACGGTAAGATTTACGGCCTTGCGATGTCGATCCTGAAGAACGAGAGCGACGCCGAGGAAGCCTCGCAGGACGTGTTCCTGACCGTGTTCCAGAAGGCGCACACGTTCAAAGGGAACTCCGCGCTGTACTCCTGGATCTACCGGATCTGCGTGAACGCCTGCCTGATGCGGCTTCGAGGGAAGCGTCGGCAGGAGACGGTGTCCATCGAGGAGTTCATGCCCGTTTTCACGGAAGACGGCATGCACACGAGTCCGGTCGAGGACTGGAGCAAGGAAGTCGAGCGGAAGATGCTCGACAAGGAACTGGGGCACGTGATCAAGAAGTTCACGGACGATCTGTCCGAAAAGTACAGGGTGGTCTTTGTGCTGAGCGATGTGGAAGGGCTGTCGAACGAGGAGACCGCGCAAATTTTGGGGCTGACGGTCCCCGCGGTAAAATCGCGCCTCCATCGGGCGCGCCTGTATCTGCGGGAACAGCTGACCCGGTATCTTCGGGAAGGGAAGACGGAATAGATGCCATGAACTGCAAGGAGCTGGTCTACCTTCTGGGGGATTACCTCGATGGTTCCATGGAGGAACAACTGCGTAGAGACCTGGATGACCACCTCGTGATGTGCGAGTCCTGTACGAAATTCGTCCAGACCTACGACAAGACGAAGCTGATTTGCCGGCAGATCCGGCTGACCGAGATCCCGGAGGAGTTCCGGGAAAGGCTGAACTCCTTCGTGATTCAGAAAGCGAGGGAGCACCACAAGGGGCTGGAAAAATACCAGAAAATGGCCGCCGAGGAGCAAAAACGGCAGGTGGAGAATCTCCTGCAGGCATTCCAGGAGCAGCGTTTGGCCCCTTCCCTCTCCCTTCTGTTCGATACGCATCGCGACCGTTGTGAGACGTGCGGTGGGTTCTTGCGGTATCTGAACGGCGGGGGGGAACCAAAATCCTGTCCCGAAGAAATCGAGGAGCACTTCGCCGAGTTTCTCGATGCGATTCCTCCGGGGGAGGAGCCTTATCTGTCCTGAAGGCATACGATTTTCCTCATCTTCTCTGCCGTCGTTTTCTGTTTTCTGATAGTATTGATGATGCCGCCCCGGGAGCGCGGGTACTGACGTGGATTGCCTGCTGGCCGTCGTAAACCCCTTGCCGGCCGACCACAAGGGCCAACGCTTCTTCCGTTTCTTCATCCAATGATCTGGGGATAGGAGTATGCGTCTGTTTCCGTTCAGCGCGATAGTGGGTCAGGATCTGTTGAAGAAGGGTCTTCTGGTGAACGCGGTGGACCCCACGATCGGCGGTGTTCTGATCCGGGGGGAGAAGGGCACGGGCAAGACGACGGCGGTGCGCGCGT